>CAITNQ010000049.1 GCA_903893785.1 uncultured Gemmatimonadota bacterium
ACGCGCCGGACGGTAGCCGGGCGGGGTCACCTGCAGATGCCGGACCCGCGGGACCCCATCCGCGAGGACGATATCATTGTCATTGTTGCCTCGACTGCGGCGGCACAGCGCCTGATGGAGAAACTGTGATGCAGGCCAGCCGCGAACTCCGCCTGTGGGTGGGCGTGCTGGTGGCCATGCAGATGGTTCTGGCCTTTGGTGCCGTCAGGCTCCTGGGGCGAGTGGGCCCGGCCGTGGAACGGACCGAGAGCGGGCCGTTGACGGCTCTCATGGCCGTTCAGGATATGCTGGCCGCAATGGCGGCCGATGGGCTGTCGACAGAAGAGCGTCTGGAGGCGTTCGGCCATGCGCTCTCGCAGGCGCAGGCAGTGGTGACCGATGTTGAGGGCCAGGCACTGTTGGACGCGGTGGTCGCCGGGCACGAACAGGCCCTGACGGGCGATGACACCGCGCGGCAGCGTGTGGTGCAGCAGCTGCAGCAGCTGGGCGAGGCACGCCGCGGGTTGATTGCCCGGGCTAGCACCCGTGCCCGACGCCTCAGCGGCGGGGGAGCGTGGGCGGTCGTCCTGCTCAGCCTGTGCACGCTGACGCTCAGCCTGCTGGCGGCGACGCGACTCCAGCGCCGCCTGCTGGCGCCGGTAACCGAGATGCACGGTCTGCTTGCTTCGCTGGCGCAGGGCGACCGGTACCGGCGCTGGGCAGCAGGCCGCCGTTCGCCCGAGTTCGAGCGCATGGGTGAAGCGCTGAACCGCCTGCTCGACGAACACTGGCCGCGCGCCGCCGTGGCCCGGCAGGAACTGGCCGAGCTCGACCGCGCCGCGCTGCTGACGCTCATGGATGGCTGCGCCGAACCGGTTTTCCTGGTCAGCGCTAGCGGTGTGCTTGCGGCCATGAACGCGGCTGCCCGGGCGCGCTACGACGGAGACCACGGGGCGGAGTGGCGACAGGTGGGCCAGCAGCTGGCAAAGGCCGGATCGACGTCGGTGGACGGTTGCCAGATCACGGCACTGGCCGGTCGCGGTTGGCTGTGCCGCGCCATGGAAGCCCCGGTCTGAGCCGCGGGCGCCGGGCGCTCGACGCGAACCTGGCCGCCCGCGCGGGCCCGGCGACCCGCGCGGGCAAGCCGCGCCTGTCCGGGCTCAGCGTGACTCAAACAGCCGCCGCACAGCGTCGACGACCAGTTGCTCCTGCCCGGGTTCGAGGTGCTGCGGGTTGAGCCAGAGTGCGCGGTTCCGCGGATCTTCCGCCACCACCACCGCCGGATGGCCGGCGGCCAGGGCATCGGCGGCTGCGTCGGCACTCAAACTGGCATCTGTCCACGTGACCCTCACCTTGGGCACGATGAGCGGCCGCGGCCCGCTGGTCGGCACGGCCACCTCAGCCTGCACGCCGGGCAACCCCTGCAGCGCCTGACGCAGGTTCTCGGCCTGCGCCTGCCACCCGCGCACCCGCGCCTCGTGATCCAGGCCGGTCCAGCGGCGCAGGGCCCACACCAGGCCAATGATCTGCTCCTTGCTTACCTTGAGCGGCCGTCCGATGCCGGCATTGGGGAACGACTGCATGGCCGCGGCTTGCACCAGGTCCACCCGGCCGCACAGGATACCGGAGTCGTTCGGGCCGGCAATGTCCTTGCCGCCGCTGAAGATGACCAGGTCGGCGCCCTGCTGCACCAGGGCGCTCAGGTTAGCGGCCGGCGGCAGCTCGGCGGCGGCGTCGACGATGACCGGCACGCCGCGCGCATGGGCCAGCTGCACCACCTCGGCAAGTGTGAGCAATGGCGTCGGGTGCAGGTCGACATACAGCACCGCCGCCGTCTGGGGGCCCAAGGCCGCCTGCAGCTGCGCCGTCGTGCAGCCCGTGCTGTCGCCGGCCTCAACCAGCCTGGCCCCCGCAGTGCGGACTGCCTGGTCGAAGCTGATCCGGTGCCGGCGCTGCACCACGACCTCGTTCGGGCTTCCCTGGGTATCGGGCAACTGCAACATCCGACGGCGGTCCGTGCCGGTGAGGCACGCCGCGGTGGCCAGCAGCAGGCCGCCCGCCGAACCGGTGGTGATGTGGGCGGCGGGTACTCCCGCCAGCAGGGCGACCTCGCGGCCAGCCCAGGCGATCAGTTCCTCGATGAACACGAACTGGCGAGCGGCACGATCCATGGCCTCGACCACCTCCGGGGCCATCAAGGAACCGCCCAGGTACGTCATGCTACCCGAGGCATTGATCACTGGCCGTAAACCGATTTCTTCATAGATGCTACCCATTATGACCCCCTGGTATGGCCGTCCGAGGACCGTCCCGTACACCCAAGACGAAGGCGGCTAGTCCAGCGCGCGTCAAGCTGCCGTCCGGGCCGGGCCTTGGGCTTGGATCGTGGGAACGGCGATGTCACTGATCAGTGCCTTCGGTGCCCGCCTCGCCGAGCGCGAGGCGATGGTCGCCAGAACCATCGAAGCCCGCGGCGTGAGTGATGCCGCCACCTGCGGTGCTCTGCGGCGCGTGCCGCGGCATGCCTTCGTCGACCCCGAGCGGCAGGCGCAGGCCTACGACGACTGCCCGCTGCCCATCGGCCACGGCCAGACCATCTCGCAGCCCTATGTGGTCGCGTACATGACCGCGGCGCTTCAGCTGACGGGCGGTGAGTGCGTGCTTGAGGTGGGGACGGGCTGTGGCTACCAGACGGCGGTGCTGGCCGAGTTGGCGGCCCGGGTCTGCAGCCTCGAGATCATCGGCGAGCTGGCCCACGTTGCCACCGCCCGCCTGGTGCAGCTGGGGTACGGCAACGTCGAGGTCCACACCGGCGACGGCTACCACGGCTGGCCTGCCGCGGCCCCGTACGACGCCATCCTGGTGGCGGCCGCGGCACCTTGCCTGCCCGCTCCTCTGCTGGCGCAGCTGCGGGACGGCGGCCGCCTGGTGGCCCCGGTGGGCGAGAGCGTGCAGGACCTGATGGTCATCACGCGCTGCGGCGACAGCTTCTGCGAGCACCGTTCCCTGGCCGTGTCCTTCGTGCCCATGACCGGCAGGGCGCGTCAGCTGCCGGCTGACTCGCGGGCCGGCGGCGGCTGACGCTTCGCCGGCCGCGGCTGCGGGGGGCGCTGCTGCGGCCCTTACCGAGTCGGCCGCCGGGCGGACCGCGGCCCTGGTCCATGGGTGCGCTGGCCGTTGCCGGTGGCGGCGGCAGGTCTGCCGGCAGCGCGGCGCCGCCCCACCGCCCCCGGCGTGGCTGGCAGCGCGGTCCTCAGATGGCCACGCCGCCCTGTTGGGTCTGGTACAGGCGCTGGTAGTAGCCGTCGCGGCGGCGCAGTTCATCCGGGCTGCCACGTTCCACGATGGCGCCTCCCTCGACCACCACCACCAGGTCCGCGTCGCGGATAGTTGACAGGCGATGGGCGATCAGGAAACTGGTGCGGCCTTGACGCAGCTTCAGCATGCCCTGCTGGATGCGCAGTTCCGTGCGGGCGTCCACCGAACTGGTCGCCTCGTCGAGCACTAACAGGGCCGGCGCCGTCAGCACTGCGCGGGCGATGGCGATCAGCTGGCGCTGCCCTTGGCTCAGGTTGCCGCCGGACTCCGCCAACGCCGTGTCGTACCCGGCCGGCAGGCGCTCGATGACGCGGTCGGCACCCACCAGCGCCGCGGCTTGGCGGATCTCCTCGTCGGTGGCGTCCGGGCGGCCGTAGGCAATGTTATCGCGGACGGTCCCGGCGAACAGCCAACCGTCCTGCAGCACCACACCGAAGGCCCGTCGGAGGCTGGCGCGCTGGTACCTTCGCGCGTCAATGCCGTCGATCAGCACCGCCCCCTCGGTCGGGTCGTAGAACCGCGCCAGGAGGTTGGCGATGGTCGTCTTGCCGGCGCCGGTGCGGCCCACGATGGCCGTCACGCTGCCTGCCGGGGCGTGCAGGCAGATGCCCTGCAGCACCCGCACATCAGGCCGGTACCCGAACGAGACCTGGCGCAGTTCCACCTCGCCCCGCGGCTGCCGCAACTCGACGGCGTCGTCGGCGTCAGCGGGTTCCTCGCCTTCGTCGAGCACGGCGAAGACGCGTTCGGCCCCGGCCACGGCTGCCATCAGGGTGCTGTAGATGGCCGCCATTTCGTGCAGTGGCCGTCCGAGTTGGCGCGCGTAGGCGATGAAGGTGGCGATCAGCCCCACGGTGATCTCGCCCCGCGTGGCCAACACGCCGCCGGCGACAGCC
>CAITNQ010000050.1 GCA_903893785.1 uncultured Gemmatimonadota bacterium
GACGGACTTTGTCTGCCCGACAACGCCGTCCCGCAGGTAGCGGAGGAAGTCGGTCACGATGCGCTGTGGCTGCAGTAGGTGACCACCCACATCGATCGGATCTTCCCGGTCAAGGAGCCACTTCATCGGCGGTGGCAGGTGGACCGTGGGGTCGGCGGCCAGCTGCATGGCTTGGTACCCAAAGGCAATCGGTTCGCCGCCTCGGTACGCGACACGGGTGGGGATAGTGTAGGCCGTCCCCCGGGCGTCGCGCACCGGAATCACCACCGGTCTGGCGCCATCGAACACGGCGATGCGGGTGTTGGTCGTGCCGAAGTCGACGCCGAACACGCTCATGGCGTGCCTGCGTCGGTCTTCTCGCCGGGCGGGACCACGCCCAAGTCGACCAAGTCCTGGTAGATGCCCCGCAACCGACGCAACGGGACGGCCTGCTCGGGGGGCAGATCGTCGATTGCGAGGCTGCTATCCATCGCCTCGATAAGCCGTGGCTTGAGGCGACCCCACAGCTCGTATTTGGATGTCTGCACCGCGTGGTCCGTATCTTCGCACGCTCTGCACAGGTCCTGCTTGGCGCGACTCAACTCCTGCCGCTGCTGCCCCAACTCGGCGGTCACCTCGGAAAATCTGGCGCGCGCCGCGGCCGCCTCGACCTCATGCTGCTGCGCGGCCGCGGCAAAGGAGGCACGCAGAGCCCGCGAATGGTCCTGGGCAGCCGCCAGCTGCGCCTCGACGTCCGCGCACGCGGCCTGCAGTTGCTGTAGCTCGGCCTCCATCGGCCCCACCCGCTGCGCTAACCGTTCGCGGTCCGCGAACAGCGCACTGACCTGCCGGACGCCGTCCTGGAGCCACGAGAGGAAGTCAGGTGGCGCAGACCCGCTGTCGGGTGGTTTGCCATGCGCCGCGGAGGACGGCTTCTTCGCTTTGGCCGAACGCGCGGGGGCGGCTGAATGCCGCTGGGCAGGGTCAGGAGCCATAGGCGCTGCAGGCGCGGTTGGGTCCACGCCAACCGCGGCCGGCTGAGGTTCCTGGACCACCGGCGCTGCCGGCGAGGCCCCCGTCCTGTCAAGATGCGTTGCCGGCACCGAGGTACCCAAGCCCGGTGCGTTCGGCGGCGTCTGGGCGGAGGGCAGTGGCGACGCAACAGGCGGTGTCACCCGGCCCTCGCCGAGTCCGGCAGGCTGGGTCGGCGTAGACTGATCGGGTACGGGGGCGTCCGTGCGCGGTGCGCTCACTCTAGTCATCTCACGTGGCTGAACGGCTACTTCGCCAGACGGCTCCTGGTTGGCAGCGTCAGGAGCAGCGGTCGCTCGGCGTGCCGTGGTTGTCGGCGGCGGTACCTCCGGAGGCGTAGTCGCCGATGTCGCGGCCGACGGCGCCGGGCCCGGGTCAAGGGTTTGGCGCCGAGGTCCCAGCGACGAGGCGGCGCCCCCTGCGGACCGGTCGGTGGGCACAGCGGCAGTTCCAGACCGAACGGCAGCCGACCGCAGCGGCGAATGATCCGCGATCGGCTGCGGTGC
>CAITNQ010000051.1 GCA_903893785.1 uncultured Gemmatimonadota bacterium
CCATGGCCTCACACAGTACCAGCGTGCCCGTGATGTTGTTGTGGTAGTACCGCAACGGTTGGGCCACGGACTCGCCGACCGCCTTCAAGCCGGCGAAATGGATCACCGCGTCAATACCGGCGCCGGCCAACACGCGGTCCAATCCGGCGCGGTCCACCAGGTCTACGCAGTGGAAAGCCAGCGTGCGACCGGCAATCCGCTGGACGCGGATCAAGGACTCCTCTTTGCTGTTGGACAGATTGTCGACCACGGTAACGTCGTGCCCGGCCCGCAGCAGTTCGACGCAGGTGTGGCTGCCAATGTAACCGGCTCCGCCGGTAACAAGGATGCGCATGGGACTGACCTCGCTGGCATTGGCGTGGGCCGACGCGCGCGGTGGCCGCGCCGCGCCACAGGGGGTTAGCGCTTCTCGATGGCCGCCGGGGCGCCGAAAGCGCGCTGCAGACGGGCCGCGTCGAACTTGGGCCGCCGGTCGTAGGTGTAGATCCCGTTGCGTTCCTGCTCGACGTCAGTCAGCTGCGTGTAGGTGTAGCCGGCAATCTGCGGATGGCCGGTGAGCACGGCCGTCAGCCCCTCGAGCCGCTCGTACACCTCTTCGATGGAAGCCGGGCGGTTGCCGTAGCCCCAGCCGCTGGTCTGCTCTGCGGCCTCACGCTCGGCCGGATCGACCCACCAGGTGCCGCCGTACTCGTCGACGACATAGGGCTGCCCGGTGTACGGGATCGAGCGATCCGCGGCGCAGACAAAAGCCTTGTCGGGCTGCGCCGGGTCGACCGGCGCGTAGCGCTCCCGGAAGGCGGCCACGTCCTGGTCGTAGTCGTGGACCGTGAAGATATCCGTATCGACGTGCACATAGCCGCTGGCGTCGTTCAGCAGCCGGGTCGGATCCAGGGCCCGGGTGAGGTCGCAGGTCTCCTGAATAACCCGCCGGTGGCGTTCGGCATTGGCTTGGGCGTGTCCTGCGGTCTCGTTAAACGGGGTCCACGCCAGGATCGACGGATGGTTCAGGTCGCGACAGACAACCTCGCGCCATTCGCGCTGCTGGTGGCGCACGCTCTGGGGCTGGGCAAAGTCCATGCCCCAGTCGCAGTACTCACCCCAGGTGAGGTACCCCAGCCGGTCGGCCCAGTAGTGGAAGCGCTCCTCGAAAACCTTCTGGTGCAGCCGGGCGCCATTGAAGCCCACGGCCAGCGAACGGGTGATATCGCCCTGCAGGTCCGTGTCGTCGGGCGCGGTCCAGACCCCGTCGGGATAGAAACCCTGATCGAGGACGAAGCGCAGGAACATCGACTGGCCGTTGAGCAGCACGCGATTGCCGTCCACGCTGAATTGACGCAGGCCGGCGTACGACGCCACGGTGTCCACCACCTGCTCGCCGTCGAGCAGCTCCAGCCGCAGGTCGTACAGGTAGGGGTCGGCGGGTGACCACAGCCGCGGCTCGGGCGCCACCAGGGACACGGCGCCGCCGTTGACGGCCGCGGCATGGACCGTGGTCAGCGGCCGGTCGCCGTCCAACAGCGTGGCCCGAAAGCGGTGCTTGCCCAGCGGGCCGCGGAAAACGGGCGTCACGACCAACCGTCCGCCCTCCACGTCGGGGACGATCCGCACCTGCTGGAGGCGCGTGGTCGGTACCGCCTCCAACCACACCGTCTGCCAGATGCCCGTGGTTCGCGTGTACACGCACCCGTGCGAGGCCCAGCTTGACGACTGCTTGCCTCCCGGCTGGAGGCCACTGCGCGGGTCGTCCAGCGCGCACACCACCAGTTGGTTAGTGCCCGGCTGCAGCGCGGCGCTGACGTCAAAATCGAATGAAGCCGCACCGCCCAGGTGCCGACCGACGAGCGTGCCGTTGATCCAGGCGCGGCAGTCGTAGTCCACGGCACCGAAGTGCAGCAGAACGCGCTGCCCGGCCCAGGATGGCGGCACGGCGAAGGACCGCTGGTACCAGATCGCCGGGATGAAATCCGTGTGGGCCACACCCGACAACCGGCTTTCCGGGCAGAAGGGGACGGTGATGGGGAGCGCCGCTTTGGTGGGCAGGCCCTTGGGCCAGTCGCGCTGGTCGCCGGAAAGACCGAAGTCGAAGGCGCACTGCCAGCGTCCGTTGAGCGTCAACCAGTCACGACGCTGGAACTGCGGGCGAGGGTGCTCGGCGCGAGGTACGGACATGGTAGCTCCTGAGTGGACCGAGGTGGTGAGCGCGAACCGGGTAGTGGGGGGGCAGGGGCAGCTCGGCCTGGCGTCGCCGCGGGGCGGTCAGCGCGGCTTGTCCTGCCTGGCCCCGGCGCTGCGGCTCTGGTCAAGGGCGTCCAGCTGCGGTTGGACAATGGTCCGGTAGCAGTCGGGACAGATGCCGTGACTGAACGCTGCCTGCGAGTTCTCGGCGATGTACTGCTCCACCTGCTGCCAGTAGTTGCTGTCGTTACGGATCTTCTTGCAGTAGGAGCAGATGGGCAGGAGACCGCGCAGGTGCCGCTCGCGCCGGTTGGCCTCTTCAAGTTCGTACACCCGGCGCGCCAGATCTGCCTGCAGCCGTACGACCCGGGCGCCCACCTGCAGCCGTGCCTGAAGCTCCTTGCGCTTGAAGGGTTTGACGATGTAGTCGTCAGCGCCGGCGTTGAGCCCCTCGGCAATGTCGTCGGGGGCATCTCTGGCGGTCAAGATGATCAGGTACAGGTGACGCAGTTCGTTCTTCTCGCGAACCAGGCGGCACACCTCGATGCCGTCCAGGCCCGGCATCATCCAGTCCAACACGGCCAGTTGCGGTGGGTTGGGCCCTTGGAGCACCTCCCAGGCCGCTTGCCCGTCCTCGCGCGAGATGACCTCGTAACCCCACTTGGCCAGCGTGGTGACCAGCACCAGCCGCGAGCTGGGGTCGTCTTCGGCAGTCAGTATGCGCATGGTGGCCCCACCGCCCTGGATGGAAACGTCCTGGGCCGCCGCCCGTGCCGCCGCGACGGTCGTCAACCTGCCTGTCGGCGACCCGTTGTGCTCGGACCGGCCGCGCTCAGCCAGCATAAGCTACACACAAAAACGGCGCCAAAGCCAGAGGGCTGAGGCGCCGTTTCTTCTTTCGCCGTGCTGGCGGGGCTCCGGCCGGCGCTCAGCGGCCCTGTTTGCCGTTGCCCTCGGGCTCGTCCTCGCGGACCAGCAGCGCGGCGGGGATCAACACGCAGTAGCCCGCCACCAGCACCAACGGTGCCAGCGTCAGGGAGGTGAAACCCGTTGCCGGGGGAATCCGCAGCAGAGCATAACCAACCACAATAGCGGCCAGGCCGGCCAGCAACAGACGCCGACCCCTGGGGCCCAGCGGCAGGTCGCGGAAGGAAAAGGCGTTCATGACGACTTCCGGCGTTCGCGGATGCGGGCGGCCTTGCCCTTGCGGCCGCGCAGGTAGAACAACCGGGCTTGGCGCACCCGGCCGCGACGGATGTTCTCGATGCGGGCGATACGGGGCGAGTGCAGCGGGAAGATCCGCTCCACGGCCACGCCCTGGGTGATCTTGCGCACGGTCACGGTGGCCTGGATGCCCGTGCCCTTACGCTGGATCACATCGCCCTCGAATACCTGGATGCGTTCTTTCTCGCCCTCGATCACGCGCACGTGCACGCGCAGGGTGTCGCCGGGAGCGAACTCGGGCAGGTCGGTCTTGATCTGATCCGAGGTGAGCTCCCGCATGACGCTCATGTCCATGGCACTGACCTCTTGTCGTTAGGTTTCGTCGTCTGCTGTCCTGTCGGCCGAGGACTCTGGACGGCCCAATCCACGGGCTACCCAGGCACGCTCGTCGTCGTCAAGATCCGCCGTCGCCAGCAGGTCAGGGCGTCGCTGCAGGGTCCGCAGCAGGGCCTGACGCCGGCGCCAGCGCCGTATTTCTTCGTGGTTGCCGCCCAGCAGCACCTCGGGCACGCAACGCCCCAGGGCCTCCAACGGGCGGGTGTACCACGGGCAGTCCAGGAGCCCCTCCTGGAAAGAGTCCTCCAGGGCTGAGGCGAAATTGCCGAGGACGCCCGGCACCAGTCGCGTGACGGCGTCGATCAGCACCAAGGCCGCCGGTTCGCCGCCGGTCAGCACATAGTCACCGATGGAGATCTCCTCGGTGATGCAGTGCTGGCGGAAGCGCTCGTCGACCCCCTTGTAGTGTCCGCACAGCAGTACCAGCCGCGGGAGCAGCGACAGCCGGACCGCCATCCGCTGGTCCAGGCGTTGACCATCGGCCGTCAGGTACACGCAGTGGCCGCCCGCCAGGTCCAACGCGTCCCAGGCCCTCGTCAACGGACCTGTCTTGAGCACCATGCCGCCGCCGCCGCCGTAGGGTGTGTCGTCGACGGAACGATGCGGATCATCGGCGTGGTCGCGCAGATCGTGAACCACCACGTCGAGCAAACCCTGGCGCCGGGCTCGGGCCAGCATACTGCACGAAAGCGGCCCGGAGAAGAACTCCGGGAACAGGGTCACTACCTCGATCTTCATCCGGCGGCCAGCAACTCGTCCACGCCCCGGACCACCAACCGGCGGTTGCCGATATCCACGGACACGACGAAGTCATTGACAGCCGGCAGCATGAACTCACCGGCCGCACCCACGACGTGGTACGCGTCCAGGGTCGGGAGGCGGTGCACCTCCACCACACGCCCCAACTCCTGCCCGGTCTCGTCGGCCACACAGCAGCCCACCAGGTCGAACTCGTAATACGAGCCCTCCGGCAGGGGGGGGACCTGATCCCGGGGCAC
>CAITNQ010000052.1 GCA_903893785.1 uncultured Gemmatimonadota bacterium
TGCAGGAGTTCGAGGCTCGCTGGATCGACCGCTTCGTCCAGATCGTGCACCAGCACCGCACCTATATTGGCACCGACACGCTGCGCCAGAACATCTTCGACTACGTGCGCGCGCTCTCAGCGACTTCCGTACGCGTCGATTTCGACTACCCTTATTTCGTCGAGAAGAGGACGCCGGTCACCAACGAGCCATGCTTGGTCTGCTACCAGTGCACCTACTCGGCCAAAGCCTCGTCACTGGACGAGCAGGCGCGCGCGGTGTTCCGCATCCAGATTCCCTGCATCACCACCTATCCGCTGGCCGACCCGGACGACCCGGGTGGTCTATTCGGGCAACTCAGCGTCATGGACCTGGAAGTGGAGTCCCGCGAACCGGTGTACCCGGAGGATCTGGTCGACCTGGTCGACGCTCACGCCCTGGCACCGGTCTATTCGTTCCTTGACACCGAAGACCAGATCGCCCTCATCCACCGCATCCACTCGGAGCGCCGGAGCAGCGTGATGGTGGTCGACGAGATCCGGGCCCGCCTGGCCGCCACCCGCGCCTACGACTGGTATTCGCTGCGGGCCTCGAACCACGGTATGCTGCATTCGTACAGCACCGTAATCGGCACGGAGAAGAGCAGCTGGATCCCGTTCAGTGGGGTCGAAGCCGAGGTCTGATCCGTCCCTGGCCCTTGGTACCCAACCTTGTCGCGGGCCAGGTACGTGGCTATTCTCACCGCCGGGATTACCCCCTTCCCGGCAGCGTGACCCTGGCCTGGACCCACCTGACCCGCGACGAGGACCCCGATGGCGCTGATCCACTGTAACTTCCATTCCAGCTCGTTGCAGGTGGCGGCCACCATGGACGTCATTCTGCCGGAAGAGGCCTGTCGGCGCGGCGACCGCCTGCCGTGTCTGTACCTGCTGCACGGGCTCTCCGATGACCACACCATCTGGCAGCGGCGCACTTCCATCGAGCGCTACGCCGAGCCCCTGGGCCTCGCCGTGGTCATGCCGGCGGTGAACCGCAGTTTCTACACCAACATGGCCCACGGAGCCCGGTACTGGACCTTTGTCAGCGAAGAGCTCCCAGCCGTGGCACAGGCTATGTTCCCGCTTTCGAGCGCGCGCACGGACCGGTTCGTCGCTGGCCTGTCCATGGGTGGATACGGTGCCTTTCGCCTGGGCTTGGCATGCCCGGGCCAGTACGCGGCGGCAGCGTCGCTGTCTGGAGCCCTCGACATGGCCAACGCCGTCGAGCAGGTGCAGGGGCCATGGACGGCTGAGTTGGCCGATACCTTCGGTGACCTCAGCCAGGTGCGCGGCTCGGATCTGGACCTGTTCCATCTGGCGGCCAGGCTGGCCCGCCGGCAGCGGGGACGGCCGCGTCTGTACCAGTGCTGCGGTACCGAGGATTTCCTCTACGCTGACAATGTGCGTTTCCGCCGCCACGCGGCGGAACTGGGCTTGGAGCTGACGTATGAAGAAGGGCCGGGGGCACATGACTGGGCGTATTGGGACCAGCAGATCCAGCGCGTTCTCGCCTGGCTGCCGCTGCGCCGGTCGCGGGCCCGTGCCGGTTGACGTGCCCGCGTGGGCGCGCCCGGGGTACCGGCGTCCCTGCCGCCCCTGGTTACTGCTGGGCTGGGTCCTGTTGCTTGTCGGCGCGCTGCGCCCGGCGACGGCGGCCCCCCTCGCCATAGAGGGTTTTGCCCGGTGTGACTCGGCCGCGCGTCAGGGGACGTACGCCGATCAACGTGGCGGCCAGGTGGCTAGTTCATGGGAGTACGCCACGGACGGTTCCCAGTCGGTTCATTGGCAGTCCGCGGTCCTGCCCGCCACCAGCGCCGGTGACACCGTGGTGCTGGCCTTTGCCTGCGGGTTGTCGCAGCAGAGCGGCCAGCAGGAACTCAGCGTCAACGATGTCGCGGTGGTGGCATTCGCTACCGGTGCCACCGAGACGCCGTCGGATTGGTCAGGGGTGGGGGCGCGGCTGCGTTTCGAGCCGACGTGGCGCGATCTCGCCGGCGACATCCATGGCGTCATGTACCTGTGGCTACCCGGCACTGCGGTTCGCGCCGGGCAGCCGTTGCGTCTGGCGGTTCGAGGTCTGGCCGGCGGCGGTGGTGCGTGGTTCATGCTCCATCACCAAACCGATGTGGCCGCGTGGGCCCGCGGCGCCGTGGTGACGCTGGCGTCCGGGCGCCGCCTGCAACTGGCGCCACCGCGGCAGCTGTACGTTGCGCCCCTGGAACTCGCCTGGGACTGCACCGTCCTGCTGGGCGGCCCAGCCGTCAGCGGGCCCGACTCCCTGAAGGTCGAGGCCCAACTGCGGCAGGCGGGCGATGGCGGCCTGGCCACCGGGTCAGTGGTGGCGCTGGTCGTACCCCCGGGGGCGTCCGCTGGGCGTCTTGAGCTGTGGCCCACCGGTGCCCTCGCAGCGGGCGACTACCGGTTGGTACTGCGGGTGCGGCAGCAGAGCGCGGACATCGGCACCTGGCAAGGGGTTGTGTCGATTCGTCATCTCACCCAGTTCGAAACCCTGTATCACCGCACCGAGGCGGCGCTGCTGGCGGCCGAAGCCGATTCCGCCGTCGGCGGGGCCGTCCGCAGGAGTACGGTTCCCAGCCTGCTGTTCGCCCTGGGACAGGCCCGACGCCTGCTGGACCAGTGCGCCTCGGTGGCCGAGCTGGAGCGCGAGGCCGCGGCGGCGCAGACCCAGTTGGACGCGGTGGCCGCGGACGCGGAACGGGTGGCTGCGGGTCAGGACCCCCTGGCCGGTCGGCTCGGGCTGGGCCTGCGCGCCTACCGCTCGCCACTGGATGGGCGTCTGCAGCCCTATGCGCTGCTGGTTCCGGCCAGCGCACCGCCGGCCGCCGGTTACCCCCTGGTGGTCGCGCTGCATGGTTTCAGCAGCAATCCCCTGGAGGCGGTGCGGCGGACCCTGGGCCAGCCGGCCAGGCCCGGCGCGTTGGCCAACGACCGGGGTTTCGTCGTGGTGGCGCCGTACGACCGCGACAACATCGGCTACACCGAGCCCATCGGCGAAGACGATGTCTGGCGGGTTGTGGACGAGGCTGAGCATGCCTGTCCGGTCGATACCGATCGGGTGTACCTGACCGGCCTGTCCATGGGCGGCGCGGGCACCCTGCACCTGGGACTGCGGTACCCGGACCGCTTCGCCGCTATCGCCGCGGTCTGCGGCGCCAGCGACTGGCGTGTGTGGGCTGGCACAGGCCTGCCGTCGCCCATCCGCCAGCGCCTGCTGGACGCCCAGAACCCGCTTGCTTTTGCCGAGAACGCACGGCACGTCCCGGTGGCGCTCTACCACGGCAGCGCAGACTCCATCGTTGCCGCCGAGCATTCGCGCCGACTGCGCGACCGGCTGCAGGGCCTGGGTTACGCCGTGACCTACGAGGAATATCCTGGCGTCGGCCACAACTCCTGGGACCAGGCCTACGCAGACGGCCGCGTGCTGGAGTGGTTTGCCGGTTTCCGTCGGCCACGGTGGCCGCGGCGCGTCACCTTCTCGACCACCCATCCGGAGCGTTACGGCCACGCCTACTGGGTCACCGTCGAGGACCTCATCGAGCCCTACATCCCTGGCCGCGTCGTGGCCGAGGTCATCGCTCCGGACACCGTTCGCGTGCGTACCGAAAACGTTGCCCGTCTGCGGCTGGACCTGGGCCCTGCCCTCGTCGATGGCGGGGCAGGCGTTGCCATCGATGTCGACGGTGCCCTGTGCCCCATCACCGCGTCGCAGGCGCATCGCCCGGTTGCCCTGGTGTGCGAGGCGTCCGGTTTCCGCGTCGAGCCGGACCCCAAGCCCGTGCCCCTGCTGCCCGTGGGCGGTTTGGATTGGGTGACCTCCAGCTGGCACGTGCGGGTCTACGGCACCGGTGGCAGTCAGGCGGAGAACGAGGCCGCGCGGCGCCTGGCCCAACAGCCCATGCCACCTTCCGTTGACCTGGTGCTGCCCGCGGTACCCGATACGGCCTTCCGGCCGGAGGCCTGGCACCAGGCCAACCTGCTGTTGATCGGCACGCCGTCGACCAATACGGTGCTGGCCTCCTTGGCGTCCCGCCTGCCGGTGGCCTTCGGCGAGGACCGGGTCACCGTGGCCGGGAAGGTGGAGTCCGGCCGCGATCTGCTGGTGGCTTTCACCTGCCCCAACCCGCGCCAGCCGAGTCAGCGTCTGGGCGTGCTGGCGCCAACCAGTGCGGCTGCCTACGAGGCGCTGCCCCACCTGCCGCGCGGGTGGCCTGACTACCTGGTGGCCCACGCCGATGGCACGGTGGTGCGCGAAGGCCTTTGGGACCGGCAGTGGCAGGCGGCGCCGTGACCGAGGTGGCGCGCCTGCCGGCGATGGCGCTGGCACAGATGGAGGTGCAGCCGGGCCGTCCGGATCTCAACCTGGAGCGCATGGCGGCGCGCATCGACGAAGCCCGCAGGGCCGGCGCCGAGTTGATCGCTTTCCCCGAGATGTGCCTGACCGGTTACATCATTGGCGATCTCTGGGAAGTCGACGCCCTGGTCCTCGATTTCGCCGCGTACAGCGACCAGGTGCGCCTGCTCAGCGAGGCCATCACCGTGGTCTTCGGCAATGTGGCCGTTGATCCACGACGCGTCCATCAGGACGGCCGGCTGCGCAAATACAACGCGGTGTGGGTCTGTCGCGATTGCCAGTACGTCGACCGCCCGGGCCTGCCGCCGGGTCTGCCCGTCGGAACGCACCCCAAGACGCTCCATCCGAATTACCGTTTCTTCGACGACGACCGGCACTTCTTCTCGCTGCGGCAGTTGGCCGCCGAGGAGGCGCGGCCGCTGGCGGACTGGGTGGTTCCCTTTGTGGTGCCCCGGTCGGACGGCGGGCAGTTCGCTTTCGGCGTCCAGCTGTGTGAGGACCTGTGGTGCGATGACTACCGGTGTCAGGGCGAAGCCGTTGACACGCTCCAACTCTTCCACCAGCGCCAGGCGCAGGCCGTCATCAACCTGTCGTCATCGCCATGGACCTGGCAAAAGTCCGCCAAACGGCATCGTGTGGTGGCCCAGACCCTGCGCCGTTCGCCGGTGCCCTTGCTGTACGTCAACCAGGTGGGCGCGCAGAACAACGGCAAGAACATCATCGTGTTCGACGGCGACACCAGTGTCTACGACGCCCAGGCACACGTCGTTCGTCGCGCCAGGCCCTGGGCCGACCAACTGGTTCTGACCCGCGGTGACGATCCGGTGCCGTCACCCCAGTCGCACTTAGAGGCGGTGCGCGACGCGGTGATTGCCGGCATCCGGCACCTGGATTTCGTTCGGGGCCAGGCGACCCGCTACCTGATCGGCGTCAGTGGCGGGATCGACTCCAGCCTGGTGGCCTGTCTGTTGACCCTGGCCGTCGGCCCCGAGCGCGTCCAGGCAGTCAACATGCCCACGCACTTCAACGCCGCCGTCACCCGCGACAACGCTGCCCGCCTGTGCGGCGCGCTGGCCATCGAGCACCTGAGCGTGCCCATTCAGGACCTGTACGAAAGCCTTGCCGCGAAGATCCAACGGACCGCGTTCGCGTCCGGACCGGGCCGCTACACGTCGCTGGTCGACGAGAACCTCCAGGCTCGCATCCGCGGTGCCGACATCCTGCCGGCCATGGCGGCTCAGTACGGCGCCGTGTTCACGAACAACGGCAACAAGACGGAGGTGGCGCTGGGCTATGCCACCCTGTACGGCGACGTCAATGGGGCCATCGCGCCCATCGCGGACCTGTACAAGACGGATGTCATCGCGCTGGCGCGATTCCTGAACGAACACACCTTCGGCACCGAAGTGGTACCTGAGAACTTGATCTCGGGCCAGACTGTACCTAGCGCCGAGTTATCGGCAGCGCAGGACGTTACCAAAGGCCTCGGCGACCCGATCAAGTACGGGTACCACGACGCCGTTCTGCGACAACTCATCGAGTACCGCCGTCATCCTGCTGACCTGCTGCAGTGGTACGCTGACGGCCAGTTGCTCGAGCGGTTGGGTTGGCACGAGGCCGCGCGCTTCCAGGCCTGGTTTGCCGATGCCCGGGCTTGGGTCCATGACCTGGAGTGGGTTGCGCGTCAGCTACGGCTGAGTTACTTCAAGCGCGTCCAGGCACCGCCCATCGTCGTGCTGAGCAAGCGTGCCTTTGGCTTCGACCTGCGGGAGAGTCAGCTGCCGGACTACACGCCGGTGGCGTATCATCGCCTGCGGGCCCATCTGCTGGGCAGCTGAGCCACTCACCCGGCGGCAACGCCAAGAGAGCCGGGGCACACACGAAACGAGCGCCGTTTCCGGCGGGAAACGGCGCTCATTCACGTTCGGATCCGGATGCGTGGGGTTACTTGGCCGCCGACTTCCGGCGCGGCGCGGCCTTCTTCGAGGCTGCCGCTTTCTTCGGGGCTGCCGCTTTCCTCGGGGCTGCCGCCTTCTTCGTGGCGGGGGCCTTCCTCGGTGCGGCTGCTTTCTTGGGCGCCGGGGTCTTCTTGGGGGCTGCCGCCTTCTTGGGTGCGGCCGCTTTCTTGGTGGCGGGGGCCTTCTTCGGTGCGGCCTCCTTGGGCGCCGCCGCCTTCTTGGGTGCGGCCGCCTTCCTGGTTGCGGGGGCTTTCTTCGGTGCGGCTTCCTTGGGTGCCGCAGCCTTCTTGGTCGCGGGGGCTTTCTTGGCCGTGGCTGCCTTCTTGGTCGCGGCTTCCTTGGGTGCTGCGGCTTTCTTGGCCGCTGCCACCTTCTTGGGGGCGGGCGCCGGTTTCGGTGCCGCGCCTGCCTTCGCCGCTGCCTTCTTCTTCGGCGCCGCCTGTTCGTTCTCCATGGTCCCCTCTCCCGTGGTGGTGGTGGTTAATTGGATCCACTTGCCCGAAGTATACGGATGCAGTGGGTGCAAGGCAAGGCGATTCGTTGTCGCCGTTGGGGTTCGGACGAATCAGCAGGTCCTTGCACGCATCTCAGATGCCCTCGATGCGCAGGCGCACCCGGGACTCGGTCCGTTGCTCCGCGGTCAGTCCCTGTGCCTGCAGGTCCGCCAGCGTCAGCGGGCCCAAGGCCTGATCCACGGCGCGCTGCAGGCGGTCCCACAGCGCGCGCACCGAACAGGCGGCCGCCGAATGGGCGCAGTTGGCCTCGCCGCCGGTGTGGTTGTCGCAGAAGGCCGGGTCGTACAGACGGCCGCCGAGCGCGTCGAGCACCTCGGCCACGCGGATGGCGTGAGGCGGCCGCGCCAGGGCATAGCCGCCGTGCTGGCCACGCACGCTCTCGACGAAACCCTCGCAGCGCAGCCGGCGCAGCATTTTGGCCACGTTGTGCGTGGTGATGCCCTCGGCCTGGCTGATCTCGGGAATCGTCAGGCTGATGCCCGGCTCGTGTCGTGACAACTGCAACAAGCAACGCAGTCCGTATTCCTCCTGAGCGCTCAGTTTCATCGCCGTGCCCCGGCCGCGTTCACATCATCCCCAGCTGCAGTTTGGCTGCTTCTGACATCATGTCGATGCTCCAGGGCGGATCCCAGACCACCTCCACGTGTACGTGTTCGACGCCCTCCACCTCGGCGCGAACGCGGTCCTCGATCTCGGGCGGCAGCGACCCGGCTACCGGGCAGGCGGGCGAGGTCAGTGTCATGGTGATGTCAACGGTGTGCTCATCGCGGCAGCACACGTCGTATATCAGCCCCAATTCGTAGATGTTCACCGGGATCTCGGGATCGAAGCAGGTGCGCAGGACCTCCACCACCCGTGCTTCGCGGCTATCTGCGGGGTACGTTCTCTCACTCATGGATGATCTCCTGTGACGCCGGCATGGCGGTGGCGGTGCAACGACCGGCTGGCAGTGAAGGCGCGCCCGCGGTGCAGTCCAGCGCACCGGTCAAGTCAACACCGGGCCAGCGCTCGCCGCCGTGGTGCTGACCCGCAGGCTGGGGGCCGCCGGTCGCGCGCGGCCTCGCCTTGCCCGTGTCAGTCCGTCGACACTGGCTCCGCAGTGCCGTCCAGTGCGGCGCGCACGGTGTGCCAAGCCAGCGTGGCGCACTTGACCCGCATGGGGAACTCCCGGACGCCGGCGAAGACGGCCATCTTGCCCAGGGCCTCCTCGTCCACCGGGGCGTCCGGGCCCGACATCAGCATGGCGTGAAATCGGGCGAACAGCTCCTGCGCGGCGGCGACGGTCTGCCCCTTGACGGCGGCCGTCATCAACGACGCCGACGCCCGTGAAATGGCGCAGCCGACGCCCTCGAAGCTGACGTCGCGGATCGTCTCGCCATCCACGTGCAGATACACATGCACGTGGTCGCCGCACAGGGGGTTGAAGCCCTCCTGGTGGCGGTTGGCGTCCGCCAGCCGGCCATAGTTGCGCGGTGCCTTGTTGTGGTCCAGGATGACCTGTTGGTACAGCTCGCGCAATTCGGACATCAGCGGAACACCTCGTTTACCTTGCGCAGGGCGGATGCCAGGGCGTCCAATTCCTCGCGCGTGTTGTAGAATGCCAGGGAAGCCCGGGCCGTGGCGGGCACACCGAAGCGCTGCATGACCGGCTGGGCGCAGTGGTGACCCGTGCGAATCGCGATGCCTTCGGTGTCCAGGATAGTGCCAATATCGTGGGGATGAGCCGCATCAAGGGTGAACGACAGCACACCCACCTTGGAGGCCGCCGTGCCCAGCAGGCGGAGTCCCGGCACCTGGCTCAGAACCTCGGTGCCGTAAACCAGCAACTGCGCTTCGTACGCCTCGATGCGCGCCCGGCCCAGGGCATTGACGTAGTCAACTGCCGCTTCCATGGCAATGCCGCCGGCAATGTGCGGCGTCCCGGCCTCAAACTTGTGCGGCAGCTCATTGAAGGTCGTCTTGTCGAAACTCACCGAGCGGATCATTTCGCCCCCCGTCTGATACGGGGGCATCTCCTCGAGCACGGCCTCCTTGCCGTACAGCACCCCAACGCCCGTCGGGCCAAAGACCTTGTGGCCCGAAAAAGCGTAGAAATCGCAGTCGAGGTCGCGCACATCGACTGCCAGGTGGGGGACGGACTGGGCGCCGTCGATCAGGACCCTGGCGCCCCAGCGATGGGCTGCCGCGGTGATCTCCTTCACCGGTAGCACCGTGCCCAAGGCGTTGGACGCATGGGTCACCGCAACCATGCGCGTTCGTTCGTTGAGGAGCTTCTCGTATTCGTCGAAGCGGAAACCGCCCTGATCGTCAATGGAGGCCACCCGGATCCGTGCCTCCCTCTCGGCGGCGATCATCTGCCACGGGACGATGTTGGCGTGGTGCTCCAGGTGCGACAGGACGATCTCGTCGCCCGGGCGCAGGAAGCGGCGGCCCCAGCTCTGCGCCACCAGGTTGATCGCCTCGGTGGTGCCGCGGACGAAGATGACTTCGCGGTTGTCGCCGGCATTGATGAACTGGCGCAGCCGGGCCCGGCTGCGCTCGTAGGCAAAGGTGCCCTGCTGGCTGAGGAAGTGGACGCCCCGGTGAATGTTGGCGTTCTCGGCGGTGTAGTAGCGCTGGAGCGCATAGATGACGGTCAGCGGTTTCTGCGTCGTCGCGGCGTTGTCCAGGTACACCAGCGGTCGGTCACGGATGCGCTGCTGCAGGATGGGGAAGTCGCGCCTGACCCGCTCGACGTCCACCCGGTCCAGGGCCGCCGCGGGCCCGGCGTGCGGTTCCAGATTCATCTCGGCGTCCTTCCGCCTGCGTTCGCGTCTCAGGCGCTGGCGTGGGCCAGGCGCGCGCTGACGTGGGCCTCCAGGTACTCGCGCAGCGCTGCCGGTCGCACGGGGTCGATGATTTCACCGGCAAAGGCGCCGGTCAGCACCTGTCGGGCCTGGTCTTCGCCCACCCCGCGTGAGCGCAGGTAGAAAAGGGCGTCGTCGTCCAACCGGCCCACCGTGGCGCCGTGCGAGCACTTCACCTCGTCGGCGTAAATCTCCAACTGCGGCTGGGTGTTCACCTCGGCTTCAGCTGACAGCAGCAGGTTGCGGTTGGACTGGTATGCATCGGTCTGCGCCCCGGCCTGGTGCACCAGGATGCGGCCCCGGAACACCGCTTCGGCCTGGTCGGCGAGAATGCCCTTGTATAGCTGGTGGCTGACGCCGTGGGGCTGCTGGTGCTCGACCAGAGTGTGGTTCGCCAGGTGCTGACTGCCACTGCCCAGGTACAGGCCGCGCAGCGTCGATACCACACCCGGACCGGCCAATACCGTGCGCACCCGCTGTCGTGACAGGCCACCACCCAGGGCGACACTGGTGGAGCAGAAACGCGCCTCGGCCGCGGCGGTCACGGCCAGGTCAGCCAGGTGGAAAACCTGCGGCCCTTCCTGCTGGAGGCAGTAGTGATCGAGTTCGGCGCCTGGCCCGAGGCACACCTCGCTGACGGCGTTGGTCCACCGGGCCGCGCCCGCGTGGCTCAGATACGTCTGCACGATCGTGGCCTGCGAGGCCGGGCCCAGGCGCACGAATACGCGTGGGTGGCAGACCACGGCATCGGGCCGATCGGTGCCCAGAAAGACAATGTGGATGGGCTCTGCCAGGCGACTGCCTGCCGCCACCTCCACCAGGGCGCCAGAGGACAGGAAAGCGGTGTTCAGCGCCGTGAAGGGCTGCTGCGCCTCGGTTGCGTGCTGACCCAGTTCAGCCAGCAGCTCGGGACGGGTGGCCAGGGTTGGCGCCAGCTCCGTCACCCGGACGCCCTCTGGAGCCGCCGGGCGAGACAGCGCCGGGGCTAACACGCCGTCCACGAACACCAGGCTGGGTCCATCCAGCTCGGCTGCTCCGGTCGCCGGCCGAGCCGCCGCGGCGCCGGAGTGTGCGCTGGGGGCGAACTCGGACCGCGCCAGGGAGGTCAACCGCGTCAGTCGCCAGTCTTCATCACGCGAGTGCGGGAAGCCCATGGCCGCGAATCGCTGCCATGCCTCCCTTCGGCGCTGGTGCAGGGGCGAGTCCGTGGCCGGCCCCAAGTGCGTTTCCAGGGCGGCGAAGTGATCGCCGTACCGGGCCACGACTTCAGTCTCGGCGGCCATCGACAGCTCCTTGCGCGGTAGCCTCGCCGTTTTCTTTGAGCCAGTCGTAACCGCGTTCCTCCAGTTCCAGGGCCAATTCCCGGTCGCCGCTGCGTACGATGCGACCCCGGTAGAGCACATGGACCCGGTCCGGCACGATGTAGTCGAGCAGCCGTTGGTAGTGGGTGACCACGATGGCGGCCTTGTCCGGGCCGTGCAGCTGGTTGACGCCGTTGGCCACTACGCGCAGGGCATCGATGTCCAGGCCCGAGTCGGTCTCGTCCAGGATGGCCAGCGACGGTTCGAGTACCGCCATCTGCAGTACCTCGTGACGTTTCTTCTCGCCGCCGGAGAAACCTTCGTTCACCGAGCGCTTGAGGAAGCCCTGATCCATCTCCACCAGACGCAGCTTCTCCTTCACCAGGGCCAGAAAGTCGAAAGCGTCCAGCTCGGGCAAGCCGCGATGCTTGCGCACCTCATTCAGGCTGGTGCGCAGGAAGTAGGCTGTGTTGACGCCGGGTATCTCGATGGGGTATTGAAAGGCCAGGAAGACGCCTTCGCGAGCCCGCGCTTCCGGGGACATGGCCAGCAGGTCCCGGCCCTGGTACAGCACCTCGCCGGCGGTAACCTCATAGCCCTCCCTGCCGGCCAAGACTGCGGCCAGGGTGCTCTTGCCCGAACCGTTCGGGCCCATGATAGCGTGTACCTGGCCCGGTCCGACTTCCAGGTCCAGGCCGCGGAGAATCTCGTTGCCGCCCACCCGGGCGTGCAGGTTGCTGATCTTGAGCATGGGGTGCCTCGCAGTAAAGGTGCTGCCGACCGCGACGATGGAATTCCGGGGGTGCCAGGTGCTGACGCTCAGCCGACGCTGCCTTCCAGGCTCACGCCCAGAAGCTTCTGGGCTTCGACGGCGAACTCCATGGGCAGTTCGGCCAGCACTTCCTTGCAGAAGCCGTTGACGATCATGGACACGGCGTCCTCGGTGGCAATGCCGCGCTGGTTGCAGTAGAAGATCTGGTCGTCACCGATCTTCGAGGTCGTGGCCTCGTGCTCCACCCGCGCCGATGGGTTGTGCACCTGGATCACCGGGAAGGTGTGGGCGCCGCAGCGGTTGCCGATGAGCATGGAATCGCACTGGGTGAAATTGCGCGCCCCGGCCGCGCCTTTGTTGACCCGCACCAGACCGCGGTAGGTGTTCTGCCCACGCTGTGCCGAGATGCCCTTGGAGACGACGGTACTGCGGGTGTTGCGCCCCAGGTGCACCATTTTCGTGCCAGTGTCCGCCTGCTGGCGTTTGGTGGTCAGGGCTACCGAGTAGAACTCGCCGACCGAGTTGTCGCCCTGCAGAATGCACCCGGGGTACTTCCAGGTGATGGCCGAACCGGTCTCCACCTGCGTCCACGAGATGCGCGAATTGGCGCCCCGACAGGCACCGCGCTTGGTGACGAAGTTGAAGATGCCTCCTCGGCCCTCATCGTCGCCCGGGTACCAATTCTGCACGGTCGAGTATTTGATCGTCGCATCACCCAGGGCCACCAGCTCCACCACCGCGGCGTGCAGCTGATTCTCGTCGCGGATAGGCGCGGTGCAGCCTTCCAGGTAACTGACGTAACTGCCCTCGTCGGCGATGATCAGCGTCCGCTCGAATTGGCCCGTATTGGCTGCGTTGATGCGGAAATAGGTCGACAGCTCCATGGGGCAACGGACGCCCTTGGGGATGTACACGAAAGACCCGTCGCTGAAGACGGCCGAGTTGAGCGTGGCGAAGTAGTTGTCGGAATAGGGCACCACCGACCCCAGGTACTGGCGCACCAGCTCCGGGTGGTTCTGCACTGCGTCGGAAAATGAGCAGAAGATGATGCCCAACTCCGCCAGCTTGCTCTTGAAGGTGGTGGCCACCGACACCGAGTCGAAGACGGCATCCACGGCGATCCCGGCCAGCATCTGCTGTTCAGACAGTGGGATGCCCAGTTTCTCATAGGTGCGCAGCAGCTCTGGATCCACGTCCGCCAGGGACTCAGGGCCTGGTTTGCGGCGCGGGGCCGAATAGTAGACGATGCTCTGGTAGTCGATGTCAGGATAGTACACCCGGGCCCATCGCTGCGCTTCGGGCCGGCGCGTCGGGTCCTCCATGCGCAGCCACTGCCGGTACGCCTTCAAGCGCCATTCCAGCATGAAAGCTGGCTCCCGCTTGCGGGCTGAGATGAAGCGGATTATGTCCTCCGACAGGCCCGGCGGCGCCGAGTCGGACTCGATATCGGTGACGAAACCCCACTGGTACTCGCGATTGGCCAGCTCTTCGAGGGTGGGGGCCCCATGGGCCCTGTCGTTGTCGTTGCCGCTGCCGCTCATCGTGGTGCTCCCCTGGCCGCAAGGACCTGATCGTCCGGGCTGACAACGCAGAACCTAGGTAAACTGGACAAGAAAGTCAAGATTGCCTCCAGCGGCCGGCGCCCCGCGGCCGACCCGCCGTGACCGGGGCCCTGCGGGCCCCGGGCGGCGGCGTACGCGGTGTGGTTCAGCCGAGGCGCTGGCGACGGACGAGGTAGTGTGACAGGGCCTGGTCAAAGGGTGTGGTGGTGTCCAGCAGGGCATAGTCGATGCGCGCGTCGGCGCACCCTTGCCGGTACTGCCGCACCAGGTCGGCCATCATCGCCTGGTATTCAACGCGCAGGTGCCCGGGTTGCGTCGACAGCACCTGCGCGGGTGCCTCCAGGTCGAAGAACCGCGCCTGGTGGCCCAGTTCCAGATCGCGCTCGCGCGGGTCGAGGATCTGGAAGACGATGACCTCGTGACCGCGGTGGCGCAGGTATTTCAGCCCCTGCAGCACCTGGCCGGGGTCATCGAGCAAGTCAGACAGCACCACCACCAGGCCGCGGCGAGTGATCCGCTCGGCCAGCTCCAGGAAGGCCTGGGCAATGCCCGTGTCAGCCGCCGGCTGCGTCTGCTCGATGGCGCGCAGCAGAACCTGCAGGTGACTGGGCAGCGACCGGGGCGGCACCAGGGTGTCGATGTGTTCGCGGAAGAGCGCCAGGCCTACCGCGTCGCGCTGGCGCAGCAGGAGATGGGCCAGCGCCGCCGCCAGGGCCGCCGCATAGCGGAACTTGCTCCACGGGCCTCCAGCGGCATAGGCCATGGAACCGCTGGTGTCTACCAGCAGGTAGGCCCGCAGGTTGGTCTCTTCCTCGTACTGCTTGATGACCGGACGGCCCGACTTGGCGTATGCCTTCCAGTCCAGGTGGCGTAGCGAGTCGCCGGGCAGGTAAGGCCGGTGTTCGGAGAACTCGACCGAGAACCCGTGGTACGGGCTGCGATGCAGCCCGGTAATGAACCCCTCGACTACCAACCGCGCCACCAGGTCGAGTCGCGACAGGCGGGAGATGGCCTCGGGACTAAGGTCGCCGCGCGGCGCTGCGGCCGTCACCCGCGCGCGCCTTCAGGTCGGATGTCCTGCAGCAGGCGGTCCACCAGCTGTGGCGCGCCGATGTTGTCGGCCTCGGCATGGAAGTTCACCAGCAGACGGTGGCGCAGCACGGGCATGGCAGCGGCGCGGATGTCGTCGATGGACACGGTGAAGCGCCCGTCCAGGACCGCGCGGGCCTTGCCTGCCAGGACCAGGTACTGGGACGCTCGTGGCCCGGCCCCCCAGCGCACCAGCTGGCGGACATAGTCCGGAGCCGTGGGTTCGGCCGGGCGCGAGGCGCGCACCAGTTGCACCGCGTAGCGGACCACATGGTCCGCCACCGGCACGCGCCGCACCAGCTGTTGCAGCTCGACCAGTTCGGCGGCACCCAGCACCCGTTTGGGTTCGCCGCGTACGGCCGAGGTCGTGGCGCGCACGATCTGGGCCTCTTCGTCGGCGCTGGGGTAGTCCACCCAGAGCTCGAAGATGAAGCGGTCGAGTTGGGCTTCCGGCAGGGGATAGGTCCCTTCCTGCTCGATAGGGTTCTGGGTTGCCAGCACGAAGAAAGGTTCGCCCAGCGGCAGGGTCTGAGCGCCCGCGGTGACCGCGTGCTCCTGCATCGCCTGCAGCAACGCCGCCTGGGTCTTGGGCGGGGTACGGTTGATTTCGTCGGCCAGCACAATGTGCGCGAAGACTGGACCGCGCACGAAGCGGAACCCCTTGCGGCCGGTCTGCGGGTCCTCTTCCAGGACCTCGGTGCCGGTGATGTCCGAGGGCATCAGATCCGGGGTGAACTGGATGCGCCCGAAAGACAGGTCCAGGGTCTGGGCGAGCGCATGGATCAGCGTGGTCTTGGCCAACCCGGGTACGCCCACTAATAGGCAGTGCCCGCCGGCCAGCAGGGCTACCAGCAGCTGGTCGATGATCTCGTGCTGGCCGACGATGATCTTGCCGACTTCGGCGCGGATACGGTCCCGGTTCTGCCGCAGTCCTGCCACCGCCTCCACATCACTGCCTGCCATGCGTCAACCTTTCCGGGCGAGAAACGGTGATCTGCCTGCGCCGGCGCCGTACGCCGCGCGCGCGGACGAATTCACAGCCCCAGCAGGCGCACGGCGTTGCCGCGCGCAATCTTGGCAAAGGCCGCGTCGCTGATCCGCCCCTGCTCGACCAGGTCCAGCAGGAAGCGGCCCAGCGGCAGGTTCTGCTCCGCGAAACAGATGTCGGTGGCAAAGAGCATGCGGTCCTGGAACTCGGTCAGGAACTGGGCGGCGTACTGCGGGTGGCGTGCCAGCGCGTTGAAGCCACTGCCGGCGGACAGATCGCCCCAAAGGTTGGCGTAGCGCCGGAACAGCTTGGGCACCACGCCCTCCTCGCTGAACGGGTACCGTGGGTAGCCGGCCCGGTCGGCAACGGTTTCGAGCTTGCCGATCTCGGCCCAGAAGGCCGGCCCATGGCCCAGGATGTTCAGGCGCGGGAAGCGCATCAGCGTCTGCTCAAGCTGCGGCAGCCCCGGATCGTCGTAGAAACCGTACGTGCCGCCGATACGCGCCGCGATGTCGAAGGTCAGCGGCAAGCCCACTTCCTGCACGTGGGCGAACAGGTTCTGGCAACGCGGTTCCAGGAAGGGCAGGTTCGGCATCACCTCGCCGACGCCGACGCAACCGCGGTCGCGGTAGTGCCGCACCCAGTCGCCCAACGGGGCGTCCGGCGCATTGGTCATGGCCCGCGGGTCGATGTTGCAGAACGGGACCAGGCGACCGCCCGAAGCCGCGCACATGTCGAGGATGTCCTCGTTGGACTGGGGCAGGTACGTCTCCGGCCCGATCAACGGCAGGAGGGCGCCCTTCTCGATGCCCAATTCGTCGTAGCGGCGAAGGACCTGGTCGACGGTGGCGAAGCGCGTACGGCCATCGGCCAGGGGGCACTCGGGTCGGTACGCATGGGCATGGACATCGATGAACATGGCGATCCTTTCGCAGCCGGGGTCGGGGCGTCGTGTCGGCCGCCTGAGCCGACGCCCACGGACGCGGTTCAGGTCTTGCGTTCCTTCTTGCGTGCGGCAGGGAAGAGGACATTGTTGAGCAGCAGCCGGTAGCCCGGCGAGTTGGGATGCAGCGCCAAGTCCGTCGGCGGGTCGTGCACCATGTGGCGCTGGTCTTCCGGGTCGTGCCCGCCATAGAACGTGAAGGTACCGCGGCCCACCTGGCCGTGGATGTAGCGCACCTCGTCGCTGCCCTCGACCTCACCCAGTACCACCACTGACTTCTTCACCAGGCTGCGGCGGAAACCGGTGGTCTGGCCAAGGAAACCGTTGACGGTGCTGGTGTGGCACTGCGTCAGCATGCTCGGAACCGGGTCGTACTTGGCGGCAAACTCGAAGAGCGTGAAGTAGTCGGCTTCGGGCGACCGCAACTGCCGGGCGTCGTTGGGCGTCGTGTCAATGTCGGAGAACTCGTAGACTAGCGGATTGGTCTCCAGTGTGAACCCGGTAAAGGCCACGGTCTGACTGAAGTCGAGTTTCTGCTGCGCCTGCGGATCAGCCGGGTCACCGTCGAACACGGCGGCGCAGATATCGATGTCGTGGGCTGCCAGGGCAATATCAAAGGTATCCGTGGCCGAGCACATGGCGAACAGGAAACCTCCGCTCTCCATGTACTGGCGGATGGCGCGGGCCACGGCGCCTTTCTGACGGCTGACTTTGCCGAAACCCAAGCGTCGGGCGGTGGCCTCATACACGCGCTGCTGCTCCTGGTACCAGGCCTCACGCCCGTAGGCTGCGTAGAACTTGCCGTACTGCCCGGTGAAGTCCTCGTGGTGCAGGTGCAGCCAGTCATAGTCGGCCAGACGGCCGGCCAACACCTCCTCGTCCCACAGCTTGTCGTAGGGGATCTGGGCGTACTCCAGGGCCAGGGTTACCGCATCGTCCCACGGCTGCTGATCGGGTGGTGTGTACACGGCGATCCGCGGCGCCTTCTCCAGCCGCACCACCTCCATGTTCCCGGCGTCGATCTCGGCGTAAATGGTGGCTGCCTGAGCCTCGCTGATCCGGACCGCGGCGATGCCGCGCACCCGGCACTCCCGCACCGCGGGTTCCTGGTAGTCGAGCATGAAACTGCCGGCGCGATAGTTCAGCAGCCATTCGACCGGGACGTTCTGCTTCAGCACCCAGTAGGCCAGACCATAGGCCTTCAGATGGTTGGTCTGGCTGTCGTCCATGGGGATCAGCAGGCGGTCAGCCATCACCGGATGGAGGCTGCCCAGCAGCAGCAACCAGATCAGCGTGGACCGGCCACGGTGCGTTCGGGGCCGACCCGCGCGGCGGGGCAGCCGCGTCTCAGCGCTCAGGGGCACGGGGCTCCTCCATGGGGGTAACCGGTGGCGCCGGGGGGGCACCGTCGGGGCTCTGGCTCTGCCATTGTCGCAGGCGCAGGCGCAGTTGGGCAGCGCGGGCCCCGGCGGGGTCGTCCACCAGTCCGGCGGTGCAGACCGATATGGCGTCGGCCAGGCGGCCCTGGCGTGCGTACAGGTCCGCCAGCAGGACCCGTGCCTGGCCCGTCCCGGGGCTGTCGGCGTGCTCCTGCAGCAGCCGCTCGAGGCAGCGACAGGCGGTGTCCGGGGCGGCGCTGGCGGTCAGGGCCGCACGGGTGCGCAAAGCCAAGGCGCCCACGGGTGGCGATGCCTGCGCGGCGACCTGGGCCCAGGCCTGCGCCGCGGCCGACCGGTCTGCCTGCCGTTCAAGGCGTTCCGCCTGGACGAACACCCGGGCCACCTCCCCAGCGGCTGTCAGTGCTTCGCAGCGCAACAGCAGATCCAGGGCGTCATTGGCTGCCGGGGCCCCCGGCGCCGCGTTCAGCAGGGCGTTCAGCAACGAATCGGCCGCCGCCAACCGGCCACTCAGGTACGCGGCCTCGGCCAGGCGCAGCCGCACGGTGAACGCTCGGCCCGCCACCTGGCTGCCGCGGCGCTCCAGCCAATCGGTGACCAGTTGCTCGCTGCCGGCCACGTCGCCGCGATCCATCAGGGCCGCAGCCAGGGCGGCCACGGCTTGGGTGTCAGCCGGGGCGCGCTGGACGCGCAGCCGCAGGCTCTCCAGGTTCGGGGCTTCGCCGCCGTCCCCCGGGGCGGCGGCCGCCGCCCGCAACGGGTTGGCCGGGCCTTGCGGCCAGGCCAGCGCCGCCCAGAGCACGGCCAGGACCAACAGCCAGCCCCGCATCAGCGCGCCCCCTCCGGCGGCGCGGACGAGTCCTGGAACAGCCCCTCGAAGTAACCCCGGATCGGCGCCCGGTACTCCTCCGGATAGCCGGCGTTAAGGGCCCGTTCCAGGGCCTGGCGCAACTGGTCCACCGACTGGCCCAGATCCGCCGGCAGCCAGGCTGGCCCGGCATACGCGCGGTCGGTGCCGGTCGTGCTCTCGCGGCGGCGCTCGTCCTCGCCTTGCGTGTGGATCGAGCGGCTAGCGTCCAGCATGCGCTGCAGCACGCGCTGCTGCAGCGCCGTAGTGCGTGGATCCAAACGACGTTGCTCGAGCGCGTTGGTGGCGGCCTCCAGATCCTGTTCGATGGCGTCCAGGCGCTGCTGCGCGCCGCGATGGCCGCGGGTGTCGCGCTGCAGCTGCTGCAGGGCTTCGAGGATGCGGCGCTGCTGCGCCGCCAGGCGGTCCAGGCGCGCCCGGGTGTCCTGGCCGCGCCCGCCCTGCATGCCCAGGTCGAGCGACTGCTGCGTCGCCTGGTTCAGCTGGGCCTGCTGCTCCGACAGCCCGAGCATCTTCTGCATGGCTTCGCCAAAGCTGGAGGGGCTCCGCGACTGGGCCAGGTTATCCAGGCTCTCGCGCAGCTGCATCGCGGCCTCGTTGA
Source organism: uncultured Gemmatimonadota bacterium (assembly GCA_903893785.1). Lineage (GTDB taxonomy): Bacteria > Latescibacterota > UBA2968 > UBA8231 > UBA8231 > CAITNQ01. The sequence goes on from CAITNQ010000052.1 coordinate 19,230, forward strand.
GGAATGCCATGGCCTGCGCCTGGGCATCCCAGGGCGGGGCCGCGTCGGGGTCGGCAAGGGCGTTGGCAGCTTCCTGCATGCGTCGCAGACTGTGGCCAATGGTCGCCAGCGCGGCCGGGTGCAGGCTCAGCGTGCGGCGGCCCACGCCGCCGGTTCGCTCGGCCACTTTGCCGGCGCTCTCCATCAGCGCGTATTGGCGCGCAGCCCGTCCGGCGTCCATGCCCGGGGTCTGGCGGGTCTCCTCCAGCAGCGCCTCCTGTTCCAGTGACAGGTCGACCAGGTCACGCAGGGCCAGCTCCATCTGCTGGCTCAGGGCGCGCTTCTGGTCGGCGGTGAACTCGCCCTGCAGCTGGCGCAGGGCTGCCGACAGCGTGCCCAGGTCCTGCGCCAGGCCCTCGCCGCGTCGCCGCGCGTCGGTGTTGGCTTCTGCCTGCAGTTCTTGCCGCATCTGTCCCATGCGCCCAGCCATGTCCTGGCTGGCCATCCGGGCCGCCTCTGCCGCCAGGGCTTGGGCCGTCGGCGGACTGGTGCTTTGCATGGACTGGCCCAACTGGGACAGCTCCTGCTGCAGCTTGTCGGTGTCCTGCTGCAGCGCCTGTTCCTGCTCCGCCAGGCGTTCACTGTCGTCGTTGCGCGCCGCCCCCTCATTGACTTGCCGCTGTCGCCGGGTCAGGTCCTCGGCTTGGTGCACAGCCGCCTCCAACCGCTGTTCCAGGCGTACCTGCTCAAGGAGCGCGATGGTGCGCTCCAGGCGCTCCTGGAACGCCTGCTGGTCTTCATTGAATTGCTGCAGCGCGGCCGCCAGCTGGGTCGGATCGCCCTGCTCCAGCGCCGCCTGCACCTGCGCCAGCGCCTGGCGCAGTTCCGGGCTCAGCACCTCGGCCATGAGTCGCTGCAGCTCGGCCACCTGGTCCAGCAGGGCGGCGGAATTGAGTCCGTTGCGGTCCATCTTGGCGAGCGTTTCGCCCAAGGCCTGGGCCAGCTGGTCAACGGCCTCGGCGCGGGCCGCCTCGCGCGCCAGGTTGGCCTCGAGCTCCTTGCGCTGCTCCCAGGACAGCTCTTCGGTGCGCAGCAGTTCGCGCCGAGTCTTCTCCAGGGACTGGCGGTCGGCGCGGCTCTCGTCGGCCAACTGCTGCAGATTCTGCACCTGCTCGTCGCGTTCCTGCGCGGTCTCCTCGTAAAGCTGGGACAGCGACGGGAAACGCAGGACATACTCCGGCGTCCGCGTCTGGCCAGGGCCGTTGACGGCATTGTTGTCATCGGCTTCCAGGTAGTAGTGGACCTGGTCTTCGGGTAGCAACTCAACGGTGGACAGGTCCCACCTATGGGTCAGGGCCAGCTCGCGGCCGCCGCCGCCCAGGCGCGCGCGCTGGGTCGGCCCGTCGTTGACCCGCCACGCCAACCACACGGCAGCGACGCCGAAGTCGTCCGTGGCCTCGTAGCGCAGGGGCACCACCATGTTCTCGGGCAGATCCAAGTCCCGTCCGGGCTCCACCAGCGTCAGGCGCGGTGGTTCGTCGGCCACGGGCTCGATGGTATGGGTGATGGGGTCAGTACCGGCCAGGCCCTGCGGGTCGACCACGTCCATCCGGTAGTGCCCGGCCGTCCGCACGACAAAGGCGGCCCGGGCGTGAACTCCATCGACCTCGGCCGCTGTTTGCAGCGTGTCGTCGCGCACCAGGGTCGCCTGGCCGAGCGGCTTGCTGGCCTCCAGCCTGACTTCGATGCGGGTGCCCACCAGGGCCCGGATGTCGCCGCCGTCGGCCTCCTCGCGGGCTGGCAGGCCGGTGTATTCCGGGTAGTGGTAACGCAGGGACTGGCGCAGTACGATCGGCGGGTCGATCACGCTGACCTGCCACGGGCCGCTGCTGCCATCGCCCGCCACCAGGCGGTACACAAAGGGACGGCGGATCTGACGGACCACCTGCCTCAGCGTGTCGCGACCCTGGGTTACCAACTCGTCGCTCTCCCAGGCCACCGCGCCCTCCTCCTTGTGCAACACGCGGAGCGAGGCGGGCAGGTCGCCGTGCAGACGGGCAGTGATGGTCAGGTCCGCGCCACGAACCACGGTCGTGTCGCCGGGACTGACGGCGATCTGCGTGCGCGTTGGGATAGCGAAGGCGGTCAACGGATGCAGGGCCCGGTGGAGCGCCTGCGCCAGGTCAGCACTGAGGCCCAACCCGCCAGCCAGCAGGGCCAGGGTCAGGCACGGATAGGCCAGCCGACGGCGCCAAGCGAAAGAACCGACGGCAGTCGCGGGCGTCAGGTCGTCCAGCGCCCGGCGCGCCACCGAGGCGGCTGCGGCCAGGAGTTCCGGCGAATGCGCCGCGGCCGCAGCGTCGCGCGGCCACAGCTCCAACACCGTCACCAGGGTCTGCCGCAGTTGCGGGCAACGGGCTTCAATGCGTAGGGCGAGGCGATGCCGCGACCATGAGCCGGGCAACCGGCGGCTCAGCACTGCCGCGCCCACCGCCACCGCGGCGATGGCCGGCGCGGTCAACACCAGGGCTCGCCATCCGGGGCCCAGTGGGGCCGCTGCCTCCATTGCCAGGCTGGCGATGGAGGTGGCCGCACCGGCGAGGGTGGCCCAGGCCGCCGCAGTAAGCAGGTCCAGAAGGACCGCCCGCCGCCGCAGGGCCGCCAGCCGCGCCACTAGGCGCTCGTAGTCGGGGTTGGCCATGGGCATGGGTCAGTGCGTCAGAGCCCAGACGAGGATGTTGGCGCCCATGCGCAGCGCCGCCAGGTGTTTCTCGGGCGGGTCGCCGTGCACCGACTCGTCCTCCCAGCCATCGCCCAGGTCGCACTGGTAGGTGTACACCACCATGATGCGGTCACCCTGGAAGAGCGCCAGCGCCTGCGCGGGTTTGCCGTCGTGCTCGTGGATTTTCGGCAGCCCTGCGGGGAAATCGAACTGGCAGTGGAAAATGCCGTGGGAAGGGGGCAACTCGACCCACTGGCGTTCCGGGAACACCCGGGCCATCTCGCGGCGCAGGCTCGCGTCCATGCCATAGTTGTCGTCGGCGTGCAGGAAACCTCCCCCCTCAAGGTACCGACGCAGGCGCGCCCCTTCTTCAGGCGAGAAAGACACATTGCCGTGGCCCGTCATGTAGAGCACCGGGTACGAGAACAGGTTCTCGTCGAGCAGACTGACGCGGGCCTCCTGAGGTGCCACGGCCACCGTGGTCTGGGCGCGCACAAAGGCCAGCAGGTTCGGCAGCGACGACGGGTTGGCGTACCAGTCGCCGCCGCCGCCATATTGCAGCCGTGCCAGGGCGAACTCACTGGTCGGCGCCCCGGCCGCGGTCACCCGTGGGGCGGTCGCCAGCACGGCCAACGGTAACGCGGCCAGCAACCAGGCCCGCCAGTGCCGGCGACGGCACTCGGCCATGATCCGGCGCCGGCCCCGGGCGCCGCTGGGAGCCGCTTCAGGCCAGGGCAGGAACGGGTTCCCGTCGGTCAAGGTTCGTCCCCCGGCCGCGGTACGCGGCGCAGCATTACGGTGGGGCCGGCCCAGGCCGGCCAGGCGAAGCACAGATAACCACGCTCCACGGCCGCCGGGTGTTCCCCGCCGTCCGGATCGAGCAGGGCCCATTCGGCCGGGTCGGTGATCTCCGCCATGACCTGCCAACCGGTGGGATCGCCGCTGGCATCCAGGCGCACCTCCACCGAATCGGCCCCCAGGGCGCGGCTGTAGGCCATGGTCCGGCGCCAGGCGGTCAGGCGCGCGGCCACGTCGCCAACCGTAGCGATCCACAGCTCCGTTCGCCGCAAGTAAAGGAAGGTGAGATGGGTTGACAGGTCAGCCTCAGTGATGCGGCAATAACCCGGACCCGAGACCGGGTGCATGGTCTCGATCAGCCAGCCCCCCCCGGCCATGGCAGCCGTGACGGCGTTGTTCCAGAGGCGTGGGGACTGATCGTTGCACAGGAACAGGGACTTCAGCCGGAACAGGTCCAGCCGCGACAACTCGTTGTAGGCCGTGCCGGTCACCGTGGGCGAACCGGCTCGGGCGCTGTTGTAGCACTGGCGCGCGGCGCGCGTTACCGCCGGGTTGACCGCCGAGTTGGGGTAGGACAGGCTGATCACCGGGCGGCCCGGGAACAGCGTCTCAAGCACGAACTGCGACACGTAGAGCTCGCGGTCGAAAGCGAGCGAATCAAGCTGGTCGAGGGGTTCGTGGCTTACCGTGTGGCTGCCGATCTCGTGACCTCGAGCGACCAGCTCCTGCCAGCGGTGGATGGGGATCGAGACCGCCCGGCGGTACTTGCCGTCGAGCCGCAGGCGATCGACGATGACGTAAAACGTGGCCGGGAAGCCGCGGGCCTCGAGCAGAGGCAGGGCCACGTCGAGTTGGGTAGCCAGGCCATCGTCAAAGGTCAGGCTTATCGCTGCCTGCTGCTGTGCCTGGGGCCATGGGTGAACCCATACCCGCGGTGCCGCCGCGGCCATCTGGTGGCCCAGCAGCACCGCAAGGGTCACCAGGCAGCCCGGCAGCAGCCGGGGCGCTGCCGGTTGGGGGCGGCTCAACGGTTCCTCACCACGGCCACCCGACCGCGCACCCGATGGCCATACTCGTCTTCGGCGACGAACAGATACACGCCCGTGGCAGCCAGGTACCCGGCGCTGTTCTGACCATCCCAGGTCAGGACGTCCTTGCCGGGGTCGCCCGCCAGGGTCTGCACCAGGGTGCCGTCCAGCGCGTACAGGTGGACCGTTGCCCCCAACGGCAGGCCGGCCAGGGTCAACGTGGCCCCGCGGGCGCCCAGGAGGAACGGGTTGGGATAGACCGTCGGATGACTGGGCGCAGTGCTGTCCTCGGGCGCGATCGCCAGACGGCTCAGACCATTGCCGGTGCCGATCCACAGGTACCCGGTGGCGGGTTCATACGCCAGCGAGTTGATGCGGTCGTCGATCAGGCCGCTGTTGGCCGCCGTCAACGAGAAGGCCACCTGGCCATCGGCGCCGATCTGCACCAGACCCGCGGTGGTGCCCACCCAGATGCGGCCACCGGCGTCCTGGGTCAGGGCCGTGACCTCATTGGCTGGCAGCCCTGAACTGGTGTTGTAGACCCGCCATTCGTTGATCGTCAACGCTCCCGCCGAGCGCGACCAGGTGCCGCGGATGGCGCTCAGGCCATTGTCAGTCGCCACCCAGAAGCGACCGGCTGCATCGGCCAGGACATCGGCCACGCGGTTGCTCGTCAACCGGCTCTCATTGAGCGTGTTGAAAGCTTGGGCCTTCTCGTCGCCGGCGACCAACGGCGTGCCGCCATCGTCGAAGATGAGAAAGCCGTCCAGCGGCGTGCCGAGCAGCTTGAGTCCGTTCGGGGCTAGGCTCAGCCGCCAGATATCGCGTTTGGCGGCCAGGCCCAGGGAGGCGTTCGGATAGAGCAGGGCTCGCGCCGGCGGCAGGCCCGAAAACACCGCCAACCCGACCTCGACGTTGACGGCCCAGACCAGGCCGGCGGCGTCCACCTCCAGGTCGCTGACCGGCACGAACGAGCCTGATCCACCGATGCCCCTGAGGACCGAATTGGTCTGGTCCAGGTGGTGCCACACACCGACACTGTCGCGCACGTCCACGCCTTTGCCCCAGGTCCCCGCCCATACCCGGTCGGCCGCATCCACGGTCACCGAGGCCACGTATTCGGAGGACAGCCCGTCGCCGACCCCCAGGACCCACCACCCGTCCTTGTCCAGTTCGTAGAGCCCGTAGGGGGTGACGTTATCCTTGGGTACCGAGGCCGCGTACAGGCGTCCGTCCGGCGTAGTCGCCAGGTCGTAGAAGGCGTCGCCGGACGGCTCGCGCGATCCTGGCGGCGACGGACCACCCACCACCCGCAAACCGTGGTCAGTGGCCAGCCACAGGGCCGAGTCCGGGGCTACCTGGGCGATCGTCCGGGCGCCGGAAATGGCCGGCAGGTCGTTGGCGGCCCAGACGCCGTTGGGGCGGCGGCGCCACAGTTGGCCTTCGGCATCCAGGGCGGTGAGCATGCCATTGTACCACCCGAGGCTCAGCACCTCGCTAGCCGTGGGTCTGACCGTCACCGTGCCAGTCTCGGGCAGCACGATCCAGACGCCGTTGCCGGCGGCACAGAAAAGGGTGTCGCGGACGCTGAGCAGGTCGTTCACATTGGTGCTCAGGTATGCTTGCCAGCTGTCCGGGTCCTGCAGGTTGGGGCTGTCGAGGCGAGCCCAGGCCAGGCCCTTGGGTGTGCCCACCCACAGGCGGTTGCCCTCGATGAGCAGGGCTTGGGCCGGGGTGTCCTTGGGAAGGTTGCCCAACTGGCGGTAGCTCTCCTTGACCTCGGCCCGATCCAGCAGGTAGGCGCTCACGCCGCGTTCCGTGCCCACCAGCAGCGTCCGGCCCCAGGCGGCCAGTGACTCCACCGGCAGTCCCTCGAACTCGCTCAGTGCCGGGTCGAAACGACCGGTGGCCGGACGGAAGCGGCTCAGGCCCCGGTCTTCGGTACCGAACCAGAGATTGCCGTCGCTGTCGGCGGCCAGGCTGGTAACCCGGTTGCTGGCCAGGCCGTCCAGACGGGTGTACCGGTTGTACACACCCAGACGACGGTCCAGGTGAAGGATCCCACCGGGCGAGATGGCCCACACACTGCTGCTGTCAACGCGCAGATCAGTCAGGTCTCGCATGCTGGTGTACGCGGTCCAGGCACTGCTCTGGGCGCGCAGCGGGATCGGCGCCACCATCAGCACGCCGAGGAGAAGGGACAGGCAGGCAAGAGCGCGATTTCTCATGGGGGCTCTCATCATGCTCGCAGGCGAGGGGGACGCTGGCCGGCATGAACGCCACGATGCAGGGGGCATTGCGCCATGGGGTCTCACATCATGCTCGACGGGTCGACGTTGACCGTCAGCGACACGCCGGCACTGCACTGGGCCCGCAGGTCCGGCAGGGCCGCGGCGGCGGCCTGGTGGAGTTGGGGCGCTGCCGTCCCCCGCAGCAGTGCCTGCCAGCGATGCTCGCCGCGCAGCAGGGCCAGCGGGGCCGCAGCCGGCCCGAGCACCGCCAGCCCGTCTTGGCACTGGCGCTGCAGACAGGCCACCCCGCGAGCCGCCGCCGCGGTCACCTCGGCCTCGTCCTGGCCCCGCCAGCGGAAGACGATCAGGCGGCCGAACGGCGGGAAACCCGTAGGTCGGCGTTCGGCCAGTTCACCGGCGGCAAAAGCCGGGAAGTCCTGCGCCGCCGCCGTCTGCAGCACGCGGTCGTCCGGTAACGAGGTCTGGATGACCACCTCTCCCGGCGTATCACCGCGACCGGAACGGCCGGCAACCTGGGTCAGCAGTTGGAAGCTGCGCTCGGCAGCGCGGAAGTCGGGCATGTGCATGCCGGTATCGGCGCAGACGACCCCGACCAGGGTAACGCCCGGGAAGTCCAAGCCCTTGGCGACCATCTGCGTGCCCAGCAGAACATCGGCTCCGCCATCGCGAAAACGCTCAACCATAGCGTCGTGGGCGCCCTTCCAGCCGGTGGTATCCACGTCCATGCGGATCACCCGTACACCCGGGAACTGCTCGGTCAGGGCGGTTTCGACTTTCTGCGTGCCGATCCCCTGGAAACGCAGTTCAGCGCTGCCGCAGTGGGCACAGACGGTGGGCACCGGGGCCCGGTAGTCGCAGTAATGACAGCGCACCTCAGGATGGCCGCCCCGGTGATAGGTGGTCGATACTCGACAGCGCGTGCATTGCACGGCCTCGCCGCAGCTGCCGCACAGAACCAAAGGGGCAAAGCCCCGGCGGTTCTGCAGCAGCACGATCTGCTCACCGCGCTCCAGCCGCTGGTGCATCTTGGTCCGCAGCACGTGGGAGAAGATGACGCCTTGGCGCGCATGGCCGGGCTCGCGCCGCAGGTCTACCACGGTCACCACGGGCAACGGCCGGTCGTCGACCCGGTGCGGCAGCGAATGCAGACTGTACTTGCCGGCCTGGGCGTGCCAGTAGGATTCCAGGCTGGGGGTGGCCGAACCGAGCAGCACCAGGGCTCGTTGCTGCTGGCCGCGGACCAGCGCCACGTCCCGGGCGTTGTACGGAAAGGGGAAATGACTGTCCAGATCGTCCTGCTTGTAGGCGCTGTCGTGCTCCTCATCGACAATGACCAGTCCCAGGCGCTGCATGGGGGCCAGGACTGCCGAACGGGCGCCGATAATGACGCGCTGCTCGCCGCGGCGCAGGCGAGTCCAGGTGTCGTAACGCTCGCCCACCGAGAGCTGGCTGTGCAGCACGGCCACCGCGCTGCCGAAGTGCTCTCGGAACCGGCGCACCATCTGCCACGCCAGGGCGATCTCCGGTACCAGCACGATGGCGCCGCGGCCCTGCTCCAGGGCGCGAGCCACCAATTGGATGTACACGAGCGTCTTGCCGCTGCCGGTGACGCCGTGCAGCAACACGGCGCGGAACGCGCCGCGGTCCAGGTCGGCAGCCAGGGCGGCGATGACCTGTTGCTGCTCTGAGGTGGGCGCCAGCGCCACGGGAGCGCGATCCGGCAGGTGGCTCAACGGGTCGCGCACGGCCGTGCGCTCCAGACGCTCCAGGAGGCCCAGCCGGCTCAGGGCCGCCAGGACCGCAGGCGACACGCCGGCCGCCGTCAGGTCACGGCGTGACCGGCCCTCCGGGTGTTGCAGCAGCAGGCGCAGGCACTCCGCCTGCCGCGGTGCCCGGTCCGCCCGCGCCTCAATGAGCGCTTCGGCCTGCTCCGGCAGGGCCAGGCGCCACCATGGCTCGCGGCTCATGGCCACGCGGGCGCCGCGCAGTTCCAGCTGCGCCGAAAGGCAACCGGCGGCCTTCAGCCGGCGGATGCTGCTGGCCAGTCCGGTGGCCCCCAGACGCCGACGCAGGGTGCGCAGCGCCATCGGCTTCCCGGACGCCAGCGCGGTCGCCAGCCGCCGTTCGGTGGCCGTGGCGGCCGCCGGCAGGGTTGTCTCAGGGCGCCACGTCAGGGCGACACCGGAGGCCCGGTGCAGACCAGGGGGTAACGCCGCCATGAGAGCCGCCCCCAACGGCGCGAAGTAATACCCGGCCGCCCATCGGCACAGATCCAGCAGTTCGATTGGCAGCGCCTGGTCGTCGAGGACCTCCGCCACCTCGCGGATGGCGCCGGCACGGGCGCTGACCCCGGCCGGGGGCTGGTCGGTCACGGCGACCACGACACCGGTGAGCAGCCGCGGGCCCACGGGGACCAGAACAAGGGCCCCCGGGCCGATGTCAGAACCAGCCTCGTCAGGGAACCGGTAGGTCAGTTGCCGGGCAACCGGCGGCGGGACAGCGACCTCTGCATACCTGCCGCTCATCGCGGCGGGTCAGGAGCCTGAACCGCAGTGCTGTCACGGGGGGCGGTTGGCGCTGGCGGGTTGATCAGGCTGACGCCGCTCTTGGTGGCGCGGAACCGCAGAATGCTCTTGGGGTCGCCCAGCCGGCTGTCGGCGATGGGTTGGCCCTGCAGCCAGTAACGCAGGCCCCTGGCCTTGCCGGCGTGAACCACCAGGCCCTCGGCGTGGCGCCAGGTGCGCTGACTGCCCGGCACCAGAGTGCCCTGAAACACCACCCGATCGCCGGCCATGACCTGCACCCAGGTGCTGTCCCGCGCCTGCACCGACAGCACCACATCGCGATCGCCGGCCGCGACCACGGGCGGGAACACCCCGCTCTCCGCCGCCGGGGGCGCCGTTGCTGCCGCGGTGCCGGTGGCCGGCGGCCCTGCGGTTGACGGGGCGGGGCCCGAGGGCGACATCGCGGCCGTTGGTTGGGCTGTCCCGCCTACGGCGGCGGCCGATAGACTGGCGTCGGTTCCGGCCGGACCGGCCGCCATGCCACTGACTGTGGCTGGCGGCATGGCGGTGGCCGACTCGGGCATGGGAGCGGGCTGCGCTGGCGCTTCGTCCGTCCGCACCGGCATGGTCAGGGCGGCACCGCTGCTGATGGTATCGGTGGCGCGCGCGGGCGCCGCCGCTTCTGCAGCGGCGGGAGCTTCGGTCCGAGGCCGCGTCGATGCGGGCGGATGCTCGGGTGGTACCGGCAGCTCGGTGCGCAGTTCATCACTATCCGGGCCGTCGTCGCCGCCGCGTGTCAGCAGAACATAGACCGCCGCCAGGGCCACCACTCCCAGGGCAGCGATCGCCATGCGCAGGCCCCAGCTGGCGTGGGGCCGGGGCCGTGTCATTGGCGCCGGGGGCGGCGGTGCAGTCGCCACGCGCAAGGCTTCGGCCTCGGCATATTGGCGTTCCAGCGGGGCCAGCACCTGGGCCGGATCCAAGCGCAGATAGCCCACGTACGAGCGCAGGGCCAGGCGGAGGAAGGGCGGCTCGATAACGTCGAAGCGCCCTTCCTCCAGGGCGCCGATGACGTTGATGCTCAGGCCGGTCTTGCGGCGCACATCCTCCGTACTGACCCCGAGTTCGGCGCGCGCCTGGCGCAGCAGCTCGGCCACCTTCTGCTCTTCGCTCATTCGACCGTCACCGTTGTCTGGCTGGCTGTCGGGAACCGGTAACCAGCTGCCGCCAGCAGCCGGCAAAGCCGCTCCAGGGGCAGACCGACGACATTATAATAACAACCCTCGATCCGCTCAATGAAACGGGCCCCGAGTCCCTGGATTCCATAGGCGCCGGCCTTGTCCAGCGGCTCGCCGCTGGCAACGTAGGCGGCGATCTCCGGGTTCGACAAGGGCCGCATGCGCACAACGGTGACGGCTGCGTCGAGGTGCTCACTGCCATCGGCGGCGACGACGCACACGCCGGTGTACACTCGGTGCGTGCGCCCGGCCAGGGATGCCAGCATCGCGGCCGCCGCGTCGGCGTCGGCGGGCTTTCCCAGCATGTTCCGGCCGCGGTACACCACGGTATCGGCGCCGACGATCAGGTGCGGTTGGCGGGGGGTTCCGGCCGCCGCCAGCAGGCGATGTACCGCCCGCGCCTTGAAGCGCGCCGAGGCTGCGGCGAACTCGGCCGGCGGGGCCCCGTTGGGCACTGGTTCGGGTTCCGGGCTGACCACCTGCTCGAAGGTCAGGCCCAGCTGGCGCAGCAAGGCAGCACGTCGCGGCGATGCCGATGCCAGCACTAGGCGCGGGTCCGCGGCCGGGATCACGGGCTCTCCACCAGCAGGGTCACCGGACCGTCGTTGCACAACTCCACCTCCATGTGCGCACCGAATTCGCCTTCGGCCACGGTCAGGCCACTGGCGCGCAGAGCTTCGACAAAGCGCCGGTACAGGGGCTCGGCAGTGGCCGGCAGCGCCGCCTCGGTGAAACTGGGTCGCCGCCCGCGGCGGCAGTCGCCATATAGCGTGAACTGCGAGATCGCCAGTACCTGGCCGCCGATGTCCACGACCGAGCGGTTCATCTTCCCCTCGTCGTCAGCGAAGACGCGCAGGTGCAGGCACTTGTCGGCGCAGAAGCTCACGGCGGTCGCGTCGTCGCCCTGCCGCAGGCCTACCAGCAGCAGCAGACCGGGGCCTATCTCGCCGAGCGGGCGGTCCGCGGTGCGGACGCGCGCCCAGGTGACGCGCTGGACCAAGATTCTCAACGGGTTCCTCCGGCTGCGCGCCGCACTCGGCGCGAGTAGCGGTGCAAGCGGCTGGCCGAGGCCCGGGCGGGTCTGCCCGCCGCCGTGGGGCGGGCCCGGCGCGGTGCATCGCCAGGCAAACCAAGGTAGCCGTCCGGGCCTGTCCAGGGCGCCGCGATCGGGCCACCCAATGCAGGGTTTAAATAATTGCCAGACTGTAAATTACGGACCAAGTGAAGGCCCCGCAACGGCGGCTCGAAGGTGGCGGGGGCGCGGTCTGGCGCTGGCTCAGAGCCGGGCATCGCCGCGCTCGAGGCGGATCTGCGGCAGGTCGCGCAGCTGTGCCTTGAAGTAAAACACGCGGCCGCGGTCCAAACGGTTGGGCTCCAGGCTGAGGGAGGCGGTCCAGTCGTGGAACTCGCGCTGGATCGACAGCAGTTCAGACGTGATCCGGGCCCGCGCCAGCAGCGGATTACTCGGGCTGTAGAGGTTGTAGTTGATCGAGTAGTCCACGCGCCACCGCGGCTGCGGCTGCGGGCTGCCTGAGACCAGCGTCCTGCCCAGGCCTAGGTTGGTGGCCAGGCGCACCCATGAGCGGGGTCCGCCCGGGCGTGTCTGCGTGTAGTAGTGCACTAACTGCAGCGACCCCGGCGCCGTGGCGGCGGACGGGCTTGCCATGCCGGCCAGGTACGATCCCTGCGAGCCGCGGTACGCGTCGAAGCCACTGAACGTACCGGCGACCGTGCCCGTGCCAGCGTTGCCCCGGCTGGCGCGGCTCCACTGCAACTGTGTCCGGACCTCCAGTTGTCGCCGTCGGGGCGCCAGGTGGAACTGGTTCAGATCATCGTAGAATTCCGAACGGACGGTCAGGCGCGTGTCCAGACGCTGTCCGGCGGCAACGCTGACCGCGGTTACCAGGTCGGCGAGTGGCCGCACCTTGGCGTCCAGGTCATAGCTGCTGCTGAAGTCGACCTGTGCCAGCCGGATCTTGCTTTCCTCTTCGCCGCGTTCGACCTTGGCCCAGATGGTGTTGTCCAGGCGCAGGTCCAGGCGACGGTGCTGTTGCCAGTCACTGGCCGCGCCGCCGAAGCCCAGGACGCCGCCGGTGTCGCTGCGGGCGGCCTGCCAGGACAGCGCCACGTTGGGTTTGGCCACATGCCGCACTGCCGCCAGCTGGCCCCAATGGGGCTGGAACAGGCCGTACAGGGTCTGGGTCAGCGTTGCCGTCGCGCTGAACTGGTCGTTGCGCCGCGAAGCGATCCGACGACTGCCCAAGTCGGCGTCCTGCCAGGTTTCGCTGAGGCTGGGGGACAGCTGCAGCCAGGGCAGGGGCTTGTGCTGCGACGACAGCCGCAGGTCCAGGTCGGCGCTGGTGGTGGTCGAGGTGTCATAGGCCGTCGAGCGTGCCGCGTGACGCAGCCGCAGCCCGGTGTCAAGGTACAGCTGTCGGTACCAGGCGTCGCTGCTGCTGGTGGGCGCGGTGGCGGCGTCGGTCCCCCAGGCGGCGGTGGCGGGCCGCCCGAAAACAGCCTGCCGGGCCCGGCGCAGGCTGAGCTCGGGCAGCACCATGTCGGCGGTGCGCGTGTCCAGGTTGCGCGTCTGGCTGGCGCTCACACTCAAGGTATTGCCCGAGCGCGGCCACCGCTTGTTCAGGCTCAGGTTGGAGCGCAGGGTGCGATTCAGGCGGTCCAGCAGGTTGGTGCTGTTGTCCTGCCCGAAGGTGCGGTTGCTCTGCAGCGTTCCCGAGCCGCGGAGCTGGGTGGTCGGGCTGATCTCCTGGCTGTGCTGGGCTTCAAGCCGCCAGGCGCGCGACACGGTACTGCCATCCTGCCGGTTCTCCCACTGGGCCGTGATGCGGCCATTCCAGCGATAGCGTCGGGCGTGCACCAGAGTCCCCTGCGCCAGCCAGCCCGACTGCTGCCTGAGGTCGGCGGACAGGGTCAGATCCCAGTACGGGCTGGGGGCCAGGTAGTACCCCAGATTGCGGATTTCCCACTCGCTGGCGCTGCTGCCATAGCGCAGGGCCCGCCGGCCGAAACTGGGGGTCAGCAGGCCCGACTGCCGGTCCTGGCGCAGAGGGAAGACGTAGAAGGGCACCCACAGGAGCGGCACGCCGCCGACCCGCAGATACACGGGCCGGGCCACGGCCAGCTCGCCGGGGATCACCTTGATCCGCGGACTGAAGAAGTCGAAGTGCGGGTGTTCCAGGTCGCACGTGGTGTACGATCCCCGAGCGACGCGGAATTCCCGGTCGCTGACCGCCACGATGCGCTGGCCAACGATGAAAGCCCGGTCGCGCCGGACGCGCCCCTGGACAACTGCGCCCTGCTCGCGCTTGAGGTCATACACAATGCGCTCGCCCCGCAGCACCTCCTCGCCGCGCTTCAGTTCGGGCGTGTCCCTGACAGCGCCGGTCGAATCGACCCCCCCCTGGGCCTCAACCACCTCGGCGGCCCGGCGATAGATCATCTCGGCTGCGGTGAGCACGGTCTCGTGGTGCCGCACCTCGGCCGGATGGCCGCAGATCAGGATCGAGTCGCCGCCGTCACCATACACCACCAGGGTGTCGGCTTTGTACTCGAAACCGGCGCGCCGGTCGCGCTGGCGGATCTGGTCCAGCCGCTCCAGGGCAGCCGCCATCCCGGTGTCAACGGCGGCGCTGTCCGGGCCCGGCGGCGGGAACGGCGGGAGCGGGATGCCGGTACCCGGCGCCGCCATGGTGGTCGCCGGTTCAGTCGGGCCCCCGCGCGGTCCGGCCAATGCCGCGTTGTTCTGGGCCGTCCCAGGCCCGACGGCAACAGCACCCAACCACGCAGCGATCAAGGCCACGCGGCGCGGCTTCATCCGCCGGCTCGCTGTCGGTAGACCTCGTAGAGAACGATGCCCGCCGCCACGGAGGCATTGAGCGACCCCACTTCATGCCTCCCCATGGGGATCTGCACCAGGTGGTCGCAGACCTCGCGCACCAGCCGCCGCAGGCCCGTTCCCTCGCTGCCGACAACCACCGCCGTGGGGCCCCGCAGGTCGACACCGTGGAAGGGCATCGGCGCACCGGCATCGAGCCCCGTCACCCAGTACCCTTGCTGCTTGGCTTCCGCCAGTGCGCGCGCCATGTTGGTCACCCGACACACCGGCAGGTGGTCGGCGGCCCCGGCGGCGGCCTTGACCGCCGCGCCCGTCAGGCCAGCCCCGCCGCGAGCCTGGATGACCACGCCATCGGCACCCGTGGCATGCGCGGTGCGCACGATGGCTCCCAGGTTGTGCGGGTCCTGAATCTGGTCCAGGAAGACGAGGAAACCGCAGCGGCCGCTGTCGGCGTTGAGCAGCTGGTCCAACTCGGCATAGGTGCGGGCGGCCATCACCGCCACTACCCCCTGATGGTCCAGGCCGGCCAGTTGGTCCAACCGCTGGCGTTCCTCGACGACAAAGGGAATGCGCTGCTCCCGCGCCAGGGCGAACAATTCGTCGATGGCTGGCCCGTGGCTGCCGCGGGCGACCAGCAGGCGATGGCAGGAGCGGCCGCTGCGCAGCGCTTCGCGCACTGGGTGGCGGCCGTAGACCAGGTCTTCGGGTTCAGCAGGCATGGGGGGGTACCGGCACCGAGGATGGGGTAGGCAGGATATTCCGCCGCAGCGTTCCGGCAGGTCTCCCCGTATCAGCGATTACTCCATGTAATCAAACGACTTGGACTACCTGGTGCAACGTGGACCGCAGTTTGCTTGTGGGCTTGGTGCCCAAGTGCATTGAGGATGTGACCCCCGCAGGCCTGCTGACCCCTGCCAGGCCCGGAGCTGTGGCCTATGCATACTGCCGCCCTGATCGGTGAACTGGTGTTGGCACTGGCCTGCTCGGTGGTCATCGGGCGCGCCTTGGCCGACGAACTGCACAGCCTGCGCCGGCGGCCGCGCTCGCCGGGCTGATCCCCAGGCCTCTGCCACCGCGACCTGACCGGCTGTTCGGGGCCTACCGGCCGTACGTCTCGGCGGTGCGGCCTGTCCTCGGTGCTCGCGGGTCATCGGGCGCGCCCTGGCCGACGAACTGCACAGCCTGCGTCGGCGGCCGCGCTCGCCGGGCTGATCCCCAGGCCGCGTCCACCGCGACCTGACCGGTTGTTCGGGGCGTACCGACCGTACGTTTCGGCGGTGCGGCCTGTCCTCGCTGCTCGCGAGTCATCGGTCTGCCCATGGCCGACGAACTGCACGGCCTGCGCCGGCGGCCGCGCTCGCCGGGCTGACCCCCGGGCCGCGTCCACATCCCCTTGCCGTGATTCCCAGCCCGTTGGCCGCCGGCTGCGTCGCTGAAGCCGGCCCTGCGTGCGGTGCCACCGGTCGGCTGGCCGCTAGCGCTGCGTCCGTGGGTTCGGCACGGGCTGGCAGGGGTAGGTCAGGGGCGATCGCGTGGCGGACCGGCAAACCCCTCACCGAAATCGAACCCGGCCCGGCCCCAATCGATACCGCCCTCGTCGAGCCGTCGCCGCAGGCGCCGCAGGGCTTCGTTGGCCGCTTTGTCTCCCGCGTTCGCTTCGGGCGGGTTAGCGGTAGGTGGCCCGCCGGCCGTCCGCTCGTGCCCCTTGGGCGGCGCTCCCGCACTGTCCAACGGGCGGTACGGCCGCAGCCCGCGGGCGGCAGACGCCCCGGCACCGCGGGGTGCCGGCGGCGCCGGGTCCATGCCAGGTCGACGGCCCAACCCCGGGCGAACCGGCGTGTCGGCGCTGCGCGGCCGATCCGGCCGCGGCGTCTGGGTTGCCGGAGGCGAGGGAGGAGCCGCCCACGGTTGCCCCGGTACCTCTGGTTCTCGTTCGCCGCCGGGTCCCGACCCGGGCTCGCGACCCGGCGCTGCCCACGGTTGGCCTTCGGCGCCGGGTTCGGGCTCGCCGCCACGCCGCCACCCCGTTTCCGGGCGCGGCGGCGGACTCGCCGCTCGGCGGCGACCCGGTGTCGTCGCGGGGCGCCGGGGCGGGTCGGTCTCGCCAGGGCCGGGCCGCAGGGGAGTGCCGTGACGCAGGTACGCCTCCACCTCCAACATGGCGGCGGCGCGCTCCCGCGGCGTTACGTCGCCCAGACCCAAAATGGCGGCATTCAACTGCTCCAGCGTGCCGGCGCCCAGGCCAGTGAGCAGGGGGCGCACCCGGTCCTCGCCCAGCGCAATGAGGAACACGGCCACCTTCTGCAGGCGGGTGAAGCGGTCGGCCGGCGAGCCCATGGCATGCCTCCGGTTGGAACATGAGCACTGCGTCCTGGCCGGCCTAGGGCGGCCCGGGCCCAGAGCTACTCGCGCAGCGAAGCCTTCCATTCGTGCAGCTTGAGCAGCGCCTCCAGTGGCGTCAGACGATCGACGTCCAGGTCACCCAACGCGGTGGCCACTGCCTGCACGGGCGAGGGCGGTGCGAACAGATCCAGCTGGGCCGTTGGCGGCGGCGCCGCCGACAGACGTTCGCGGGCCACGTGGCCCTGCTCCAGACGCTGCAGGATCTCGTACGCTCGGCTGACTACCGCCGCTGGCATGCCCGCCATGCGCGCGACGTGGATGCCGTAGCTGCGGTCGCAGGGCCCTTCTGCCAGGCGATGCAGGAACACCACGTGATCGCCCTCCTCGCGCACCAAGACATTCAGGTTACGCACCCGCGGCAGCAACTGACCCAGTTCGGTCAACTCGTGGTAGTGGGTGGCGAACAGGGTGCGCGGCCGTGGGGGATCGCCGTGGTGCAGGTACTCGACAATCGCCCAGGCAATGCTCATGCCGTCGAAGGTACTGGTGCCGCGGCCGAGTTCGTCCATCAGGATCAGGCTGCGACCCGTGGCGTTGTTGAGGATGTTCGCGGCCTCGTTCATCTCCACCATGAAGGTGCTTTCGCCGCGGGCCAGGTTGTCTGACGCACCGACCCGGGTGAAAACCTGGTCCACCAGCCCCACGCTCGCTGTCGCCGCTGGGACGAAGGAGCCCATCTGCGCCAGCACCACCAGCAACCCGGCCTGGCGGATGATGGTGCTCTTGCCGGCCATGTTGGGGCCCGTGATCAGCGCGATCTGCTGGGCCTCGCCGTCCAACTCGACGTCGTTGGGCACGAACGCCCCCTGCCGCAGCTGGCGTTCCACCACCGGGTGTCGCGCCTCGCGCAGGTACAGGCGTGTCGAGTCGTTCACCTCAGGGCGCACCCAGTCGCCCGCGACCGCCACCTCTGCCAGGCCCGACAACACGTCCAGCTGGGCCAGGGCGCGGGCGCTCTGCTGTACCGGTGCGGTCCACTGGCCCGTCCACGAACGCAGCTCCAGGAACAGGGCGCTCTCCAGCTGCTTGAGCCGATCTTCGGCACCCAGCACGCGTTCCTCGTACTGCTTCAGTTCGGGCGTGATGAAGCGTTCGGCATTGACCAGCGTCTGTTTGCGGTGGTAGTCGTCGGGCACCCGCTCCAGGTTGGCTTTGCTGATTTCCAGGTAGTAACCGAACACCTGGTTGAAGCCGATCTTGAGCGACGTGATACCCGTGCGCTCGCGCTCCCGCGCCTGCAGACTGGCAATGAATTCCTTGCCGCCCGAACTGTCCTGGCGCAGGGCGTCCACCTCGGCGGAGCACCCGGCCCGGATCAGCCCGCCATCGCCCGTGCTCAACGGCGGGTCATCCACCAGCGTCGCGGTGATGCGTTCGACCAGCTCGGTCACGTCCGGCAGGCCCGTCTCCCGGGCATCGACCAGCAGGGCCGCGCTGGCCCCCGTCAGTGCCTCCCGAATGGGCCCGGCCGCGGCCAGCGAGCGGGCCAGGCCGACCAGGTCGCGCGGTGTCGCCCGCTGGCAGCAGATGCGTGCCATGAGCCGTTCCAGGTCGCCGACGGCTGCCAGCCCGCTGCGCACCCGCTGCCGGAGCGCCGCGCTGCTGGCCAATTCGGCCACCGCCTCCAGGCGTTGCTCAATGGGGCCCAGGTCGCGCAGAGGGGCCACCAGCCACTGACGCAGCAACCGCGCGCCCATGGCCGTGCGGGTCTGGTCGATCACCTCTAGCAGGGTGTTGGCGCGACCGCCGTCCTGCAGGTTGGCCAGCAGCTCCAGGTGGCGCTGGGCGGCGCTGTTGAGGACCAGGTGATCGGCACGGGTGCGGCGGGTCAGGTGGTTCAGGTGGTCCAGGGCGCCCCGCTGGTTGTCTCGGAGGTAACGCACGGCTGCCCCGGCGGCGCGTATGGCCGCCTCCAGGTCCTCACACCCGAAACCTTTGAGCGATTGGACACGCAGCTGGTCCAGCAGCAGCGGGTGGGCTGCTGCCAGGGCGAAGTCGTGGGCGTCGAGGCGGCTGATGGCCGCCGCCGGCACCCACTGGCGAAGCTCGGCAACCCAGGCCGCGTCGGCGTCGTCAGCCAACAGCAGTTCGGCCGGCGCCAGGGCGGCCAGTTCGTCGCCCAGTTCGGTCGGATCCACCTCGTTGACACCGAAATCGCCGGTTGACAGGTCGACCATGGCCAGGCCCACCCGGCGAGTGTCGCGATGCAGCGACACCAGGAAGTTGTTGCGGCTGCCGTCCAGCATGGCGTCGGACAGGGCCGTGCCCGGCGACACTACCTGGACGACATCGCGCTTGACCACTCCCTTGGCCAGGCGCGGGTCCTCCATCTGCTCGCAGACGGCCACCTTGCGCCCCAACTGGATCAGCCGTGCCAGGTACCCTTCCATGGCGTGGTGGGGCACGCCGGCCAGCGGTACCTCGCCGGCGGTGCGACCATGGCTGCGCGAGGTCAGGGTGAGGCCGAGCAGGCGCGATGCCTCGCGGGCATCGTCGTAGAACATCTCGTAGAAGTCGCCCATCCGGAAGAACAGGATGGCGTCCGGGTGCTGGCGCTTGAAGCGGTGGTACTGCTCCATCGCCGGCGTCAACGTCGCCGTGCTCATGGGCCCTGTCGGTGGCTGTCGGCGGTGGCCTGCAGTGCATGCCGTCCTGCGTGCGGTACCAAGATAACCGGCGCCTTCCCCCGCACCAGAGGGCACGTAAAAGAGCAAGAGGGGGCAGGGGATACCACCCCTGCCCCCCCTCACCGGGTCTGGTACTGCTTACGGTGCCTTACTGCTCGCGCCGGTCGACGGCATCGCCCCAGCTGTTCATCTCGTCGTCCTGATCCGCGACGACGTCACCGATGGTCACCTGCTGGATCGGGTGGCTGGCCAGGTACGCCTCGTATTCGGCGTTGTCCTTGTCCTTCAGGTAGTCGCGCACGCTGAGGACGATCTTCTTCTGGTCCTCGTCGAACTCGATCACCTTCATGGGCAACTGCTGACCCTCGCTGAAGCTCTGGCGCGGGTTCTGGATGTCGTCGACGGCCAGCTGCGACAGCGGCACGAAACCGTCCACGTCACCGGCCAGGGACACCACCACGCCGCGCTCGAGGATGCGCGAAATGGTGCCCGTAACCTCGGTACCGACGGCGTACTCGCGGTTGAAGCGGGGCCAGGGGTTGTCGTAAGCCAGTTTGTGGCTCAGCGAGATGCGCCGCCGCTTCTTGTCGATCTCGGTGACCACCACCGGCACCACGTCGCCCTTCTTGAACATCTCGCTGGCCTGGCGGATACGCCGCGTCCAGGACATGTCGGAGATATGCACCAGCCCATCGATGTTGGGCTGGATCTCGACGAAGGCGCCGAAGTTGGTCAGACTGCGCACCGTGCCCTCCAGGCGCGTGCCCGGGGGGTACTTGGCATCCAGGGTCTCCCACGGGTCGGCTTCGGTCTGCTTCATACCCAGGGAGATCTTCTGGTTGTCCTTGTCGATCTTCAGCACGGCCACATCGACCATGTCGCCGATGGCCACCAGCTTGCTGGGATGGCGGATGTGCTGCGTCCACGACATCTCGGAGATGTGCACCAGGCCCTCGATGCCCTCTTCGAGTTCGACAAAGGCGCCGTAGTCGGTGATGCTGACCACTTTGCCCTTGGTCTGGGTGGTCACCGGGTACTTGAGCTCGATGTTCTCCCACGGATGCGGCGTCAGCTGTTTCAGACCCAGCGAAATCCGCTCCCGCTCGCGGTCGTAGTTGAGCACCTTGATGCGGATACGGTCACCGATGGACACCAGTTCCGACGGGTGCCCGACACGGCCCCACGACATGTCGGTAATGTGCAACAGGCCGTCGACGCCGCCCAGGTCGATGAAGGCGCCGAAGTCGGTGATGTTCTTGACCACGCCCTCGCGGATCTGCCCCTCCTCGAGTTCCTTGATGATGAGCTCGCGCAACCGGGCGCGCTCTTCTTCCAGGACGGCGCGGCGCGACACGACGATGTTCCGCCGGGCCTTGTTGAGCTTGATGATCTTGAACGGGAACTCGCGACCGATGAACTGGTCGAAGTTTTTCACCTGACGGATATCGATCTGCGAGCCCGGCAGGAAGGCGTCGACGCCGAACAGGTCGACGACAATGCCGCCCTTGATGCGCCGAACGAGCCGCCCGTTGACCGTATTGCCCGTGTCGTGGGCCTCTTTGATGATGTCCCACACCCGCATGAAGTCGGCCTTGGACTTGGACAGGACCACCTGCCCTTCCTGGTCCTCGACGTTCTCCAGGAACACCTCGATCTGCTGGCCCACCTGAATGGCCTGCGGGTCGCTGAATTCCTTGAGCGGCACCGCGCCCTCGGACTTGAAGCCGATGTCGACCATCACCTCGTTGGGGCCGATCGAGACGATCGTGCCCTTGACGATCTGCCCCTCCTGAATGCCGGAGATGCTCTCGTCGTAGAGGGACATGAACTCCTGGTACTCGTCAGCCCCGTATTCGGGCCGCTCGAGTTCCTCGACACTGGCTGTTCCGTACTGCCGCTTGGGCGGTACCGCGGTGGGCTGTGTTTCTGCTGCGTTCTGCTCGGTCATGGTGAACTGCCGTGGGTTAGCGCGTGAGAGGCCGAAGCCGCCCCTCCTGGGCGATCCAGGGGGAGCTTGGTGCGCCGGCGGAAGCCGGCAGATCAGGCGCCGCGGGCCCTGGCCAGGGCCACAATGGCGTCAACCTGCCCCTGTAGGGTCAGGTCCGTAGTATCAATAACCACCAGGTCCGCTGGCCGACCCGTGCCGCCGTAGTCACGCTCCGCGTCTTCCTGGTCGCGGCGGGCTATATCTTGGGTCAGAACGTCGAGGTCGATTGTCACGCCTTTGGCCGCCAGCTCCGCCTGCCGCCGGCGGGCCCGCACCGCCAGGTCGGCCACCATGAGCACCTTGAGCTCGGCCCGCGGGAAAACCACCGTGCCCACGTCCCGTCCCTCGGCGACCACGCCGCCCAGGCGGCCCAACTCCTGCTGTCGCGTGACCAGGGCCCGCCGCACCAGCGGCACGTCGGCATAGGCACCCACCCGGCGGCTGATCTCGGGTAGCCGAATGTCGTCGGTCACGTCGTTCCCGTCGAGGCTTACCCGGTTGCCGGTCGCGCCCGGGCCGAATTCAAGCCGCAAGCTCGCCACCAGCGTTGCCAGCGCTCCGGTGTCGCCAGGGGCAATGCCGGCCCGCATCGCGGCCAGGGCAACGGCCCGGTACATGGCACCGGTGTCCAGGTGGCGGTAGCCCAGGGCAGCGGCCACCTGCCGCGCAGTAGCCGTCTTGCCCGACCCCACCACACCGTCGATGGCGATCGTCAATCGCGGTTCAGCCATGGTCGGTATCCTGGTCCAGGCCGGCCCGGCGCCGCAAGGCAACCACCTCGTCGGCGCGCAGCCGCCGCCACTGGCCTGGTTCGGGCAGGTCCAGAGCCATGCCGGCAAAGGCCACCCGAGTCAGCTGGCGCACCGGATGGCCCACCACCCGCAGCATGCGCCGCACCTGCCTCTTGCGGCCCTCGTGGATCTCCAGCGACACCCGTGACCGGCAGCCGTGCTCCACGGGCCAGGTTTCGACCACCTCGACGCGCGCTGGCGCGGTCATGCCGTCATCCAGCTGCACGCCCTGGCGCAGGCGCGTCAGCGCCGCCTCGTCCGGACGCCCCAACACTACCGCCTCGTAGCGCTTCCACAACCCGAAGCGGGGATGAAGCAGGCGGAAAGCCAACTCGCCGTCGTCGGTCAGCAGCAGCAGACCGGTGGTGTCCATGTCCAGCCGGCCCACAGCCACGGTCCCGGCGCGCAGCCCCGGGACGCAGGCGTACACCAACGGCCGACCCTGCGGGTCGCTTTTGGTGACCAAGCAGCCCAGGGGCTTGTGCAAGACAATGTACTCGTAGTCGTCCGGCACCCGTGCGGTCCGGCCTTCCACTTCCACGTGATCCAGGCCGGGGCGCACCGACAAGCCCGGCTCCTGGATCACCTTGCCGTTAACGCGCACGGCGCCGGCACGAATCAACTCGTCACTGGCGCGCCGGGAGGCGATTCCGGCCCGGGCCATGTACCGGTTCAACCGCACCATGGGGGCCGAACCGGCGCCCGGATCAGGGTGGCCGTCGAGCGTCATGGTTGATCCTCGGCGCTGCGGTCCCGACCGTCTGCCGTGGGGCCGTCCGTGGGCCCGTCGTCGCCATCCAACGGCAACTCGTCGCCGGCGTCGGGCGGGTCCTCGTCCGCAGCCAGGTGCGCGCCCCGTTGATCGCCGTCCGTGGGCCGGTTGTCGCCATCCAACGGCAACTCGTCGCCGGCGACGGGCGGGTCCTCGTCCGCAGCCAGGTGCGTGCCCCCTTGATCGCCGTTCGTGGGCCCGTCGTCGCCATCCAACGGCACCTCGTCGCCGGCGTCGGGCGGGTCCTCGTCCGCAGCCAGGTGCGCGCCCCGTTGATCGCCGTCCGTGGGCCCGTTGTCGCCATCCAACGACA
>CAITNQ010000053.1 GCA_903893785.1 uncultured Gemmatimonadota bacterium
CCGTGGCACGCCGTTCGCTCCCCTCCCCGGCAAGACGGACTACCCACCCCGCAGGAGGGACGGTTGTGTTTTCGGTCAGAGTGATCAACGGCAAACGCCAAGGCGTCAGCGGCGTCCGGGTCAAACTGGAGTTCAAGGGGGTCACGCGCGGCATGTCGATGGGAGAGTACACCGACAGCCAGGGGTACGCCAAATTCAGCGGTTACGACCCCGGTGACGTGCTCGTTTATGTCGACGGGGCCTCGTGCGGGACCTACCCTTACCGCGATGGCGGCAGCATCAACATCACCCGTTAGCGACCACTCCCCGGGGATGCAGCCGGGGTTGCCGCGCTGCGGCTCGGGGCTCGCCGGCCAACGCGCCCCGGGCGCGGCTGCGCCGTGGCGAGTTCGGACAACCGAGCGCGGTCGGCGTCGGCCACGCCGCTGCGGGGCCGATGGACGCGCTCGCCGGCGGTCGGCGCCAGCCGCGCGATGCGGTGCGGCCCCGCCAACTGTGTGGGCCGCCACTGATGCGACGGCCTCGCCGGCGTCATCGGGCGACGGCGTCATCCGGCTCGGGCCGCGGTGGGAACGCCGCAAGCTGCGGTGGAAACGCCTGAAGCGGCACCGGGACGGACAACGGGTGGTCGCGTGACCCCGGTGCACGACCGCGCGGGGCTGCCGGCACGGCGGGTCGCACGACACCTGGCTAGCGGACCCGCACCAGACGGATGCCGATAGAACCGTTTCGCTGATTACCCACTCCCAGGTCGTAACGGAACGCGGCCCGGGTCCCCTCTGCCGAGGTGTCGAATCCACCCCCTCGGACGAGCCGTCGGGCGCCTGACAACGGGCCCTGCGGATCGGTCTGCGGGGCGTCGCTGTACGCGCTGTACCCGTCCACCACCCACTCCCAGACATTGCCGTGCATATCGTATAGTCCCCACGGGTTGGCCCGGCGAGTCCCCACCGGCTGCGCCCACGCCAACCCAGCCTGGGAGCCGTTGTCGCCGTACCAGGCACAGTCCGGCAACCGGGCCACGTCGCTACCGAAAGACCAGGTGGCCGCCGTCCCGGCGCGACAGGAATACTCCCACTCCGCCTCGGTCGGCAAGCGGTACAACGCCTCGCCCGCCCATTCGTTCAACCGCTGCACCAGCGCCTGCGCGTCCTCCCACCGGACCCAAACCGCCGGATGGGCCGGGTTCGCCTGTGCGTACGCCTGACCCAACCACGGCCGGGTGCCCATGGCGGCGTACCACTGGCCCTGGGTAACTTCGCACTGACCCAACCAGAACCCGCGGGTCAACGTTACCTGATGCAACGGCCCTTCGTTGTCGCGGCGGCCGACCTCCGACGACGGCGACCCCATGGTGAAGGTCCCAGCCTCGATCCACACGAACTCCATCGTCGCCGACCCTGGCAGGTCGGCGGTCAACGTCCGCCTTGAACCAGTCGGGTCGTCCACCGGCCGAGCCGTCACCTGGACCTCGTCCGGAGCGCTATCGACGGTGCCATCGTTCACCACCAGCACGAAGCGGTACAGACGGGGCACGCTGGCGACAAACCGGGGCGTGGCCAGGGTAACGACGTCAAGGTCAGCCCCGTCCAGAGATGTCCAGCGGTAGGTCAGAGGGTCGCCATCCGCATCCCAGCTGCCCATCCCGGTCAGCTGCACCGTATCTGCCACCGCCGCCTCCTGGTCGAGCCCCGCGTGGGCTACCGGGGCCCGATTCGCGGCTGCCGTGCTGCCCCCGCCCCAGTCAAACCCTGTGGGCCAACCCCTGCCCGAGCACGAGTCCAATGCCATCGACAGCAACAAACCCAAACCCAGCCGTACGAGCCCAACCCTTAGCATAGCGATCCTTAGGCTCTCGGCGCGTCGCGGCGCGCTCGCCGCCGTCAGAAGGGTGATGGCGCCCGGCCGGCGAAGGCATGTTGTCGGCGCGGCGCGCGTTTGCCCCAAGAACATCCGGGTGCAGGGACCAGTCGCCCCCCGCAGCCCGGTGGACGGTAGCTTGCCCGGAGAGCACGGTCGCGGGCCGGTAGCGCCGCGGCCGCTCGCCTGCCGCCCGATCGACCAGGGGCAGCGACAGGGGCACCGGTCCGCCGCACAGCACCACCTTAACATGCGCGTCCTGATGGCGTATTATAGCGTACCGTGCGCAAGCCGGCGGTGGCACCCACCGGATTGCCATGGTCATGGGGCCCCCGAGGGTGCCGCCCTTGGGCTCCCTTACCGCCGGCAGCGCCCGGCCAATGGAAGGCCCATCGCATGAGTGCTCCCGCCCGTCGTCCGGTTGAGGAAGTCGTCTCCGAACGCGAGGATTTCCCTCCTCCGGGCGCCGATGTGGGGCCAGCCGACCTGTCCGGCCTGACCCTGGTGATGGCAGGCCATGCGCACATTGATCTGGGTTACCGCTGGGACCTGAAGGAGACCGTCCACCGGATCGCGCCCGCCACCTTCCGCGGCGTCCTGGCGGTGATGGAGCAGACGCCGGGCTTCACCTTCTGCCAGAGCCAGATGTTCCTGTACCGAGCCATGGAGCAGGAATACCCCGATATCTTCGCGCGCATTCGGCGGCAGGTCGAAGCTGGGGCGTGGGAAGTGATCGGCGGGGCCTGGTGCGAATACGACGCGCTGCTGCCGGGTGGTGAGGCCGTGATCCGGCAGCACCTGCAGGGGACGAGGTACGCCCTGGATCACTTGGGCGTGGCCGACCAGACGGTGGCCTTTTTCCCCGACTCCTTCATCGGCCACGCCGCCACGCTGCCGCAGATCCTGGCCGGCTGCGGGTACCGCTATTATCTGTTCACTCGGGGTGTGCCACGCTGGCCCGGGCCCATCCGGCGCGCCTTCCGCTGGGTCGGTCCCGACGGCAGCGAGTTGATCGCCTACCGGCCGTTCGGCAGCTACGGCAACCCGCCGTTAACCCCGGCGTACCTCGAGAGCCTCAAACCCTTCGCGGATACGGCCACCACCACCGAGGAACTAGCGCTGTACGGGGCCGGCGATCACGGCGGCGGCCCGCGCGAAGATGACCTGGCCGCCCTCGAGGCACTGCGCTTGGTCCCCAAGGCCCCTAACTGGCGCTTCGGTACGGTGCAGGGCTTCTTCGCGCAGACGTTTCCGTGGGACCAGCGCCAGGCGCTCGCCGAATACCACGGCACGCGTGACTGCTTCGCGACCGGCGCCCTGACCTCGCAAGCCCAGATCAAGCGCCGCAATCGCCGCCTTGAGCACCGCCTGGTCAGTGCCGAGGCGCTGGCCGCCATGGGCGCGATCTTGCAGCGCAAGCCGGCTTACCCCCGCCTGGATTTCATCGAGTTGTGGCAGCAATTCCTGACCCTGCAGTTCCACGACATCCTGCCGGGCACCTCAGTGGCCGCCGTGTACCGCCAGGCACACGGGTGGTATGACCGTCTCGAGGCGGACCTGAACGTGCTGGAGCGCGGCGCTCTGGCGCAGCTCCAGGCCCGCCTGGACACCCGCGGCGACGGCTGGCCGCTGCTGGTCTATAACCCGGGTGCCTTCGCCGCCACCGGACGGGTGGAGGCCCGGTACCCAGACTGGTTCGGCGGCTCTCTCAGCCACGGGTCGTTGGCGCTGCACGGCCCTGACGGCGCCCCCCTCCCGGCCTGCTTCACCCCGGAGGGCGTGACTTTCCAGACTCAACTTCCCGCGTTCGGCTATGGGCTCTACCGCGTTACAGCCGTCACTCAGGCGCAGACAGCCCCGGTGCCCCGGCCCCACGCCACCTTTGACGGTCGGCTCCTGCAGGACCGACACTACCGCCTGACCTTTGCGCCCGAGAACGGCGATCTGGTCGGGCTGGAGGACCTGGCCAGCGGCCGGCAGCTGCTGGCCGGCCCCAGCAATCGCCTGGTGCTCCACGAAGAGGAGGAGCAGGCCACCTCCTGGGTGCAGGCCTTCACGGGCCAGATCCTGCCCCTGACCCTGGTGGACCCACCCCATTTGAGCGCAAGCGGGCCCTTCGGCTGCGTGGTCAGAACCACCTCGCGGACCCGCTGGTCGGTGTTCACCCGCGAAGTCATCTTGACCGAAACAGGGGTGGAGTTCCGCCTAGCCGTTGACTGGCACGAAACAGATGCATTCCTGAAGCTGGCTTTCTCGCCCGATGTGACCACCCCCACGGTCACCGCGGCCCTTGGCCACGGCAGCGTGCAGGTCGCCGAACCGGAGCGCGAGTTCTGCCTCCATGAGTGGGTCGACCTCAGCGACGCCCATGGCGGCCACACCCTGGTGACCGACGCCGTATACGGTGCCGACTGGGTCGACGGCGTCCTGGGTCTATCGGTTATTCGCACGGTACGCGACATGGACCCGGAGATGGCCCACGGAGCCCACGAGGTGCGCTATGCGCTGCATCCGCACCGGGGCGCACTGGTGGCCTCGGTCGCTGCAGCGGCGGCGCAGGCCCTGCTGCGTCCATTCCAGTGGACCTGGGCGTCGGCGCACCACGGGGGCATGATGCGATGGGGCGCCATCGACTCGTCGCGCCCTCTGGCAGCGGCAGACTCCTTCTTCTCGGTCGGAGCCCCCAATGTCGAGGTGTGTGCGGTCAAGATGCCAGAAGACCAATTCACTCCCGACGCCTTCGTGATCCGGCTGCGCGAGGTCGACGGCCAGTCGGTGTGCTGCTCGTTGACGCTGCCGGTGCCCTGCCGGGCGCTCCACCGCGCCGACCACCTTGAGCGGCCGCAGGAACGGCTCGCCGACCAGCAGGGCCGCCAGGTGGCCGTGGGCCTGCGCCCTTACGAGTTGGTTACCCTCATCGCCAGTCTGTAGGGCCGACGCCCATCCACGGGACTACGGGATCCTGCAGCCGACCGCCGCTGAGTCGGCATCGCCCCCCGGACCCCGGGACCGATTTGACAATACGCGTCCGAGTCTGCTCAATTGCGTGCCCAGGCAGTGACCACAACCCAAGGAGGCCCCTGTGCGGTACGACAATCGCGACGACATCATCCAACTGACCCCGCAGTGGCACGGCGAGCGCTTTGACAACGGTCGGCCCCGCGTGCCCGACGACATCCTGCGCCGCCTGCAGAAGGTCGCCCTTGAGGAGGCCTGGGGAGTGTGCTGGGGCCATGACTACAAGTACCAGTTCCAGGGCGACTGGAAGGTTCTCAACGGCAACCGCACGCTGGTCGGCCGGGCCGTCACCGGGGTGATGGTACCGCGCCGGCCCGATCTGCACGACTCCCTGCTGGAGTACGGTCAGAAACAGGAAGGTCGGGTCGGCTTCTTCAACTCCTGGGTCATCGAGACCCTGGTGGCCGACGACGTCATGGTTATCGACATGTTCGACAAGATCTTCCAGGGCACGTATTCGGGCGGCAATCTGTCCAACGCCATCCGCTCGCGGGGCGGCCGCGGTCAGGTGCTGTGGTGCGGCATCCGTGACGTGCAGCAGGTGATGGACGTGGAGGGGCTGACCACCTTCTACCGCGGCAATGACCCCACGGGCATTGGCGACGTTACCCTGGTCGGCATCAACACGCCCTGCCGCATCGGCAACGCCATCTGCATGCCTGGCGATGTCGTGCTCGGCGACGCGGCCGGCATCCTGTTTGTCCCCCCCCACCTGGCTGAGGAGTGCTGCGAGCGGGCCGAGCGCACGCAGTTGCGCGAGATCTTCCAGTTCCAGCGCATCAAGGAGGGGGTGTACAACTCCCACCAAATGGACTCGGCGTGGTCACCCGAGATCGAGGCCGACTTCCGCGAGTGGCGGCGGACCAGCACCCCCGATGACTACCGCCACTTGGAGTGGGAGGAGGACCGGAAATCCGACCAGGTCAGCTCCGAGGGCGCACAGACGCTGCTGTAGGCGCGGCAGCAGCCTGACCACGTCCGGGCGGTCCGCACGACACCAAC
>CAITNQ010000054.1 GCA_903893785.1 uncultured Gemmatimonadota bacterium
GAGGCGCTGACTGGCACCAGGTGGTTGCCCCCTTCACGCGCCCGGTGGCGGGCTCAACCATCCAACCCGACCCCGCTTGCCGCGGGCTCTACGACGAGGCGCTGGCACGGTACGAGGCCTTTGAGGACGAGCACGCCAAGGCATGAGAGCGCGCCCCGGTCGAGGGCCGGCCAGCGCCTGGTATGCCACCAGGGCCGCGGCCACGTGCACATTGAGGCGTCTGCCGCGCCGCGATCACGGTGCCCTGCCCAGGCATCCGGAACCCCGGCCCCGGGCCGCCGCGGCTAAGCCGGTGCTGCGGCTCGGGGGCCGATCGGCGCTTGGTATGCTACCAGGGCCGCGGCCACGTGCACATTGAGGCGTCTGCCGCGCCGCGACCACGGTGCCCGGCCCGGGCATCCGGAACCCCGGCCCCGGGCCGCCGCGGCTAAGCCGGTGCTGCGGCTCGGGGGCCGATCAGCGCTTGGTATGCTACCAGGGCCGCGGCCACGTGCACATTGAGCGAGGGGCCCTTGCCGTACATGGGGATGTAGACCGCGCCATCGCAGCGCCCCAGCGTGCCGGGGTACAGGCCGTCGGTCTCGTTGCCCAGCACGAGGGCCACGCGCTCGGGATAGGGATAGTCGAGATAGCACTGGGCGCCCTGAGCCGTCTCCAGCCCCAGCCGGTGGTAGCCGGCTGCGCGCAACTCGTCCAGCGCCACCTCGACCTGGGGCACGCGACGCCACGGAACGCGTCGGTCATGGCCCCGCGAGGTGCGATCGATGACCGCGTCCGGGGGCGTCGGCGTGCGCCCGCAGAAGACCATCTGGCTGACGCCGCAGGCGTCGGCGATGCGGAACAGCGACCCAACGTTGAGCGCGTCTTCCAGGCTCTGCAGGACAAACACCAACTCGCATCGGGGCGCGAAACGCGCGGCGGCCTCGGCGAAAAGCTTCTTTACCTCAACCTTGCGCAGCGCCAGCACTGCCGCCCTCAGTTCCGGGTGATGAGCGTAACGGTGTAGCCTTCTTCATCGAGCACGGCGGCGATGCGGGCATCGTCCAGCTCATCGTTGCCGCTGATGTGGGCCGTGGCCTGGTCCAGGTCGACCTGCACCGAGGTGACGCCCGGCAGGGCCGCGAGGGCCTGGCGCACGTGGCGGGCGCAGTTCTGGCAACTCATTCCGGTCAGGGTCACGGCGATCATTGCGCTTCCTCCCACAGCGTTAAAGGGCATCGCCCCCGGCGCGGCCGCCGCTCAAGGGGTAAAACGGCGCAGGCGCAGGGCATTGCCGACAACTGATACTGAACTCAGCGCCATCGCCACGCTGGCCAGCATGGGGTGGAGCAGAGGCCCCCCGAAAAGATGCAGGGCGCCGGCGGCCACGGGAATGCCAACAGCGTTAAAAAAGAAAGCCCAGAAGAGGTTCTGGCGAATGGTCCGCATGACGGCGCGGCTCAACCGCAGGGCAGCCGGCACGTCGGTCAGGCGGTTGCGCATGAGCACCAGGTCGGCGGACTCCAGCGCCACGTCGGTGCCGGCGCCGAGGGCAATGCCCACATCGGCCTGCGCCAGGGCCGGCGCGTCGTTAATGCCGTCGCCGACCATGGCCACGCGGCGGCGCCCGGCCTGCAGACCGGCCACTGCGGCCGCCTTGTCGGCCGGCAACACCTCGGCCTGCACCTGCTCGATGCCGACCTGGCGGGCCACGGCCATCGCGGTGGCCGCAGCGTCGCCGGTGATCATCACCATCTCGACGCCTGCCCGTCGCAGGTCCTCCACGGCGGCCGCGCTGTCAACGCGGGGCGGGTCCGCCAACCCCAGCAGGCCGATGGCCTGCCCGTCGACGGCCACCCAGACCGGCGTCTGCCCGGCCGCCGCCAAGGGGGCGGCCGCCGGGCTCGGAACGGGCCCGCCGCCCTGGGCGGACAGCCATCGCCCACTGCCGACCAGAACGCGGTGATCACCTACGCGGCCGCTGGCCCCGCGGCCGGGAGCGGCGGCGAACTGGTCTACGGGCGGCAGAGCCAGCCCCCGCGCCTGGGCCGCGCGCACCACCGCCGCGGCCAGCGGGTGTTCGGAGCCCTGCTCCACGGCCGCGGCCAAGGTCAGCAGCCGATCGGCACTGCAGTCGCCTAACGGCATCACCTCGGTCACCACCGGTTGGCCCGTGGTCAGCGTGCCGGTCTTGTCCAAGACCACGGTGTCGATGCGATGCAGCGTCTCCAGGGCCTCCGGGCTCTTGATGAGGATCCCGAGTTGGGCCCCCCGCCCGGTGCCGACGAGGATGGCTGCGGGCGTGGCCAGGCCCAGACTGCACGGGCAGGCGATGATGAGGACCGCCATGAGGATCTCGAGGCAGAAGGCCGGCGGCGCGCCATGCCACCACCAGGCCCCCGCCGCCAGCAGGCCGATGGCCAGCACCACGGGCACGAAATGGCCGGCGACGGTATCGGCCAACCTGGCGATGGGGGCCTTCCCCTGTTGCGCCTGCTCCACCAGCCGCACGATCTGGGCCAGCGCCGTTTCTTCTCCCACGCGCGTGGCTCGGACCAGCAGCAGTCCCTCGCGGTTAATGCTCCCGGCCACTACCCGGTCGCCGTTTTCCTTGGCCACCGGAACCGGTTCCCCGGTCAGCATGGATTCGTCGACTGCCGATGCCCCGCCCGCCACCACGCCATCGACCGGCAATCGCTCGCCCGGCCGAACGCGCAGCAGGTCGCCCGGGCGCAGGCGCTCTACCGACACCTCCTCCTCCACCCCGTCCACCCACCGGGCCGCCGTGGCCGGCTGCAGGTCAACCAATGCCTGAATGGCCTGGCCCGCCCGGTCACGCGAGCGGCTCTCCAGGTACCGACCGATGAGCATCAGGGCGAGGATGGTGGCCACCGCCCCCCAATACGCATGCAGGGGTGAGGTTGGCCGACTGATCGCCGTGGCCAGAGCCCAACCGCTGGCCGCCAACGCCGCGCCGGTGCCCAGGGCGATGAGGGAGAACATGTTGGGCGCCCCCCGGGCAAGGGCCGTGATCCCTTCCGCATAGACCCGGCGGGCCAACCACAGAAGGGGCGCCAGCCACAACGCCTGCAGCGCGCTGCCCAAGGGCGAAGTCGCCCAGGCGCTCAGCGGCCCGTGGGGTCGGACCATGGCCGCCATCTCGAGGCCGAACAGGGGCAACCACAGCCCGACTGCCGCCTGCAACTCGCGCCATTGGCGCGCCGCCGCGGCGGCGCGACGGCGGCGACGCTCGGCCCGATCGACGGCCGGTTGCGCCTGGTACCCGGCAGCCGTCACCAGCGCCTGCAGACGCTCGGGCGACACCAGATCGGGCTGGTAGTCCACGCTGGCGCGCTCGGTGGTCAGGTTGACCACCACGGCGGCGACGCCAGGGGCGCGCGCCAGAGCTCGCTCAACCCTCCGAACGCAGGCCGCGCAGGTCATGCCGCCAACCTCGAACGTGATACTCGTGGTCAATGGCGATTCAGGCACTGCATGCATGGGCAGACTCCCGGCAGGATCACGCCTCTGAATGTAGCCGCGCACGGCCCGGACGCGAGCGGTCAGAGCGGCGCCCCAATGGGTCGCGGCGCCTCGGCCGCCGGGCGGTTGGTCGCCGCCGCGACCAGCGACCGAGCGCGGCATGCGCCAGGTGCCTGTGTGATTTTGTGATGTGCTTCACAATTCACAGAATTGGATAGTGCTCAGAGGGACCGTCAAACTTGACACCGAGGAGAACCGGCCGTAGATTGATTGCCCACTAATTCCGTGGGTTAAATGGGTAACCGCAGAGCGGGAGTTCGGGACAGGGATTGGCGCAGTGAAATTCTCCAAGAAGACCGAGTACGCCCTGCGGGCCATGGCGGCCCTGGCGTTGCACCGGGACCGCGGTAACCTGCAGGCGCAGGAGCTGGCCCGGCGCGAGCGTATCTCGGTGAAGTTCCTTGAGCAGATTCTGCGGCATCTGACCCGCGGCGGCCTACTGCAGAGCCGCCGTGGGGCCGGCGGCGGTTACGTCCTCAGTCGACCTGCCGAGATGATCTCGATCGGCGAGGTAGTACGCCTTATCGACGGCCCATGCGACCTGCTCGAGTGCGCCGCCCAACCGGAACCCGAGCGCTGCAGCTGCGGCTCGGCGCGCACCTGCGGTCTGCGCAGCGTCGTCCATGACCTGCGCGCGGCCGTGGCGCAGGTCATGGACGCCACCACCCTGGCCGACATCTGCACGCGCAGCGCCGAGCTGCGCGGCGCAGTCGACGCCCGCGCCAGCGAACACGTGCACTGCAACTGACCGTGACGACCACCCGCCGGTCGGTGGCCGCCCGGCGAGGCCAGGAGACAGACTTGATGGCAGCAACCCGAGCCCACCTGGACCCAGTAGCACTGTACTGGCGCGACATCCGCAGCGCCCAGCCGTTGAGTCGCGAGCAGGAAGTGGCTGTGTTCCAACGGGCACACGCCGGCGACCAAGAGGCGCTTCACGAGCTCATCCTGGCCAACGTGCGGTTCGTGGTCAGCGTCGCCCACGAGTACCGCGACCGCGGCGTGAGCCTGGGCGAGTTGATCTCCGAGGGCAATGTGGGCCTGCTAGAGGCCATCCGCCGCTTCGACGAGACCCGCGGCTTCAAGTTCATCACCTACGCGGTATGGTGGATCCGGCAGGCCATGCTGCGGGCGCTCGCTGAGCACGGCAAGGCCGCCCGGCCGCCGATGAGCCAGGTCAACGACCTGCAACGGATCGAGAAGGAAACCGGCCGCCTGGCCCAGGCCCTCGGGCGGGCACCGACGTATGAGGAGATCCTGGCTCACGGGGATCTGAGCGCCGAGCGCATCCTGAATGCTATGGTCGTCGGTCAGCAGGATCTGTCCTTGGACGGACCGGCATTCCCCGATGAAGACACACCCCTGCATTCGGTGTTCGTGGCCGACCAGGAAGATGTGGCCGAGCAGTACGAGCGGGGCAGGCTGGCCGACGTGGTGCGCACCTGTCTGGGCACGCTGGAACCACGCGAGTACCAGATCCTGCGTGCCTACTTCGGCCTGGAGGGAACAGCGCCCATGACCCTGGAGGAAATCGGCGAGGCCATGGGCGTGACCCGCGAACGGGTCCGCCAGCTCCGCAACCGGGCGCTGCGCAAAATCCGCGAGAGCGGTGGCGAAGTGCTGGCGGAGTTCTGCACCAATTGAACTCGGGCGGTTGACCGCGAACAGCGTAACGCGGCACCAGGCCTGGCACCCCTCGGGTGCCAGGCCTTCGTGTGTCTGGCCTGGTGCCGGGGCGACGCCGCGGCCGGGGTCAGGTCCCGGTCTCAGGACCGACGATTGCGCCGAGCCTACTTGCCTGCCCCGCCGCCGGCCGGTTTGCCGGCCTTGCCCGGTTTGGCCGCCGCCTGCGCGGCATAGGCACCCTCGAGCTTGCCCAGGTACTCAGCCGTGTTGGCCTGGAAGGTGGCAACACAACCGCTGCAGCAGAAGCGGATCAGGTGGTTGTTGAACACCATGTCGTGGGGAGGGCCCATCTCGCCCAGTTTGCCGCCGCTGACCAAGCAGGTGGTCAGCGGGTAGTGGGGCGTCTCCCGGGCAATGATGAGCGAATCCAACTTGGCGAAACCCGCCTTGGTGTCAGCCTCGAAGGCGCTGACGCAGGAGGGGCAACAGAAACGAACCTCGCGCCCCTCGATGGTCTTGATCACGGGCTTCTTCAGTTTCTCGCCGGAGATCGGACACACCTCGATGGGGTACTGAACGAGGACCGACTGGGCCTTGGCCTTGGTGGGCGCGGCTGCGGGGCCGGCAGCGCTGACAGTGGCGGGTCTGGCCACCGCGCTCATGGCTAACAGGGCCATCAGGGCAGCGGCCGGGAACGAGCGGGAGTGCGCCATGGGTTCCTCCTGTGCAACTGGGTACCTGGGTCAGCTGGCGCGAACCTTGAGGGGACCAAGGCGCGCCGGGACTTGGTAGACACGCCGACCCGGCGGGGGGTTCCGGTGGCCGCGAATGTAGGGGGCAGCGGTCACCTGTCAATCGCGCCGACTACGGCGAGGTAACCGCCACTCGCGGCGGGCAGGCAGGCCAGGCTGACCGGGTGGCCGCCCAGCGACGCGGGCGCCGTTACGGCCCAGCCGGCGGCCGTCCCAATCGCGGCGCCGGCCAGCACGTCGGAAAGGTAGTGCCGGTTGGCATGCAGGCGCGCCAAGGGCACGGTGGCGGCGCTCAGGTAGACGGCGGCCTGGAACGCTGGGCCGTGACCGCGAGCCACCGCGGACGCCACGGCCAGAGCATTGGCGCTGTGTCCCGACGGGAACGAGCGATGGTCAGTGCCGTCCGGCCGCTGCCGGCCCACCAACGCCTTGACCGGCCCCACTACCACGCTGGCCACGACCACGGCCCGCAGCGTCCGGGTGGCGACGGCGGCGGCGCCGGGCCGGCCGCCGATCCGCGCCGCGACCCAGGAACCCGCCACCACCGGCACTAGCACAGAGCTCTCGGCCCAGACATTGTCGGCCGCCAGCACCGCCCGCAGCCCCGGTTGACGGGCATGCCAGCCGCGCACGTGCGCGTCCCAGGGCGCCGCCAGGGCCGCCAGCGCCCCACCGGCGACCAGGGCCGCCAGGGGCTCAGGGGCCGCCAAGCCGCGGAGGTCCCGCCCAAGGCACCGCGCCGCGCGTGCCGGCAGGGGCTCAGGGCCCGGTTGCTCAACAGCGGCCACGGAACCGGCCAGGCACAGCGTCGCCGCCACCAGGTGCCAAGCGCCGCGGGTCCGCAGGCCCGTCACGCGGACCTGGGCACCAGATGGCGGACGCCGTCGCGGTAGCAGACTTCAGTGGGACCATCGGGCACCGGCAGGCTGCGCAGGGCCAACTCGCCGATGCTGACCAGGGGGTCCGATGCCAGGAGCAGTTCGTCGAAGGACTGGGTCGGGGTCTTGTCGGTGGTGTCCAGCACCACCGTCCGTCCCTGGAAGGTGAACAGGGAGTTGGCCACCTCGTCGGCGAACCGCCTCTTGAGCTCCGTCACGTCGCCCGCGCGGGTGATCGGGTACTCGTGCGGTTGGCACCGCATGCGGTCGACGAGGGCCTCGTCGCTGGCGGTGACGTGGAAGAGGACCACGTCCTCCAGGCGCGCCTCAAGGATCTGCGCCTCGTAAAGGCGATGAAAAGCGTGGGCGTAGTTGCTGTAATACGGGCTGTCGGGGTTGTTCCCGTATACCGCGGTGTAGACCGCCTCCTCAATGTGCCAACCGCCGAAGATAGGGTA
Source organism: uncultured Gemmatimonadota bacterium (assembly GCA_903893785.1). GTDB lineage: Bacteria > Latescibacterota > UBA2968 > UBA8231 > UBA8231 > CAITNQ01. The sequence goes on from CAITNQ010000054.1 coordinate 7,237, forward strand.
GGCGTAGCGCTTGAGGATCTCCACATGATACTGGATCTGGAGGCGCTGCATGCGCTCCTTCATGTCGTCGGGGAGCCCCAGCATGAGCTGGCGCGACGCCGGGCTCAGGGTGCCGTCGGGGATCGAGAAGTGATCATCCACATGCGGATGCAGGTGACGCCGACGATAGTAGTCGCTCAGCAACTGGATCAGCGTCGACTTGCCGGCATATTCCGTGCCCACGAAGATGCTGCGCATGCCTGACTCCTGTGAGCTGGCCCTGGCACGAGCCTGCCTGGCCACAACGCCAGCCGGGCCTATATTACCAAGCGCCTCAGTTATCCACTCGCTACGGCCGGCGCCGCCTGGCGCGACCGCCCCTCGCGGCAAAGGTAGCCAGGCCTCCCGCACCCAACAAACGGCACGGGTGATGTCCCCAGCTGATTCACCGCTCCCTGTCGGCGTGCTGCTGGCGCAGCTGGGCACCCCCTCGGCCCCAACGGCGCGGGCTCTGCGGCCGTATCTGCGGCAGTTCCTGGCCGATCCGCGCGTGGTTGACGTGCCGCCCCTGAAGTGGTGGCCCATCCTACACCTGTTTGTCCTGACGCGACGGCCGGCGCGATCGGCGGCTCTGTACCGGCGCGTCTGGCAGCCGGAGGGTTCGCCGCTGCTGCTCCACTCCCAGGCCGTGGCGCGTGGCCTGCAGGCGCAGCTGGGCAGCCCGTACCGCGTGGCCTTGGGCATGCGGTACGGCGAACCGAGCCTGGATCAGGCCGTGGCCGCTCTGGTCCGCGACGGATGCACCCGCATCCTGGTCCTGCCGATGTTCCCGCAGTTCTCCTGCAGCACTTCGGGGTCCATTTACGACGGGGCAACGCAGGCGGCCAACGGGCGCCGTTGCCCGTGGTTCTTCTCGCACCGGCGCTGGATGCCGACGCTGCGTTTTGCGCCGCCCTATTTCGATGACCCGGGTTATCTGGAAGCCCTGGCCGTGGCCCTTCGCGGCCATCTGGGTGACCAGCCGGTCGACCACTACCTGTTCTCGTTTCACGGCCTGCCCCAGCGCTACGCCGATGAGGGCGATCCCTATCCGCAGCACTGCCAAGCCACGGCCAGGGGCCTGGCCGCCGGGCTGCACCTGTCGACCGCACAGTGGTCGCTGGCGTACCAGTCGCGTTTCGGTCGCGAAGCCTGGCTGCAGCCCTATACGGACGTGCGTTTTGTCCAACTGGCACAGCAGGGGGTGCGGCATCTGGCCGTGGCCTGCCCCGGGTTCACCGCCGACTGTCTGGAGACCCTCGACGAAATCGGCCACGAGGGTGAGCGGTTGTTCACGGCAGCGGGTGGCAGCTCGCTGCGGCTGGTGCCGTGCCTGAACGATCACCCGGTGTGGCTGCGGGCGCTGGTCGACATCGCCCACCGCGAAACCGCCGGCTGGGTGTAGACTGCGGCCCGCAGGCGGGCGCCGGGCCGGTACGCTGACCCGGCTTGGACCGCTTCCGGGCGACACATGAATGCGGTGGGACCATGAGCGGTAAGGCCCTCATACTGGTCGTCGAGGACGAGCCCATAGTGGCGCTCGACCTGCAGCACACGCTGCGCCGTTTTGGCTATGACGTGCCCGTCACCCTGTCCTCGGGCGAGGAAGCCCTGGCCCATGCACCTGAGCTGAAACCCGACCTGGCCCTGATGGACATCAACCTGGCCGGCGACATGGACGGCATCGAGACGGCGCGGCGGCTGTGGACCCAATGGCGGATCCCGGTGGTGTACCTGACCGCGTATTCTACCCAGGAAGTGGTGCAGCGGGCGACGGCCGCCGAGCCCTTCGGCTACCTGACCAAGCCATTTAGTCCCGGGGCCCTCGGCAGCACGATCGAGGTGGCGCTGTACAAACACCGGATGGCCGAGGAACTGCGGCAGGCCCATGAGCAGCTGGAAAACCGCGTGGCCGAACGGACGCAGGAGCTGTCGGCCACCAACCTGTCGCTGCAGCGCGAGATCCTGCGTCGGGAACGTGTCGAAGCAGAGCTGCGCCAGGCCAAGGAAGCGGCTGAAAACGCCAATCGCGTCAAGACCGAGTTCCTGGCCAACATGAGCCACGAGCTGCGCACGCCCCTCAATGCCATCATCGGCTACGGCGAGATCCTGTTGGAGGAGGCCGAGGAGGCGGGCGGCCAGCCGGCGATCGAGCCGCTTGAGCAGATCCAGCGCGCCGCGCGGCAACTGCTCGCTCTGGTCAACAACATCATGGACCTGACCCGGATCGAAGCCGGGCGCATGGAGGTCACGCCCGAGTCAGTGCCCCTGGCCGAGTTCCTGCGCTCGATCCACCAGGCGGCGCAGCCCCTGGCCGAGGTGAACCAGAACCAGTTGAGCGTGACCCAGATCGACCCCATCGGGGTGATCACCGCGGATCCGGCCCGGCTGCGCCAGTGCCTGATGAACCTGCTGTCGAACGCTGCCAAATTCACCCGCGAGGGACGTATTGACGTCCTGGTGTCCATGGTCGGCGACGGCCCCGTACGCTGGCTCGAGGTGCGGGTGCGCGACACGGGAATCGGCATTGACAAGGCCGATGCGGCTGGGCTGTTCGACGCCTTCACCCAAGTGGACGGCTCGTCGACTCGCCGCTATGGCGGTACGGGCCTCGGGTTGGCCATCACCTCGCGCCTGTGTGAACTGATGGGCGGCGAGTTGACCGTAGAGAGCCTGTTGGGGCACGGCTCAACCTTCACCATCCGCATCCCTCAGCCCACCAGCTGACCGGTCGGGGCCCAAGGTGCCGAGGGGCCCGCACCCCGCCGCCAGCCGCCGGGCACCCCCACCAGGCGCACCACCAGGCACACCACCAGGCACACCACCAGGCGCGGCGCCCGAAGCGCCGCCAGGGAGGCCGACGATGAGCCACGTCCCCATGACCCGGGCCGATGAGGCAATGGCTGTCCACCTGACCCAGCACGGCCACGACTCGTCCTTCGTGCCGTTGGCCGACGGCCGGATCGTGCACGCTGGCGGCGACCTGTTCTCCTACTCGGAAGATGGCGGCCTGACCTGGTCCGATGAGTTTGCCTGCGTCGACCGGCAGGGCAACCCGGTCGGGTCCTCGGGCACCTCGCTGGTGCAGCTGGCGGACGGCGGCATGGGGTTGGCCGGCATGCGGCAGAACCCGGGCGCCCGTGACGCGGAAGAAGGCCTGCGGACCAGCCACCTGGTGTTCTGGCGCTCGCCCGACGGCGGGCAGACCTGGGAGGCGCCGGTACGCATCACGCCGCCCGGGATGCCGACCTACGCGTACCAGGACGTCCTGCTGCGCACCGCGTCGGGGCGCCTGGTACTGCCCGTGTACGCCGCTTTCGGGCAAGACTTGGGTCCGGACGGGCGCCGCCCACCCGTATGCGGCAAACTGGTCGCCAACCAGTGGGTGTCGACGGCGGCGCACTTCTTCGACCCACGCCTGACGCTGGTATATGTCTGCTACTCGGACGACGACGGCCGCACCTGGCAGCGTAACCAGGATGGCGAGTTGATCATCCTGCGCGACTGGAGCACGCACTTCAGCTATGTGAACGAACCTTCGGTGACCGAGGTGGCGCCCGGGCGCCTGTTGATGTTCATGCGCACAGGTCTGGGTCGTCTGTTCCAGGCGTGGTCGGACGACAACGGCACCACCTGGTCGCGACCGCAGCCCACGCCCCTGGCGGCCTCGCCAGCGCCGGGGCAGATCCGCACGCTGCCCAATGGCCATCTGCTGGCCGTGTGGAACCAGGAGAGCGAAGCCGAGATCCGCCGCGGCTACAACCGCACGCGCATCTCGGCCGCGATCAGCCGCAACGGCGGCGCGGTGTGGGAATTCTTCCAGAACGTCGAATCGCTGCACGAAGAGACCCGGGTCGAACCAGGCCCGATCCGCGCCGTGCTCCCCGAGGAGATCCACTTCGCAGCCGGCTGTCCGGCGCCCGAACGCGACGGCACGTACATCGCCACGGCCAGCGCCCACGGGCGGTGGTCATACCCCTCGGTGCGAGTGCTGGCCGACCGGGTGATCATTGCCCATACGTGGTCGGCATATGACGAGCACCCGACTGAGGCATGGTTGACATTGAGCAGCCGCGCGGGGGAAGGGGCACCGAACCAGAAGCGAAAGGTGCTGCCCTTGACCTGGTTCTACGGCGGGCGCCAGCCCGCCGACAACCCCTATCTACCCACCGCCTGGGAACCCGCCCGGCCTTGAAGGCTCGAGTCGGACGGTGGGTCCGGCAGGCCGGCCGAAGCCGCCCCAGGCCCTGGGCACCGGCGGGCAAGGCCCTGGCGCAGGAGCATTCATGGCTGAGCAACTGTACCTGGTCGATGGCATGGCCATCGCGTACCGCTCGTACTTCGCCTTTGCCAACGCGCCCCTGATCAACAGCCGTGGCGAAGACACCGGGGCCGCCTTCGGTTTTGCCAACATCCTGGTGAAGGCGCGCCGGGAATGGCAACCCGAGTACCTGGCGGTCGTGTTCGACACCAGCGCACCCACGTTCCGCCACCAGCGCCATGCCGCCTACAAGGCCACCCGCGACAAGATGCCTGAGGCCCTGGCCGCGCAACTGTCGCGCATGCGCCAGCTGGCCGAGGCCATGCGGGTGCCGCTGCTTGAGCTGCCCGGTTACGAAGCCGACGACATCATTGGCACGCTGGCGGTCCGGGCCGCCGACCAGGGCCTCGAGGTTACCATTGTCAGCGGCGATAAGGACTTCATGCAGCTAATCCGCCCGGGTATTCGGCTGCTGAGCCCGGGACGCAGCGGCGCCGACTACCAGCCGGTGGGTGACGCCGAGGTGCGAGCCAAATTCGGCGTGGGGCCGGAGCAGGTGATCGACGTGCTGGCCCTGATGGGTGACGCCTCGGACAATGTGCCGGGCGTGCCTGGCGTGGGCGCCAAGACAGCCGCACGCCTGATCGACTCCTGGGGCACCGTGGAGGCGGTCCTGGCGCAGGCAGCCAGCGTGCCACAGCCCAAGCTGCGCCAGGCGCTGATCGAGTATGCCGAGCAGGCCCGGATGTCGCGCGAGCTGGTGACGATCTGCACCCAGGCGCCGGTGACCTGCGAACTGTCGGCACTGGCGCTGCAGGAGTGGGACGCGCCGGCCCTGGCGACGCTGCTGCGGGAGCTCGAGTTCGGCCGGCTGACGGCCCAGCTGCAGCTGGACGAGGCGGTGGCCGAAGCCACACCCGAGACGCCGCGCGCCACCTACGAACGCGTCGACTCGCTGGATCGGCTCGAGGCGCTGCTGGAGGTACTCCGGGCTCGGGGCAGCTTCTCGGTTGACCTGGAGACCACCTCACTGGACCCGCGGGAAGCGCAGCTGGTGGGCATCGCCCTGGCCTGGGGCAGCGGCCAGGCGGCCTATGTGCCGGTCGGCCATAGCCAGGGCCACAACTTGGACCGCGAGGCCGTGCTGGCCCGCCTGCGTCCCCTGCTGACCGATCCGGCGCTGGCCAAGTGGGGCCAGAACCTGAAGTACGACACCAGCGTGCTGGCCCTCCACGGCATTGATACGCAGGGCGTGGCTTTCGACGCCATGATCGCCGACTACCTGCTCAATCCGGGCGACCGCGCCCACAACCTGGACACCCTGGCCCGCGCGCACCTGAATTACACCATGCAGCCCATCGAAGCGCTGATCGGCACTGGCAAGGAACAGCGCAGCTTCGCCGAGGTGGACATCGACCAGGCCTGCTTCTACGCCGGCGAAGACGCCGACATGGCGCTGCGGCTGGCTGAGAAGCTGCAGCCCGAGCTGCATGAAGCCGGCCTGGACGAGGTCTTCACCCGCATCGAGATGCCCTTGGTAACGGTGCTGCGCGACATGGAGCTGGCCGGCGTCGCCATCGATGTGGCGTTCCTGAGCGAGTTCTCGCGCGGACTGGGAGCCCAGTTGGAGCGGCTGCGAACCCGGATCTGGGACGCGGCCGGGGTCGAGTTCAACCTCAACTCGACGCAGCAGCTAGCGCAGATCCTGTTCGAGGGATTGGGGCTGCGCCCCCGGCGCAAGACCAAGACCGGCTTCTCCACCGACGTCAACGTGCTGGAGGAACTGGCCCGCGAGCACCCTCTGCCGGCCTTGCTGCTCGATTACCGCGAACTCACCAAGCTGCAGTCCACCTATGTGGACGCCCTGCCGGCGATGGTGCACCCGCGCACAGGGCGGATCCACGCCTCGTTCAACCAGGCGGTCACGGCCACCGGTCGGCTGTCGGTCTCTGACCCGAACCTGCAGAACATCCCCATCCGCACCCCCTTGGGGCGGGAGGTGCGCAAAGCCTTCATTCCGGGCCGCCCCGACGCCGTGCTGCTGTCGGCCGATTACTCGCAGATCGAACTGCGACTGCTCGCCCACCTGTCCGGCGACGAGCAACTGACCGAGGCTTTCCGCGCCGGTGATGACATCCACACCCGCACGGCATCGCTGGTGTTCGGTCTGCTGCCGCAGTTCATCACTCCTGATATGCGCGCCCAGGCCAAGACGGTGAATTTCGCGGTTATCTACGGCCAGACGCCGTTCGGTCTGTCACGCCAACTGGGCATTCCGCTGGCACGCGCCCGCGAGTTCATCGACGGCTACTTCGCCATCTACGCCCGCGTGCGCGACTACATTGACCAGACCACGGCCCAGGCGCGTCAGCGGGGGTACGTGCAGACGCTGCTGGGCCGCCGACGGTACCTGCCCGAAATCAACAGCAGCAACGCGACCCGCCGGGAGTTCGCCGAGCGCACGGCGATCAACAGCCCGATCCAGGGCAGTCAGGCCGACATGATCAAACTGGCCATGGTCGCGATCGCCGCCCAGCTGCGTCAGCGGCGGTTGGACGCCACCATGATTCTCCAGGTTCACGACGAGCTGGTTTTCGAGGTCCACGAGCGTGACTTGGAGGAAACACGGGCGCTGGTGGAGCAGGAGATGGCCCAGGCCCTGCCCCTGAATGTGCCGATCAAGGTCAGCAGCGGCCACGGCCGCAACTGGTACGAAGCCCACTGAGGACGGCGGGTCCGCCGCGCGTCAGCTGACCTCGGCCTGATACTGGCCGGCGCGCGGCACCACCAACACCAGGCGGTCGGGTTCATCTACTATCTGTCGTACGAATGCATTCGGATAAACCTTCTCATTGCGCCAGACCGTGGCGCCATTGAGCGTCACGTTGGGGAAACGGCGGTCCTGGCGCGGCAGCGCCAACCGCAGCTGCCCCTCCCCCGTCGCCTGGAGCCCCAGACTGAAGTCCCCGTTGGCGGCCGCGCGCCACTGGACGCGTATGGGCCCGCCGGCGGTCATCAGCGAACCGCCAACGCGCGTCAGCCCCGAAGGCACGGGCCGGATCTCCAGATCAGCGCCGGCGTGGTCGGGGATCCGAACCCCAAGCAGGTACGAGGCCAGCAGGTAGTCAGGCCCCGGCGCCGTGATGTCACCCGCCCGGCGGGCCTTGTCCCACCAGGTAGCCCCATCGCGTTCGGCCAGCGCGCCCCAGTGCTCGGCCACGGTCTGCAGGGCCCGACGATCATCGCCCGCGCGCCAGAAACCACCCGCCAGGAAAAACGCCTGCAGCAACCCGGTCACGGGCCGCACATCGGCCGTGCGCAGTTGCTCGCACAGGCGGGCGTGCCAGGCCGCGTCGCCCAGACCGAAATACAGCACCAGCGCATTGGGCCATTGGCTACAGGCCGCGTCGCCCTGGTCAGGACGATCGCGGTACAGCCCGCGATCTTCGTCCCAGGCCCGTCGCAGCGCCGCCGCGGCCCGTTGGCGCCAGGGCTCGCAGCGGGACGGCCCGCCGCGCACGCGCCCGCGGCATAGCCGCTGGACGGCCTCGGCCGCGGCCAGCGCCAGCGCCACCCCGGCAGTGTCACCCGTAGGGACGGCGCTGTCCAGGAGCGCCGCCACCATGGCCGGCAGCAGGTCCTCCAGTAGGGAGGCATCGCCGCTGTGCCGGTAGTAGGCCTCGGCCAGCAGGGGCTGCCCCCAGGCCTGGAAGTCATCGCCGGACCCCACGGCGGAGGGGTTCTGGCTGGCCAGCATGGCCGCGGCCGTCTGCGTGTCCCCGGTGACGGCGGTGTCGTTGAGGAAGACCGGCAGGGCGGCCAGCCACGGGTAGGCGGCGGCCCCGGGCGCGAGCCAGTACACCTCCTGCCGACACACGTCGATACTCTCCAAGCCCGCTGACCAGACGCGCGCCACCCACTCGTCGACCTCCAGGGTCCCCTGGGTCAGTACCACAGCGCGGCGTTCGACCATGGAGACGCAGTCGAGTTCGGCCTCGTCATCAAAACCGGACAGGCGCACGACCAGGTAGCGGCCGGTCTCCAGGCGCGGTCCGATCCAGTCGGCCGGGCCACCGCCGACCACGTAGCGCCAGGCGGTCGCCAAGGTGCCTGGATGGCGGCAGAGACCCAGATCAACAATGCCGCCGCTGGCCCGGCGCAGGCGCAGGCGCGGGTACCCGGTCACCTGGCGGCCGAAATCGAGCACCAGGTACACGGCGCGGCCAGCATCACGGGTGTGCACCAGCGCCGTGTGCCGGCCCTCGTGCAGTACGGCCTCGCGGCGCACGCACTTGCAGCCCGCCAGGGGTTCCGGCACGTCGACCCAGGCCAGGGGACCGTCGGCGGCTGTTTCGCCAAACGCCAGCAGCCGCCGGCCGAAGGTTTCGGCCTCCACCGGCAGCCGGGGTGACCAGGCATGGGGCGCGGGTGCGGACGTCACTGCGGCGGCGTGGACCCACCCCGCCGCCTCCGGGTCAACGGCACCATGGCCGAGGGCGGCCGAGGCCAGGTAGCGAACGCCCGTAGCCGCAGGGCCGACCCGCTCCCAAGCCGGGTCCGCACTGCAGCGCCATTGTGGGCTACTGACCAACTCGACCACCTCGCCGTCGGCCAGCACCAGGCGGCCTTGGGCGCGGAACCACGGCACCGGGCCGCCGGGCTCGGTGTACGCCAGGACGCGCAAGGTGTTCTGACCGAGCGCCACCAGATCGGCCAGGGCAGCCGTTTCCCAGACCGGCTCCGGCGTCAGTGACGGCCCCACACCGCGACAGACTAGCGCGCCGTTCAGGTACACCTGGAAGGCGCACTGACCGGCACACTGCAGGCTGGCTTCGGCCGGGGGCGAGGAGAGGGCAAACGACGCCTGGAAGACGAAACACGGCTGCGAAGCGTGCGGATGCGGGTGCCAGATCGGGTCTGCAGTCATCGGGCGGCGGCTCGATTTCGGCGACGGCCAACCGGGGTTGGCCTGCGGGGCGGCGACGGTGCGAAAGGGGTAATATCGGACATTTGCCGGGCCCTCGGCAGCGTTGCCGCCACGAAGCTGACCGAGGGGCCCAACAGGACAGCGGGGCCCGGCGCCAAGCGCCGGGCCCCGCGTGAGTCAGGGCGGAGGGTGTGGGTGCCTATTCCTCGCCGCGCGGCAGGGCCACGAAGACGACGTCCTCACCGCGGCGGACAAGCAGCAGGTTGGCCTCACGCTTGGCGCCAGCGGCCATGAGGCGCACGAAGTCGGTCGCGTTGGCTACCGGGTGTCGGTCCACTTCCTGGATCAGGTCGCCCCGCTGCAAACCGGCGCGCTGGGCGGCACTGCCAGGAGTCACAGCCGTCACCAGGGCACCGGTTTGGCCCGTGTAGCCCAGTCGATTGCCGATGTCCGCGGTCAGGTCCTGGACTTTCAGCCCGAGAACCTCGCTGTCGCTGTCTTTGTCGGCAGCGGCGGGGGACGCACTGGCCGTCCGTTCGCCCAACTGGACCGGAAGCGTTCGCTCGCTGCCGTCGCGCCAGACGCCAATGCGAACCTGGGTACCGGGCTTGGTCATGGCGATGCGGTTGCGCAGCACATTGACCTCGTTCACCGCCTCGCCGTCCAGGGACACGATCACATCGCCCCTCTGAATGCCCGCTGCGTCAGCGGCGCTGCCCTTGTCGACGCGCCCCACGAGGACGCCGCGAGGCGCGCCCAGGTTGATCGCGGCGGCCATCTCCTTAGTTACCGGCTGAATCAGCACCCCCAGCAGCGCCCGGTGCACGGCGCCGCCGTCGATCAGCTGGTCCATGACCTTGCGCGCCATGTTCGACGGAATGGCGAAACCCACGCCCGCACTGCCCACATTGCCGCCGAAGCTGCTGCCGGAACCGATGATGGCGGTGTTAATGGCTACCAACTGGCCGCGAGTGTTGACCAGGGCGCCGCCCGAGTTCCCCGGGTTGATGGCCGCGTCGGTCTGCACGAAATCCTCGTATTCCGCCAGCCCCATATAGCCGCGCCCGACCGCGCTGACAATGCCGGTAGTCACAGTGTGCAACTGCCCGAAGGGGTTGCCCACCGCCACCACCACCTCGCCGACACGCAGCTTGTCCGAATCGCCGAAGGGCAGCGCCGGCAGCCCGGTGGCGTCGATCTTGAGCACCGCCAGGTCGCTGAGGGGATCGCGGCCCACCACCTTGGCGTTGAAGGAACGCTTGTCGAGCAGTTCGACGGTGATCCGTTGGGCCACGGTCTCGCGGTCGCCACCGGTCACCACGTGGTTGTTGGTGAGAATGTAGCCATCGCGGCTGACAATGACGCCCGAACCCAACCCCGGACGGCGTTCCTCGCCGTGACCGGGCATACCGGGATGGTTGCGGCCGAAGAACTCCTCAAAGGGCGTGCCCATGAAGGGGTTCTCGGTGGTTGTCGTCTCGGTCACCACTTCGGTCTTGATGGCGACCACACTCGGTTTGACCTGTCCGGCCAGTTCGGCCATGCCGTCGCTGAAATCCTGAAGTGCCTGCAGGGCGACGCTATTCTGGGCCAGCATGGGCCGCGCCGGCAACAGGCCCAGAACCAGGATCAATGTGACAAGCCCACGTTTCATTGCTCCAATCCCCTTATGTCGTGTCGCCGGCATCGGTGGCCTGCGCGGGCGCAGCACCACTGGCGCCGGGAAAGTGCGCCTTCGGGCTGTGATACAGACGTAACTAGGCCGCCCGGGTTCCCGTGGCTTCACTCGTCGACGAACTCGGCGTCAACGATGTCTGCCGGCGACGTCGACGGCGGCGACGCGGCCGCACTCGCGGCGGCGGGGGGGGCCGGCGGATCCGTGTGGGTCACGACCAGCTCACCGTGTGCGACATCCACCTGTACCAGGGCGCCGTCGGCCACCTCGCCGGCGATCAAAGCCCGACCGATGCGGGTCTCGAGTTCGTGCTGCAGGAAGCGCTTGAGGGGCCGGGCGCCGAACACCGGGTCGAAACCCTTGCGGGCGACGAGTTCCTCCGCTGCCGGTGACAGCGTCAAGGTGATCTGCCGCGCGTGCAGTCGCTGCCGCAGCTGGTCGGTCATCAGGCGCACGATCAGTTTGATCTCGGCCAGGGTCAGGGGCTTGAACAGCACGGTATCGTCGACCCGGTTGAGGAACTCGGGGCGGAAATGCTGGCGCAGTTCCTGCATGACCTGGGCCCGCGCAGCGTCGGTGATGCTGCCGTCGGCGGCCAGGCCCTCCATCAGGTAGTGCGACCCGATGTTCGAGGTCATGATCACCACCGTGTTCTTGAAGTCCACCGTCCGGCCCTGCGCATCGGTCAGGCGACCGTCGTCGAGCAGCTGCAGCAGCACGTTGAAGACATCGTGGTGAGCCTTCTCGATCTCGTCAAAGAGGATGACCGAGTAGGGCTTCCGTCGCACCGCCTCGGTCAGTTGCCCCCCTTCCTCGTAGCCGACATAACCCGGCGGCGCGCCGATCAGGCGCGAGACCGTGTGCTTCTCCATGTACTCCGACATGTCGATGCGCACGATGTTGTCTTCGCTGTCGAACAGGGTCTGCGCCAATGTCCGCGCCAGTTCGGTTTTGCCCACGCCGGTGGGCCCCAGGAAGATGAAGGAGCCGATGGGACGCCGCGGGTCCTTGATACCCGCGCGGGCGCGAATGACGGCGTCGGCCACCAGGCGCACGGCCTCGTCCTGGCCCACGACGCGCTGATGCAGGATCTGGTCCAACCGCAAGAGCTTCTCGCGCTCGCCCTCCACCAACCGGGTCACCGGGATGCCGGTCCACCGGGAGACGATCTCGGCGACCTCGTCCTCGGTCACTTCCTCGCGCAGCAGGCGGCCCGTGCCCGCATTGATCTTGGCCTCTTCGGCCTGCAGTTGCCGCTCGAGTTCGGGCAGGCGGCCGTGGCGCAGCTCAGCCGCGCGCGCCAGGTCATAGCGCCGCTGGGCTTCTTCCACCTGCTGGCGGAGTTGCTCGATCTGGCCGCGCAAGGCCCGCAGCTTCTCGATCGCGGCCTTCTCCCCTTCCCACTGCGTGCGCATGGCGCTAGCCTGGGACTTGAGGTCGGCCAGATCGCGACGCAGCGCCGCCAACCGCTCCTGGCTGGCCGCGTCTTTCTCCTGCTTGAGCGCTGCTTCCTCTATCTCCAGCTGCATTACTCGCCGGGTTACCTCGTCGAGGACCGCGGGCATGGAATCGATCTCGGTGCGGATGGTGGCGCAGGCCTCATCGACCAGGTCGATGGCCTTGTCGGGCAAGAAGCGGTCCGCGATGTAGCGGTGGGACAGCAGCGCCGCGGCGACCAACGCGTTGTCCTGGATGCGCACGCCGTGGTGCACTTCGAACCGCTCGCGCAGGCCACGCAGGATCGAGACGGCGTCCTCTACCGAGGGCGCATCGACGACTACGGGTTGGAAGCGACGCTCCAGCGCGGCGTCCTTCTCCACATGCTTGCGGTATTCATCGAGGGTGGTCGCGCCGATGCAATGCAGTTCGCCGCGCGCCAACATGGGCTTGAGCATGTTGCCGGCATCGGTCGAGCCCTCGGTGCGACCGGCGCCGACGATGTTGTGCAACTCGTCGATGAACAGCAGCACGCGACCGTCGCTCTTGCGGATCTCGTCGAGCACGGCCTTGAGCCGCTCCTCGAACTCGCCACGGTACTTGGCGCCGGCCATCAGCGCCCCCAGATCCAGCGAGAACACGGCCCGATCTTTCATCCACTCGGGCACATCACCGCGGACGATCCGCTGCGCCAGGCCCTCGACGATGGCCGTCTTGCCCACGCCCGGTTCGCCGATCAGGACCGGGTTGTTCTTGGTCTTGCGCGACAGAATGCGGATGACGCGGCGGATCTCAGCATCGCGGCCAATGACCGGATCGAGTTTGCCGCTGCGCGCCTGAGCGACCAGGTCAACGCCGTACTTGGAGAGCGCTTCGTAGGCGACCTCGGGCGTGGGACTGGTGACGCGCTGGTTACCCCGCACGGCCACCAGCGCTGACAGGAACCGCTCGCGCGTGACGCCGGCCTGAGCCAGCAGCCGGCCGGCTGTGGATCCCGTGCCCTCAGCCAGCAGCGCCAGGCCCAGGTGCTCGACCGAGACGTATTCGTCCTTGAGCTGGGTGGCCTCGTCTTCGGCACCGAGCAGTATCTGGTGCAGGCGACGGCTCAACCGCGTTTCGACGCCGGCGCCGGTCACGCGCGGCAGACGGCCCAGTTCGCGCTCCAGCTGGGCCGCGAGGGCCTCGGGTTCCACCTCCATACGGCGGAGGACAGCCGGCAGCACGCCGTCGTCCTGGGCCAGCAGCGCCAGCAGCAGGTGTTCGGAGTCCACCTGACCGTGCCCCAGCCGCACGGCCCGGGACTGCGCCTCCTGCAGCGCTTCCTGCGATCGTTGGGTCAGTCGGTTCAGGTCCATGGCGGGCCATCTCCCTGCAGATCGGGTCAGTGCCGCCCCTCGAC
>CAITNQ010000055.1 GCA_903893785.1 uncultured Gemmatimonadota bacterium
ACGATCACCCGCAGGCCGCGCCGCCAGGGAACACCGCAGCCGGCCTGAAGTGTACGCCTTGCGGACCGGACCCGAGTTCTGTCATCTCCGGATGCGAGATGATCGCCGAATATGGCGCGGCGTTGTTTGGGTACGGGGCCAGCGCAGCGGGACGGGGGCACGATCTTCCCGCCCATGGCCCATATCCGCGTGGTCTTTTTGGGGGGAGAGCCGGTGCACCGAAACCGATGTCCTGGCGCATCTGGCGAGTATCGACGGGCTGGGCTTCGAGGTCCTGTGGCTCGATGCCTACTGGATCCGCGACGGCTACCCGCGCGGCCCCGGGCACTATGGTCTCCCTATCCGGAGCGCCGAGCCATCAGATCGCTTCCCCCGCAGATTGCGCCCGATCGGCGATGCCGCGCATGCCCGCGGCCAGGCGCCCGGTGCGGTGCGGGGCGCCACTGGTTGGCTGCTTCTGAATCTCGCCGATGCCGCCCGCAACGTGCATCGCGTTCGCGGTGCCCAGGTCGGCGACCGCGAACGCGACAGCCGTGGCGCCGAAGATCACTCACCCGCGGTCACCGGGCCCATCGCCACGCCGGCGTCAAGGCGCGGCACATGGGCTGTCGCGCGGTGCGGCGCCTCAGTCGATGAAACGCTGCAGGATCTGCCATTCGGCCTCGGTCATATCCGAGTAGTGCCAGTAGATCAGGCTCTGCAGGCCGCTGCCGCTGATGGCCTGCAGCAGCAGCTCCAGTTCGTCGGAGGAGATACGCACGCCACCGTGGTGCAGGCCCACCCAGGGTCTGAGTCGTCCCACGTCGCCGGTGCGGTAGATCATCTTGGCGATTTCGCCGGGTACCGTCTCTTCGAAGAAGGCACGGTTGAGGGGTTGCGACAGCGTCTCGAGTGAGGTCACCCCCGGCATAGTGAAGCCGAACAGCTTGAAGGTGAACTCCAGGGCCAGCCGCTCATCGACCCCCTCGTTCAGGTCCATCAGGGTCTTGGCGTAGCGGTAGACCGTGCCCTTGAGCCCGTCGATGCCGTGCTGCCAGAAATAGAGTTTGGGGCAGATGAAATCCGTCACCTCGCTCAGACGGCGGAGGTTGTACCCGGTCAGCGGGGCAAAGGCGGCCAGGCGCGGCCCGCAGGCCAGCTGCAGATGGCTGCCCATCTCCTTAACGCAGGCGTAGTGCGCTCCCACGTAGTGCTGGATGCTTGCGGTCTTGAAGCGGATCCAGTCGAAGAGCGCCGGCTCCTGTAGCAGCAGGTCGAGGGCGTCGAAGGGCCCGGTCTGAGTGGCCATGAAACCGCGCATCAGTTCCGGGGTGAGTTGGCCGAGTCGGGCTTTCAGGGTCTTAGCGGCTGCCTCGATGGCTGGCAGGTCAAACCCCAGTTCTCTGGCTTTGGCCTGGCAGTGCTCACAGAAGCAGCGGAACAGGTCGCTGCCGTGCCCCGGCGCGATCTCGTACCCCCATTCCGGGCCGTCGAGCACGAAGCCGTGGGTCTGCGGGAAATGGGCGAAGGTTTCGCGGGTGCGGGCCAGGCCAAAGGCCAACTGGGCCGGGTCATTCAGGCACCCGGCCGGATACGAGCCCCAGTCGTGGAAGAAGATCTCGTACCCTTTATCGGCGGCGCGCTGCACTGCGTCGGCGAAGATCCTGGCGGGTTTCTCGAGTGGGGCCGGCAGCGGGGCTGGTTTGCGCGCCACGCCGTCGTAGAAACCCAGGTCCGGGGCAAAAGCCGGCCCGCGCAGTTCCCCCTCGCTCAGGATCAGGTCGCCCAGCACCAACCGGCGGATGCCCCCAGCCCACAGCCGATCGACGATATACTGAGCGCCCTCCCGCTCGAACGCCTGGATCTGCCCCATGAACATGAGTGGCTTCAGGCTCATATCCCCCCGTCAGCGATGCGCAGCCCGATGCCCGCTCGGGCCGCAGGTGGTCGCTCCCCGGACCCAAAGGGCCCGGTCAGGTTGGTGCCGCGTCAGTGCGCGCCACGTGCCGCATCGGCGTGGGGCATCTGCCGCGTTGGCATGGGCCGTGTTCCGCATCAGTGTGCGCCATGCACCGCACCGGCGTGGGCCATTGGCCGCGCCGGAGTTGGCCACTTGCTGCATCCACGTGGGCCATCCTGCCGCGTCGGTATGGACCGTGTGCCGCATCAGTGTGCGCCATGCACCGCACCGGCGCGGGCCAAGTGCCGCGCCGGAGTTGGCCACTTGCCGCATCCACGTGGGCCATGTGCCGCGTTGGCATGGGCCACGTGCCGCATGATGCGGGTGGAGCTGCCGCAGGCGGTGGACATGGCCGGGAGCGTCCGTCACGGGAGCCGCAGGTCCAGTCCCCTATCGTGAGCCCGTTCCATCGCCTTGATCATGGTCGCCACGGCCCAGGTGCGCCATCGCGCCTGCCCCGCCTGCCCTGCCGCACGCCAGATCCGGGACCATCCACGCCGGATGACCACGGCTGCCTGTGCCGATGGCGGCGCGGGCTGAGATGGAAGCCAAGGGCGGCCGTCGCCTCGCCCCGCTCCCCCGTGCGGCACGGTGCGCATCCGGCAAAGGTAGAGAACCAACGCGCCCGAGCGAAAGGCCACACCCCCCAGCGGGGCCAGGCCGAACGCCCCCTGGCGACAGCCACCGGTGCCGTCCCCATCCGAATGGGTCGCCGCCAGAGGACACCTACCGGGCGTCGCTCAGCGGTGCTCCATGGAGGGCCTTCGGGCGGACTTCGCGCCGGCGGCTTCATGCCATCAGGGGCGCAACCGCGTGTTGGGCTGCACTGGTTACGTCGCGTCCTCGATCGGGGCACCGCACTGCCGGGTACCGAGGCCGGGCAGCGGCGGGGCATGGGCCGCTGGCCATGGGCTGCCCTCGTCCCGGCGCGCCGGGTCCGACGGCCCGATCGCCTGGCACGCCTCACCGACCTGACCGAGTGGTTCTGCCGTACCCCCACCAGACCCCGGTTCGCATGCTGAGCGGGCCTTGCGCGAGCCGTCGCGTCGGGTATGGCGATGGCCCGCGCATGGGGGCGCGCATGGCTGCGGCGCGACGCCGGCGCTGCCGTCCCCGCAGCGGCGTGACCGTCTAGGTGGCCCGCCCCATTCCTGACCGAGTGGGGCTGCCGCGCACTAACCAGAATCACCGCTCGTGTACTGGGTCGGTCTTGAGCGAGTCGCCTCGTCGGGTGCGGCGACAGCTGGCGCGTGAGGCCGCGCATGGCTGCGGCGCGCGACCCGCGCTGCCGTCCCGGCGGCGGCATGGCCGTCATGGCTCAGGCGGCAGCAACTGCCCTGCTGGTGACGACTGCGACGCTCGCATTCGGTATGGCCGCCGCCTCGACCGGTTTAGGATGGCCCGTCTGTCCATTCGCAGACTGGCGCTCATGCATCGTGGTGTCTGTCGGCTGCCTGGCGGCCGCTGCCGCCGCCCTCCCGGGTAACGTTCCGACGCGTCTGCCGTTGTTACTGTGGACCGCCACCGCGACGTGGCCCGTTGACCGGTCCCGAGTGCTTGCGCAGCGGCCCTACATGCCCGAGAAGGCACGGCGGTGTCCTCGCCCTCGGGTCGCTAGCCGGGACCCAGCGCACGCGTTGGTGCGCGGCGGGTTGCAGTTTGTGGTCGAAGGCACCGAGCCGGCCGCGCTGGCTACCGCCCTGACGAAACAACTGGAGGGTGTCGCCACACAGCACCGGCAGGACCATCGGCGGTTGACGACCTTGGCGCGCAACGGGCTGGTGTGTGCCGGTGTCGCGTGGCGCTCAGGCCGATGCTGGACGACGGTGCGGCCGGGCTGGCCAGCGGGACCGTGGCCGCGGCAGCGGCTCCCTTGATGCGGGGCCGGGTCCTGCCAGGGTTGTCTGGTCTGCTGTGGGCCGTTCGCCTGGCCGAAGTGCACGCGCAGCAGGAGCGGGCTCGCCGACTCGTCATCGACGCGCTGCACTCCGTTCAGTGTGGCCAGGTAGTGGACCGCCTGCAGGCGGGTGCGCTGGCGGGCAATGACCGTGGCTGGCCGGCGGTACCGGACGCGTCCGGGTGGCCGGGCCTGCCCGCATCGGCTGGTGACGCCTTGGCCGCGCGCCTCAAGCGGCGGGCGACCGAGTAACCCCCAACTGCGCCCCGGTTGAGTGTACCCGTTGGCCGAAGCCTGGGTGCTGGACCGTCCGCGCTGAGGGTTCAGGCAGGTGAGCTGACCCAACCGACACGCGTCACGGTCGCTTGGGCGTGCCTGTAACCATGTTCTCGCGGAAGCCCGCCATCGCCAAGGGCGCCTGGTGACGCGACCACCTCACCTCAGTCGGCAGCTCGTTGGCGCCAGAACCGGGAGGGTCTCAGAACGGCGCCCTCTGTGCTCTCCCAGTACTGGACGCCCGCCTGCGCCGCTCTCGTTCCCGCCGCTGAAGCCACGGCGGACACCGGCAAGAGGCGGCGGCCGGCGGGTCGACCGGCTACCGGGCTTGGCGCTGCATGGCGGCGTCTGACGGAGGCAGCCTTGGCGGCCTTCCTGCGGTAGTCGCGCCATGTTGGCGTTCAGGCGGCGGGCCTGGATCCGCTACCGCGGTCCCGGGTGCCGATTGCTCTGCACGGTCCGTTCCCGACTATGGCAAGACAGCGGGCCTCCTATTCGCACGCCGCCGATGGGCGGGCGTGGCGAACCCGGTCTGGAGCAGGGGCGAGGTTGACGCGCAGAAACAGCTTTGGTTCTCATGAAGCCACTCGTACACTACCGACGGACGGAGCCGTCGTTCGTGGCGGCGGCTGTTCGCCTACTTCCAGTCTCGCGCCGGTGCTCGAACCGGTGGACTCCGCAGGGCGGATGGTGTTGGGGCGCCGTTTTGGCCGCTGACTTGAGGGCGTTCATCGGGTTGTTTCGCGGGGACGCACCCTCGTGCGTCCGCGTAGGGCGCCTTGGCCGCTGTTCGGCTTGAGCGCGGCCGAATGGTCACCACTGTCCCGAGCAGGTGGGCCGCGGCGCTGGCCCCGTGGCATCCATCGGCGACGCGCCTGTACTCCTGGTCGCCGCCCCCGCCGGACTGCATACGTCCGCATTGCCGGTGGCACGGAGTTGCCGGTCCGCAATGTTGCCTGCGTGACCGGCAATGCCGCTATCGTTGCGGGCCGCCGGCGCTGGAGTCCTTGGTGCCGGAGCGCCAGCGATCACAGCCCGACTGGGGAGCGCGCCACGTGCTGCCGCAGGCAGGACAACCAATCTGCTGCTCACGGTAAGTACCTGCCTGCTCCGCGTGCACGTTGAGGCCACGGTGGTCACGATGGCCAGCGGCCACCGAGACGGTGAAGAGCGCCCAACGGTCCTTTGATACCCAGATGCAAGCCAGGAGAACACACATGAGTGTTGTATTGGTGTGCTGCGCGCTGCTGGTGGGGCTGCTTGCGCCGACGCGTAGCGCCGCCCAAGGCGGCTCGCCCATGGACCCGTACAACCCTGAAGCGGTCCCCGGTGTTGTGATCGTGCGGTTCGACGACTCGGTGACCGTCCCGGTGGCCGACAGTGGCCCGGTCGGCAAGCTGGCCGGAGTTGCCGGACTGCCGGATCTCGCGGGCGAATACGGCGTCGTTGCCGTGGAACGCCTGTTCCCCGCGGCCGAGGCCAAGCCGCCCGCGCGCAAGATCACCGCCTACGATGGCACCCAGCACGTGGTCGGTAGCCTGCACAACATCTTCCGACTGCGATTGAGGGACGGGATCGACCCCGCGGCCGCCGCGAAGTCACTGGCGAACCGGGCCGGCGTCGACTACGCGGAACCGGACTACGTCTGTTACATCCCGCCAACGATCGACGCCAGCGCTGCTCCTGAACGAGCGATCCTGCCGTCCGGACGCGCGAGCACGAGACCAAAACCTTCCGGCACCATGCCCAACGACCCGCTGTACCCAGACCAGTGGTACCTGGGCCCGTTCCCCGGGGCCAATGCGGCCGCGACGTGGGACGAGGCCACAGACGATGTCAAGCAGACCATCGCTATCATCGACACCGGCGTAGACTGGACCCACCCCGACCTGGACGATAACATCTGGACCAACGGTGACGAGATCCCAGACAACGGAGTCGACGACGACGTCAATGGTTTCGTCGATGACGTCCGAGGGTGGGATTTCGTTAACCATGACAACGACCCGAGAGACGACAATAGCCACGGTACCCATGTGGCGGGGATAGCTGCAGCCGAGGGCGGCAACGGCATTGGCATCGTCGGCGTCGCTCCTCGCGCCCGGATCCTGCCCATCAAAGTGATGCAGGGTTCCGGTCGTGGCGCTGTGAGTGACGTTGCCTTGGGGGTCACGTATGCCGCGCGGAATGGTGCCACGGTCATCAACATGAGCCTCGGTAGCTATGCCGAGTCGGAGACCCTGAGACGCGCACTGGAAAACGCGTACCCGACGGCAGTGCTGGTGGCTGCGGCAGGGAACGACGGTAGGGAGCTGGAGGGGGCGTTCGCGAGGCCCTTCTTCCCGGCATGCTACAGCTTTGTGCTGGGGGTCAAGGCAAGCACTGCGC
>CAITNQ010000056.1 GCA_903893785.1 uncultured Gemmatimonadota bacterium
CGGCGCGGGCGAAGACGCGCGGGTCAGCAGGCCGAGCGCGTTGACCCGATTGGCGCTAAGTGCACCGGCTGGGGCCTTTGCGTCGCCACTGGCCGTGCGCCCTGCCGCCCGGTGGCGGCGGCTGGCGGCGCGTGGGTGGCCGCACCGGGCTCCCGGGGGAAGCCTGCCGCACCTCAACCGCGGCCCAACGAATCCCCTACAGGCTCGGAGCCTGCCAATTCAGGCCGCCTGCGCGCGTGCGGCGCTCCAACGCCTCCAGGAGCTTCCACTGCACGATGGGCACGCCCTCCAGGGACGCCGCCGGCACCAGGTAGCCTTGGGCGGGTGTGATGGCACGGCAGGCCAAACGGGCGGTGGGCCGCTCGAAAAGCACCCCCTCCTCGCCGGCAAAGCCACCCGGCCCCACCTGCTCGACGAGTTGGTCGCCAACATACACACCGACTTGCCCTTCGCGCACCACCAACAGGCTGCGGCTCTCCAACGGCGGCGCCGTCTCGTCTTCGACGTAGGTGACCGAGACCATGGTGCGGGCAATGCGGTTCTTGGTCGGGCACGACAGTCGTTCGCCAAGGATCCAGGTGTTCTGCAGGAAGGTCCGCAGGTCGATGCTCTTGCGCAGGCTCTGGAGCAGCCCATTCCGGCGTGCCATGGTCACATACAGACTGCGGTTGATGCGCACTGACTTGACCACGCTGAGGGCACGGTAGCTGCCACGCGAGGCCGTACCGAGCAGACCAGAGAGCTCGCCGACCAACGAGCCCGAGGTGAGGATGTTGCGCACCCCGAGCTCGGGCACGATGAATTCCAGCACGCCGGAGAGCACCAGGTGGATGCCCTCGTTCTCCTCACCCTTGCGGATGATCAGCGAACCGGGGCTGAAGGTGCTCACCGGGCAGTTGAGCAGCGCGTGCAGCTCGTACTCCGGCGTGGTCGGGAAGAACGCCCGCAGGTGGCGCACGGCTACGGACTTGCTGTAGTCGTGGTCGGCGGCGATCAGCACGTCCATGGTGCCGAAGGGCACGCTGTCGCCGATCTCTTTCTGCCGATCGCTCAGGCGCAGCGCCGTGTGGCTGAGGACCACGCGGCCGGACCGATCGCCACGGAAATCCTCGGCATTGCCGTGGATCAACCCGCCCCCGATGTCCACTTTCTTGACGTCGACTTTGGTGCGGTATTCGCGCGCCACGCGCTCGTATTCGGCGCGCGATACGCCGGGTTCCTCGTCGTTGTCCGTGACCATACGCTCGAGCACGTCCAGCGCCGTGGTGTCGGCCAGGTGTGCATAGGTGCGGTACCCCGTGTCCCACAGGGCACGGAAGAACAGCACCGAGGTTTCCACGGGGTGCGGAGCATGGACCGGACGCACCTCCAGGCCATCGACGTTGTTCCACGCATTGGGCGTGAGGTCGTGAACATCGAAGTAGCGGCCGAAACGGGCTTCGCCGACGCCAGTCAGCGCAGCCAGCTTGCGGACCACCGACGACCGCACCAACGGCGTGGCGAAATACTTCAGCCGGTGGTCGGCCCGCATGAGGATGCCGAGCCCATTGAAGTGGTCGTCGTGGGCATGGGTCTGGAAGACCCCCTCGATCTCGTTGACGCTGATACCGAGCGCCTGCAGACTGTGCAGGATGTTGGGCCCGGTATCGATCAGGTAGATGCGGCCCTGGAACGTGACAATGCTGGACATGCAGGGCCGGTTGACGTCCCACCCGTCGCCCTCGCCGCTGTGGATGATGGCGAAGTACTCGCGCCGGACGTCGTGGCAGGCGAGTTGATAGGGGGGCTCGTGGTCCTGATCGCGGGGCAGGCTCAGGTCGACCTCGACCGCCTCGTTGCCGTAGGCCACCCGGTAGCGGTTGAGGGCCAGGCGGGCCACAGTGACGCCGTTGCGCACTTCCACCGGCTCCCTGCCAACCACCACGCGGGTCTCAAGGAGCTCCTCGGGCCCGCGGATGCGGCCAAAGGCGAAGCGCAGCTTCATGCGCATCATGGCCTGCGCCTCGGCCTCGGCAATGCCAGCTGCGGTGATCTCCTCCACCGAGTTCAGGCCGTAGTTGCCGCGGTGGATGTACTCCACCTGGGCTCGCACCTGGTCCTCAGTACCCACCAGCAGAGGCTTCACGCCGGTGTTGTTGGGGTGCCCGGGGAGGATCAGGCCCTGCCGGTAAAGCATCTGCAGCACCGGGAATTCCGCCAGGTTGGCGAAGCGTTCCCCCTGCAGGAAGGTGTCTGACAGGAGGATGGCGTTGGGGCCCGTCTCGCACACCACGCCGCCGCGGTCCTCGGTTTGGATCAAGCCGGTTTTCATCAGGTGCTTGACCGCATCGGCCGGACAGCCGCAGAGCAGGTACAGCCCAGCCTCCGGCACCTCGACCCAGTCGATTCCGGTGGCAACGCTGATTTTACGGATTCCCATGGGCTCTCCCTTCGCACGCGGCCGCAACTTTCCAAGTCAGAAAAGTAACCGGCGGTGGCCAACCCCGCCATGGGGGCGGCACCGGCCGGCAGCAGACGGACCGCGACGAGAGGGTCAGCGGGGGGTCAGGCGCGCGGCCAGCGTGGCGGCAAACTGCTGCGAGAGGAAGGCCCGGGAGAAACGCTGCCGCAGGGCCTGACAGCGGCGCGCCAACGCCTGCAGGTCGTCGGCATGCTGGTACAGCCAGACCAGGCGGTTGAAGATGGCGTCCTCGTCGTCTGGCGCAAACTGGTAGCCGATCTGGTGGGTCTCGACGAATTCGCCGCCTTCGCTGCGCGGCGTGACCAGCACCGGGATGCCGACGCCCAGGTATTCGTACACCTTGACTGGGAAAGACGCCCGACTCACCTCGTCGTCGGTGCGGAAAGACAAGCCGACGTGGGCCTGGCCGATGATCGCGGGGATCTCCTCGTACGGCACCCGGCCACGGAACTCCAGGTTGCCCGGGACCTGCTCGCGGAACTCGTCGCGATTGCTCCCCCAGCCGATCACGAGGAAGTGGATCCCCAGTCCAGCTTCCTGGCAGCGCCGCGCCAGACGCACGATCAGGTCCGGTCGCTGGAAGCGCCCGAGGTTGCCGTGGAACACGGCGGTGAAGGTGGGGTACTTGACTGGCGCAACCCGGAACAGGTCGGCGTCGAACCCGTTGGTCAGGAGCACGATCTTACCGGCCTGGCCACAGCGGCGCTGCACGTGCTCGGCCAGGCCCTGGGTCGCGACCGCCAGCAGCACCGCGCGGCGGTACAGAGACGCCTCTAAACGGCCCAACCAGCGTCCCACGAGGCTGTCGGGCCGCACCACACCCACGACGAAGAAGACCTGCGGGTAGCTGTCGCGCACGTCAAGGACATAGGGCGCCCGGCGCAGGACACAGGCCAACGAACAGAGCCAGGCAGCCACGAAGGGCGGGGATGTGATGACCCAGATCCGCCGGCGTGACAGCAGCAGTCGGAGGGCCAACTCGAGGCCCAACCCGGCCTCGGCCACCAGGCGCAGCAGGTATGGGAGTTCGTTGGAAACGGGCGGAGCCCAGGTGCGCACGACGCGGCATCCCTGGGTCGTCACGCCACGCGACGCGGTAAAGAGGGTGACGCGCGCCCCGGGCAGGGCGGCCAGTGCCTGGACCAGGTGACGCAGGCGCACAGCCACCGCCAGGCTATCGGGGTAGAAGCGCTCCGAGATGACGCCGATATCCAGGGCTCGCGTCGGTCCGTCAGCCGAGTGCAGCGGGGCGCGATCCGAGGCCGGCTCCGGGTCAGGCGTCGCTCCCTTCGCCCGGGTCAGCACTGGGGCTGCTCCAGCACCAACAGCACCTGCCAGGCCTGCCAACGCAGCGGCGGCACTAGCGCGAAGGCGACCCGGTCAAGGCCATTGCACAGCGCCAGCAACGGACGCGGGACGCGGCTGCCCAGCAGGACCGGCAGGGCCAGGGTGAGCAGGAAATACGGGCGCAGGTGCACCCGACCGAAATGGCGCCGGAATACGGCCATATCGGCCCGACGCAGCGGGTGCTCGTCAGGCGTCCGCAGACCGGGGGTCGACCGGCGGAACCCATTGACCACCGGGTTGTGCCCCAGCGGTTCGATGAACACGGCCCTGCCGGCGGGTTTGAGCACCTGGGCCACACTGGCCAGGCCCCGCTCCAGATCCAGATGGTGCAGTATCCCCGAGCCGAAGACCAGATCGAAGGTCTGTCCCTCGAAGGCCAGGGCCTCGGCATTCATCACCTGATAGTCAATGTCCAGGCCCGCCGCCACCGCCCGTTGGCGGAGCGACTCGATGGCGTAATCCGACAGGTCGATTCCATGGCAGGAAGCCCCGGCCCGGCTCAGTCGGAAGAGCCGTTCGCCCATGCCGCAGCCGTACTCCAGCACGCGCTGCCCAGCCGGCGCCGCGAAGAGCGCGGCGTCGAAAGCCCGGTCGATGGCGCCTTTGATCGCGTAGTAGCGCGACACGCGCTGTCGTGGCCGGTCGCGGAAAGCGCGATTGTGGAACTCGCGCTCACTGTCGAGCCGTTCGTCGGCAGGGATCACGGTGTTACCCGAGCCGCCGCCGGTTCGTCGCTGGAGCGCCGCGGCGCCGGGACGAGGCGGCTGGCGTTCAGCCGGCGGTAATCCTCGGCAGTGACGAAGGTCCGCTGCTCGCTGATCAGCAGGTCAATCGCCTGCTGGAGTTGGGTGAAGCTGGCGTCGTCGGTGGCATTGGGATGGATCTGCAGCACCAGGTACTCATCCGCTTCATGGGCCCGGTACTGGGGTACGAAATAGGCCAGGTCAGACTTGCCGGTACCGTTCTCCAGATCAACCGTGCGACGCAGGTGCAAACGGTTTCCCCCGGGCGGTTCGAACAGCACCGTGCGGATAGCTGGCTGTTCGTCCAGGGCCCGCACCGTGCTGGCGTCCGCCTTGTTGAAGGGGGCGCCGAAGGTGCGGACAACGAATCCGAGGCTGTCGGCTACGACCAGGCCCGCGTCCAAGTGCTGTCGTTGGAACTCGTACGAGGTCCCGCGGAACTCCCACTGGGTGGTCCCGGGCGCGGTCCCGTCGAGGTTCGCGCCCGTGCTGTGGTCGTAGCCGTGGTGGAAGAACTCGCAGAGGCCTTCTGCCTGCAGGGAGAGCAGGAACTGCTGCCAAGCCGGGTCTGCCTGGCGCAATTGGCTCCAAATGATCCCGGCGGTGCTGGCCACGCCGCGCGAACGCAGCCAGTTCAGATAGCGCCCCCACCGCACGGTCGCCACGCCGATATCGTCGGCCTTGAGGATGATGAACTGCCGGAAGACGCGCACGTCGGCGTCGACGCGGAACCGCGTCCCCTCGATGTTTAGGGTGGCGCTGATCCGGTCGGTTCCCGGGGCGGCCGGCGCGGTGTACGACGCGCTGGAGTCCGCGCCGAAGATGACCCCGTCCTGGGCTGACCAGGTGCAGGGCCAGGTAGTGCCGGCGGGCAATTGCAGCGACAGACCCTGGCCAACGCGGCACAGGGCGGGTCCCTTGATGGCCAGGGTACAGGGCGTCACCACCACCCGGTGTGCAGCTGACGCGGCCGGGTCCTTGACGTTGGCCCCCTGAACGGTCACGGTGAACACCCCAGCCTGGGTGTAGACGTGCGCGCCGTCGCCCTGCCGCGGGCCACTGCCATCGCCGAAGTCCCAGCGGGTCCCGGTCTGCCCGACCGGGCTGGCCGCCCGCACGACCAGCGGGGCAGCGCCGGTGTCGACGTCGATGGCGAAGGTCAGGCGCGAACCGTCGGCGGCCGCGCCGGCCACCCCCACCACCAGTTCGGTGTCCGGCTCCAGGCGATCATTGGACCCTGCCGGCGAGCCACCGCAACCGGCCAGGATGGCAGCCAGCAGGCAGGCCCGCGGCCACCCGCGCCGACAGCGCGCGGCCCAGCTCGAGGCTGAGCGGGCCGGTGACATGGTCACCACGGCGTGCCCGGGCTCACCGCGTGCTGCGGCCAGCAAGGACGAACCACACCGTCTGCAGCATGATCTTCAGGTCCAGGCGGAGCGACATGTTCTCGATGTAGAAAAGGTCATACTCCAACCGTTCGCGGGCGATGGCTACCAGATCGTCCGAGTTCAGGTCGAACTGGTGCTTCGACTGGGCCCAGCCGAGGAGCCCGGGTTTGACGTTGAAACGGCGCATGTAGAACGGAATCTGCTGGCGGAAGCGCTCGACGAAGAAGGGGCGTTCCGGCCGCGGGCCCACCAGGCTCATGTCGCCGGTGAGGAAGTTGAGGCACTGGGGCACCTCATCCAGGTGCAGCGCCCGCAGCACCCGGCCCACAGGCGTTACCCGCGGGTCGGCGCCGCTGACCCATACCGGCCCGGTCCGGGCCTCGGCATCGGAGCGCATGGAACGGAACTTATACATCATGAAGGGCTTGCCGCCACGGCCGACGCGCTCCTGACGGAAAAGCACCGGCCCCGGTGAGGTCAGCTTGATGAGAGCGGCAATCAACAACCACAGCGGCGCCAGGCCGCCGAGGACGACCACGGCAACTGCCAGGTCGACGCCTCGCTTGACCGTCTGTTCCCACGCCGGCATGAGTCCGGGACGCAGCTCCATCAGCGGCACGCCATAGATCTGCTGCGTGCGCACGTGCCCGGTCACGATATCGTAGAGATCAGGGGTGATGCTGAACGACACGGGCTGCCCCTCGACAGCGTTGACGATCTCGAGTACCTCCTCGTGCGAGTTTGACTGCAGTGCGATGAGGACCACCTCCACGTGGTGGTCCGCGATGATCCGCGGCAGGTCGGCCACGCCCCCAAGCACGGCCAGGCCATCTACCTCGGTCCGCACCTGGTCCTGGCGAGCCCGGACCAGACCGACCACCTCGTACCCCAGCGCCGGCGATGAACGCAGGTGCGCCAGCAGTCGAGTCCCGCGGCCATCGACGCCCACCACGACCGTGTGGCGTCGACCGATGCCGCGGATGAGCAGCTGCCGTTCGAAGCTGCGCACCAGCACGCGCCCGCCCGCCACCAGTACGACCATCGACGCCCAATAGGACAACATCAGGGCGCGCGACAGCCCGAACGGACGGGCGGGGTCGAAGGTGGCCACGAACACCAGCCCGGTACCCAGGGTGACAACCTTAACCACATCCAGGACTTCGTCGAAGCGCGACAGCGACTGGGTGGAGCGGTACAGGCCATAGAAGAGGAACAGGACTACCCAGGCTGTGCTGATCGCCGGCAGGGCGTCGGGCAGGTAGTGGCGCAGGACGAAGGTGAAGGACGGCCCATTGGCGGCCTGGGGCATCAGGCGGAACCAGGCCGCGTGCACCGATTCCAGCCGGCCGCCCACGTGCTTCATCCACAGGAACAGCACCGAAGCCGTGCTGGCAGCCACCAGGTCGCTGACCAGGAAGAGTAGCGCGCGCCGGACGGATGACATGAAGGGACCGGGTTAGCGGAGCGGAGCGGGTCGCCTGTCCGTCCGAACGGCGCCTGACCGCGCGCCAGGTCAGACCCGGCCAGCGCGGCCATCGGCGGCCGGCCAGGCCGGATCGACGGGAACCGTTGAAATTCGCCCAGAGGGTGGCCTCCGGCAAGGGTGACCCCGCACGCGCGGCGCTGACCGCCCACTGCGCCGGGTCGGTGCGCCGCCTTCCACGCGTCGGCACCGGCCGCTATATTGGCCTGACACCCAATCCGGTCCCGCCCGCCCCAGTCGCGCCCCGGCGCCGTGCGGGCGCGCTGCCAACCAAGGCTCTCGGGCGCCCGGCGGGCCCGGTGGGCACCTGTCGGGGGCTACCGCCCGCCGCGGCAGGGCGCCGAGGCCGTGGCCATGAGGACCTGACCGGCGCCACTGCTGACCAGCCTTTCCCCGGGGGATCCCGCTGCCCATGGCCCGCGTCGCCCACCTGACCACGGTCCACTCGCCTTTTGACAACCGAATCATGGACCGCGAGTGCCGCACCCTGGCCAACGCCGGCCATGAGGTGGTGGTGGTGGCCGGATCCGCCAGCGGCGAGCCGGCGCCCGGGGTCACAGTACGTCATGTTTCGTGGCCCGCAGGCCGCCTGTGGCGCATGTCACTGGGCGTGCTGCGCGTGTTGGCAGCCGCCTGGCGCGAAAAGCCGGCGGTGTTCCATTTTCACGACCCGGAGCTCATTCCGGCGGGGCTGCTCCTGCGCCTGCTGGGCCGCCGCGTGGTCTATGACATCCATGAGGACTATGCCACCGCGCTGCTGGAGCGCGAGTACCTGCCGCCCGCGTGGCGGCCGCGCCTGAGCCGCACGCTGGCCTGCGTCGAGGGATGGTGCAGCCGCCGTTTCGCCCTGGTGGCCGCGGAGCGCTACTACCTGGAGCGCTTCCCCACCGCCACCACGGTGCTTAACTACGTGCGCCTGCCGGCCGTTTCCGACGCCGAGTTGGCCGCCCGGCCGCGCCTGCCCGGCATTCGGCTGCTCTACACGGGCAATGTCAAGGACTACCGCGGGGCGTTCGAGCACGCTTCGCTGCTCACGCGTCTGCCGAACGCCGAGGTGTTCCTGGTGGGTCGCTGCAGCCAAGAACTGGCCGCTGCGCTGCAGCGTTCGGTGGGCCCCGGCGCGGCTCGTCTGCACCTGGAAGGCATCGGCTACCTAGTGCCCCATGCGCGCATCGACGCCTGCTACCTGGCCGAGCAGTGGACCGCCGGACTGGCCGTGTTCCCGCGCCGGGCGCACACGGCGCGCAAGGAACTGACGAAGGTCTTCGAATACATGGCGTACGGCCTGCCGATCATCGCTAGCGACCTGCCGGCGCTGCGTGACCTGGTGGAAGGCGAGGGATGCGGATTGTGCGTGGACCCGGATGACCCGGCGGCGGCTGCGGCGGCGGCCCGCTGGCTGGCCGAGAACCCGGAGCAGGCCGCGGACATGGGCCGCCGGGGTCGTCGGGCCGCCCGCGAGCGCTACACCTGGGAAAGCCAGGGCGAACGCCTGCTGGCGCTGTATGACCGGATCGGTGTGCCGCCGGGCACGATCAAAGCCAAGGGGCTGGTCTAGGCTCAGGTAGCGCTGTCGACGGGGGTACCTGCCATCACTGCCTGGTACACAGCACACAGGCGGCGAGCCAACGCCCGGTAGTCGTACCGGGCCTCAACGTGACGCCGGATGGCGGCGCGGTCAAAGGTGGAGTACCGGTCCAGCACCGCCGCCAAACCTGCGGCCAAGGCCGGCGGATCGCCGACCGGCACCAGTTCGCCCGCCTCAGGCGGCACCAGCTGTTCGGGCCCGCCGCAGCGCGTCGCCACCACGGGCACGCCGCAGGCCATCGCTTCGATCAGCACAATGCCGAAACTGTCGTAGTGACTGGGCAGCACGAGCACGTCGGCCTGGGCGACCTGGGCCGGCACCTGATCCCACGGGACCTCGCCACAGATGTCCACCACGTCAGCCAATCCCAGGTCCCGGGCCTGGCGGGCGAACTCCGCGCCCGTGCCACTCACCGGACTGCCGCCCACCAGGCGCAGCCGGAACACGCGCCCGGCCTGCCGCAGGAGCGCCGCTGCGGCCAGCAGTTCACTCAGCCCTTTGCGGGCGTCGAGGCGCCCCAGGTAGAGCAGGCGCCACCCGTCTGCGCCCGGTAGCCGACCGGGCGCGGCCGGCCGGAACAGAGCGCAATCCACGCCCTGGGGCACATAGGCCAGGCGCTGCGGCGCCACCCCCAAGGCGAGCACGCGCTGGCGAATGTCGTCGCTACTCACCACCACGGCATCGGCGCCCTGCAGTGCGGCGCTGACCAGCTGGCGCCAGGAAGGCCGGACCGCCGGCAACTCGCGTACGTCGTGACCGTGAACCGATACGACCACGGGCCGGTGCCAGCGCCGCCCCAACTGCACGGCGGCAAACCCGTCAGGGTAGGCCAGGTGGGCGTGGATCAGGTCGGGAACGGGCGACGCGACGCGGGTCAGAGCCGCCAAGTAACGCCGCCAGACCGTGTCGTAGCCCCACCGCCGCGGCAGGGAGAGGTAGCGCGGGTAGCGGATGGCCACACCGTCCAGGGTCTCGCCGGCGGGCACCCGGCCATAGGTGCGCCAGCGGCCGGCACCCGGTAACGGTGGGCACCAGGGAGTGGGACAGACAACGGCGACCTGGCAGTGTTCACGCAGGAAGCGCACCTGGTGATGCACGAAGGTGCCGCGCGACGGGCAGGCCGAACTGGGGTACAGGCGGGAGGTGACCAAAACGTTCACGACGCACCTCCCTGGCTGACGCCCGGGTCTTCCTGTCGAGCCGTGCGGCACCCACGTGGGCCCACGCGCGACGGGCAGACCGAACGGGGGTACAGGCGGGA
>CAITNQ010000057.1 GCA_903893785.1 uncultured Gemmatimonadota bacterium
TCACCAGGCACGGCCCGTTCCCGGGTTCGGCTGGCCGGGCCCTGGTCCGGGTCACCGCCGCCAGCCCCGGCACCCGCCTGGTGGCCGCCGGTCCGGCTGGACGCCAGCGCCCGGCCATGCGTACACTCTGTCAGGGGACGGTGTCATCCATCCCCGGGACCGGACCGGACGAAGGACCGGCGGCGCGGCAGGCCATCGCCGCCCAGGTGAGGCCCCCACGGCCACCGGCACGCCGCTGGCCGGGCCGACTACAAGCGTCGGGCCGCGCCCCTGACCCCGCGGCTACCGGCGGCACTGGCCGCCACGAGGACCACGCATGACCGGGACTGTCAAGTGGTACAACCGGCGGCTGGGCTACGGCTTCATCGCCATTGACGGGGGCGGCGATGACGTGGTGGTACACCACTCCCAACTTCAGGCGGCGGTTCCCCTGGAGCAGGGAGATCGCGTCGAGTTCTCGCTGGAGCGCACCCGCGAAGGCACTATGGCAGTACAGGTCGTGTTGACCACCGCGGGCGCCTCCCCGGCAGATCACTGAACCCGGCCGGCCTCACGCGAAACCGAGCGCCCCTCCCGTTTGGCGGCCGCGTCGGTGGATCCCCCGACGGATCGAAGCCGCGCCAGACTCGCCGGCAGCCCCCCCCGATGGAACCCTTCGGCGATCTGGCCCGCGACCTTACTTGGGTTCGTCCAGGTCCAGATCTGACAGGTCGTGCAGCGGCGCGGTCATCCCCCGCACGATCACCAGAATCGACGCGTGGGGCACGACCACGAAGCGTTCGTTTTCGAACTTTATCTCAACCGAATCCTTGCGCAGGAAGATGGCCCGATCGCCTCGGCGCGCCTGCAGCGGGATGTAGCGCATCTGCGGGTCTTCGCCCTCTTTCCACGGCACGTCATCGTCATCGAACTTGGGTGGCAGAGCGATACCCGGCCCCACCTCCTCGATGACGCCAGTCATGCAGTTCTCCTTCTCCAAGGCCGTAGGCGGCAGGTACAGCCCCACTTCGGTGCGCTCCTCGGCGTCATCGAGCCGAATCAGCACCCGGTCGCCCACCACGAACAGCTCACGGTCTCCGCGGATCATGTTCCCGTCCTCCTCGTGTCAATGGCCTGCCGCACGCCGCGGCCGGCAGGGGCCAGCAGCCCCGGCGCTGCCCGGATCAGGCGCGCATCAGGTCCAAACACTCCCGGTAGGCGCCAAAGCGCTCGGCTTCGCGCTCCTCGGGATCGACCAGCTTGAGCCACAGAGCGCTGTGGCGGCGATCGCCGCTCAGTTGCCGGCGGCTGGCCAGGTTGGTCGGGTCAGGACCGTGCCACACCACTTCGCCATCTTGCAGGTAGATGAACTCGCCCGCGTACCGGTCCACGAACTCGTCGCGGTGGCGCTCGTAGAACAGCGCCTGTTCACAGGCCGTACGCCGCCAGCTGTCGACCATCTCACCAGGATCCGTGGCATCCGAATCGAAGGCCGCCAGAGGCGCCGCTACCTCACTGGTGAAATCGATCTGCCGCAGGTCGACCGTCCCGAAGCCGCGCTGCGCCGCGATCAGCAAATGGTTCCGGTCGCGCCGGAAAGGCGGCGCCGGCCAATCCGCCTCGGGACTGTGCCCCATCAGCCAGGTCCCGCAGGCGTCGGTGGCGATCGGGTGGTCGCCGGCCACCAAGGCATCAGTGACCCGCCCCTCGCCACCCCATTCGCGGCCCGACTGCCCCACCAGGGCCTCGATGATGTTCAGGCAGGGCCGAGCGATCATCGCCAGGTCGGACAGCACGTACGAAAGCCGGATGAGATGGTGATAGTAAGACCGTGTGCGGCCGTCCGGCGGGATCATCGGCGGCAGACCGAACAGGTTCTTGGTCGTCAGGGTCACGCCCATGAAGGCGTGATTCTTGAGCTTGGCCACTGATACGACTTCGTCGGCATCGGCGAAGACCGCGTTGAGCCGGTACTGGCCGAACATGCACCCACCACCAGGCACCCGGTGGTCGGCAAACGGCGGCAAGCTCGAGTCGACGAACTCCACGTCGTATTGGCGCAGCAGCGACTGGTAGTTGTGGTCGTCGGGTACCCGCGCTCCGTTTCCGTACGGGAACGTGTCGGTGGCCACCAGGCGGGCCGAGGTGCGCTCACGCAGCAGGCGCAACACGGCGTGGGCCACCGGATCGTCAACCAACTCTCGGCGTCGACCGGCGTGGTAGTGGATGGCCTCCCGCCGCTTCATCATGTTGAACTTGACTACTACCTTACGGGCCCGGGCCAGGCGCTCCCAGGTAGCCGCCAGCGGATCCGTGGCACGACGGATGGCGCGCTCGATCTCGGATGAATCCGCCCGATGGTCGCAGTGGACAGCCCGCACGCGGTACGCCGGTGGCGTCATCGGCACTCCCGGGTTGCGGCCGCTCAAGCGGCCGTGCTGTGGATAGCGTTGGCGGCCAGGTGCACAGGCGCGGCCGGGCAGGCAGTCAACACCACTCCAGCCAAGCCGGTATCGGGATCGGCGCCCACCAGCGTACCGGTGGCGCCAGCATGGGAGAAGGAGGCGAGTGAGCTGAGATCAGCCCAGCCCAACCGCCAGCCGAAGCCCCAGCGCGACCCCGCGCGTTGGGCGTCAACCGACAGGGGCAGCCACCGCGTCTGGTCTGCCACCATGGCCCGAGCCGCGCCGAACGACACCCCGCGGCGGCCGGCGACCGCGCCGTCGCTCAAGA
>CAITNQ010000058.1 GCA_903893785.1 uncultured Gemmatimonadota bacterium
ACCGCCGACCTGGACGACGGCGAGTTTGTGCTCAACGTCGCCTACACGCCTGGCACGGACACGGTCACCGTCCACTGCCAAGGGGCCACCGACGACGCCACCTCGGGCGGTCAACTGCTGGCGACGGCCCCGGACGTCTTCCGCGACCTGATCGTCCTGCACCTGGGGGTCGACCCGTCGGCGGTCGACGATGCCGCGCTGATCGAGTGGGGAGGCCGCCTGTCCTCGGCCGACCGCGTCCGTCGTTGGATCGGTGGCCAACAGGTTTCGTCCGACGAACTGATCGCCCAACTCCTGCGCGATACCTTCGCCGACCTGACCGTCGCCGGCGGTGCGTACTCGCCCCGGTACCGCGGTGTCGTGCCGAGCGCGTCCGTCACCGCCATCACCGAAGGCGACCTGCTGACCGACGGCCAAGGCCCGCGCCGGGTCTTCTCCGTGGCCCGCAACCCCGACACCGTCTACGCCAACGAAGTTGCGGCATCGTACGAATGGGACCCCGTGGCCGGACGCTACACCGGCCGTTACATCGCCGAGGACCTGGTCGCCATCGCCACCAAGGGCATCCGCGTCCGCCGCACGCTCGAGATGCCCTGGCGCTACCTCGCCCAAGGGGCTCGCGACCGGGCTGACACCGAGGCCTATGCCTTCTCCGGCGACCTCGAGCTGGTCTCGCTGGCCGTCGGCCCGATCGCCATGGCCACCGAGCCGGCCGACCAGATCGAGGTCGTCTACTCCAAGTACGACCAGGGCGATGGCACCGGCGTGCGCTTCCAGGTGCGGCAGATAGAGAGCGACCCGTCCACCTGGTCGGTCTCGGTCGTCGCCTGGAACCTGTGGCGCCTGACAACGGGCACCTGGACCGAGGACGACACGGTGACTTGGCTGACGGCAACCCCCGCCCAGCGCACGCAGAAAGGATTCTGGTCCGATGGCAACGGTTACGCCGACTCCTCCGCAAGTCCAGACGCCGCTTCGCAGCGCTACCGGTGGCTGTGACATGGCGGCCGACCGTCAACAGCACGGCACGCCGGATACCCATCTCAGCCCCGTGGCCGCGATGGCCATCCACCGCCGGGTGGTGCCCGCCATACCCGCCAGCTACCAGGGTGATCAGCCGCGTTTCGACCGCGACATGCGGCTGCTCAAAGTGCGCCGCGAGATCCTCGAACGGACGGTCGCCATTCGGGAGTCACAGGCTCTGATGGTCATCCACGACGCAGACGCCGCCGATCGCTGGGGCCGCCTGACCGACGACGCGCAACTCCCGGCAACCGACGACGCGACCCGCGACCTGACCCCCGCCCAACGTCGGCGCCTCACCGGCCAGGCGATGTTGGCGATGGCCCGCGCCGAAGGCCTCCAGGAGCGCATCCAGCAACTCGAGATGGAGATCATGGCCTTCGCCGCCACCCTGTCCGACGACCGCGGTGCGCCGCACACCAACGGGGGCTGACCCATGGCTTTCTATACCGGACTG
Organism: uncultured Gemmatimonadota bacterium; assembly: GCA_903893785.1. Lineage (GTDB taxonomy): Bacteria > Latescibacterota > UBA2968 > UBA8231 > UBA8231 > CAITNQ01. Next base: position 1,481 of record CAITNQ010000058.1, read on the forward strand.
TCGGTCAGCGTCGGCGACTACACCAAAGCCACCGACTACAACCAGGCGGCCGACTCCATCGCCTGGCTGCAGGCGCAGGGGGACGTCGGCCACGACCTGGACCCAGCCACCGGCGACGGCTACCACCGAGCCACCTACTCCGACCCGGTGATCTTCAAGGCGGCCGGCAACCGCTTCGGATCGCTGTGGCTCGACGACACCGACCCCGCCAACATCGTCTGGCGCACGTTGACCGGCACCTCGGCAGCCGCCGTCACCCCGGCTGCCAAGACCGATGGCGTGCCGCTCACGCTCGGTTAACCAGGAGGACGCACATGCAACCCAAGACCTCGTGGGCACTGCCGTTGGCCATGGCGGCGCTGTGTCTGGCCGGTTCCCCCGCCCGCGCCAGCAACGAGTGGACGCCCAAGACGCCGGCGGGCGCCAACCGGGGTATCCAGGTGATGAGCGGCGATAGCCTGAAGGCCCAAGGCGTCTTCGTCGTCGGCGCCGACAGCAACGTGGCCATGGTGGCCACCGACGCCAACGGCACCGCCTACTGGACCGTCAACCGCCGTCAGACGGCAAGGGCACGCGCCGGCATCGGCTTCAAGACCGAGGTCTACTCCGGCGCCAACCCGCTCAACTTCCGCATGTACCACTGGGGCAACGGGCCCACCGGGGCGGCCTACGGCGCGCCCCACGGCTACACCATCGCCGACACGCTCGGACGCTGGGGCTTCCTGACCCCCGGGTACCCCGACTCGGTCGTCAGCGTCGGCGGTGGCATCAGTGCCTCCGGCGGCATGCTGTTGTCCGGCAAAGCCACGGTGAACGCCATCGACATCGGCGCCAGTGGCTCCCGCGTCAGCATCACCGCATGGGACGCAGGGACGTACAAGGTTACCTCATTGTCCGCCCCAGGACGCGCCTGGTACGGCGCCGCCTCCCATTGGTTCCAAGGCCCCGTCTTCCCCATGACCAGCGCCGACACCGACCTGGGATCAGGGACCTACAGGTGGCACGAGATATACGCCTCGCACACCCTCAACGTCGGCGATATGCCGCACTACGACGACCGCGACGACGTCGCGCTCATCCGAGCCATCCGACCCTCGAAGGCCGTCGACCCGGTCACCGGGGCCGCCCTGGTCGACGACAACACCCTGCCCCAGGAGATACTGGGCCGTCACCAGGTGGATCGAACCGACACCGTCCTGGCCAACGCCATCACCGAACGCCGCGTCGTCGCTGTCGACGCCACCCCGATACACGCAACCCGCAGCATCCGTGACACCCTTGTCGCCCCGCGCTACGCCACCGTCGTCGTCGACGCCGACACCACCATCGTGCACCATCGACGCGGCGATCCCGTGCTCGACCCTGACGGCAAACCCTACATCGACCTACTGGCCGCCGCCGGGTTGACCATGGGAGCCATCCGGCAGCTCGCCTGCACCGACGACAGCCTGCGCTCCCGCCTCGCCGCGCTCGACGCCAAAGTCGCCGCCATCGAGGTGCTGCTCGCCGCCATCGGCGCCAAGTGACGCACCCCACACAGGAGACCCACCACGTGAGCAGCTTCCAGTCGACCCAGGTCACCATCGCCATCGCCGGCACGCGGCAGCCCGCGTCTCTGACGTCGCTGCCGGTCACCTCCGTCACCCTCCTGCCGTGGGACACCAACGTCGGGCGCCTGTTTGTCGGCGGACCCACCGTCAGCGCGGCCACGGTCAAGGGCCTGCGCCCGGGCCAGGCCATCGCCATCGCCGCCGATCCGCCGCTAGTGCGCGGTGTCGATCTGTCCGCCGTCTACGTCGCCGCCGAGTACGCCAACGACGGGGCGGACATCTACTACGTCGCCCTGTGAGCACCCGTCGCCCTACGAGGAGGACCCCATGCCTGTAACCGTAGACACCGCCACCACGGGCGCCGCGGGCGCTGCCGCCAGCTGGCGCAACCCCGAGCGCAGTGGCACGCTCCGACGATGGTACGACGAGACCAACCAGGTCTACCGCCACAAGCACGGCAGCGACCCAACCAGCGAAACCGACGGCAACGCCGTCGTGGAGGGATAAGATGCGACGACCGCTACGCCTGCTGCTCGCGGTGCTGCTCATGGCCGCGCCCCTGCACGCGGTCAGTGCCCGCGTCACCTACAGCCTCAAGGCCGACATCACCCGCACCGACACCTCGGCCCTCGGCCTGCCGAACACCACCCACTACCTCAAGCGCAACGACGCCCTGCGCCACGCCGGCCTGGCGGCCCGCAGCCGCGCGTTGGGCATGGTCATCCCCATCTACCGCGACCTCGAGTTCAACGCCGACTCCTCCGGCACCGGCTACGGCCCCAACCGCACCAACCCGAACTGGTGGTTCCGCAAGCTGTGCGATGCCATCAAACGGCACCCAGAGCTGCAGTTCTACTGCATCGTCAATCCCGAAAACGGCCCCGGAACCGCGACCGACAACGAGGTCGAGACCGCCATCCGGTGGCTCCACGGCTCGGGTGCCGCCGTGCTCATGTACAACACCACCGGCTACACCGTCTGGTACCACTCCTCGACGGTGACTTGGGGCCGCAACGCAGCGCAGATGGTGGCCGCCATCGACACGACCCTGGCCCTGTACCCGGAGGTCGACGGTGTCTTCTTCGACGAGGTGCCCTACTACACGACCACCATCAGCGCTACCTGGCCCACCGGCGAAGGTACCATCAACGGACCCCGGGCCATGGCCTGCCTTGACACGGTCACCAACTACGCCAATGCCAAGGGCCTGTGCACCATCGGTAACCCGGGAAGCTACCAGCAGAACGATGCCTACTACGAGAACGGCATCTTCGACATGCTGATCGCCCGGGAGACCAACAAGTTCGACCAGTCGGCCGTCATCGAAGGCAAATACGCCATCGCCGACACCAACTCGCTACTGGAGATCAACCCGCACCGCAAGGCGGCTATCGCCCACACCTCCCTGCGCGACTCGACCTACGAACAGCTGATGCGCAACGCCTTGCGCTACCGCAAGTACCACGACTTCCAGTGGATGTTCGTCGACTCGGTGGCCACGCGGTGGGGCGGCAGCCTCCCCTGGAACTCCGACGGCTTTGCCAACTGGGTCGAGCGCACCGCCCAGGCGCTGAAGGCCCAGTACACCTTCCTGGCCTACGACAGCCTGCGCGTCGGCCCGGCCGGCTTGCTGCTCACGCGCACGGGCCGCGTGCGCGGCGTCGCCCGACCCGACACCGCCACCGATGCCGTCACCAAGGCCTATGCCGACAGCCTCGTCGGCGCTATCTCCCTCAACGGCAACGTCACCAGGACCTACGTGGACTCGCTCTACGGCACGGTCGGCGGCGGCATCAGCAAGACCTACGTCGACAGCCTCCACACCGCCCAGCACACGACCCTGAACACGACCCTACGCGACGCAGTGCGGGACACGGTGGAGGACGCCTCGGCGGTCGTGCCCACGGGCCTGTGGCGCTTCAGCAATAAGCTCGCCGTCGGCGCCAACGCCGCCGACTCGACTTTCACCGTGACCGGCACCAGCCGGTTCGCCGGCGACGCCAATTTCCAGCAGCAGATCCGCTGCACCAACGGCATCAAGCTCTACAACAACGGCGGCAGCGTCCGCGTCATCTTCGGGGATGCCTCGACCGCCGGGCTCTACGGGCACCTGCAGTGGGACTCGCCGGGCGACTACATCCGGCTCGACACCGACGCCACCAACGGTCTGAAGATCAAGGCCAACAACGTCAGCATCGGCAACGTCGCCCCGGCCGAACCGCTGGTGGTCAACTACGGTACCTCCAAGCTGTTCGAGGTCAACGACGACTCATCGGTCACGGCCAACCACCGGTTTCGGGTCATCGGCCGGGCGGTCGTCGGGGTGGCGGCCACCGACACGGCAGCCAACGGCCACATGCTCCGCTTGACCAACGGCGCCACCTACTCCGAGATCGACGCCGGCGAGACCGCCTTCGCCAACTCCAGCTCGGAAGACATGAAGACGGCGTTTGCCGCGGTACCGGTGGACTCGATCGTCGCCGCGTTCGACGCCATGCCGTTCCCACGCCGGTGGAAGTACCGGGAGTCGGTGACCGGCGATTCGGCGGCAGCGGCCCGCGAACACGCCTCGGTCATGGCCGGGGAATTCTACCCGGTGGCCCGGTTGCTCAGACCGCGCGACGCTGACCTGCGCACGTTGGCGGGTGACGACGAGTTGGCCGCGCTCATCGTCGTGACGAAGCACCTGCTGGACGCCAGTGCGGACCTGCGGCTGCGCGTCGAGCAGTTGGAGGCGGAACGGGGCAGGTAGCGCGGTGGGGCGCCGGAGGAGTGCGCCGCCGTAACCTTCCGCGCCCCGGCGACCGACCCTCGCGATCACGAAGCACCGGCTGGCCCGCGCACGGCTTCACAGGGTTATACCGGCATCGGGCCGAGGGCCCCTGGTTGGAGATACTGCGCGGTCCGCGGGACCGCGACCCTGGTCTGACACCTAAGCCCACACGGTCGCCGTGCTCCAGCAGTGCGACGCGACGTTTGGGTGGCAAGTGGCGCGCCTGCGCGACGGCGGGACCGACGCCCAACGGCAGGCACGCGAAGACGCTGTCTACGGCCTGACCGCCAGGTGGAGCGGCCCCGAAAAATGCTTGTCGCCCGTCCCTTGCGCCGCTAGGTTGACGACATGGGCCGCGATGGTTCCTCAGCGTGGTCGTTGTCCGGTCGGTTGACGGGTGAGGCGTTCGCGGTTGTCAACCAACCGGACGACGGGGTAACCCAGGAGCGAAAGGCGGTGCGCGATGCACGGTTCAGCTTGGGGGCATGTTCACGTCGGCCGCCGATGCGTCGGGGCGATTGTATCCGCCTGCTGCCTGTCGCTGGGCTCGCCAATCCGGGCTGGCGATGACGCCTTCTGGACCCTGTACACCGTTGACGGACCATCAGTTGATCTCCGGCCGAGCCTGGCTTTCAGGCAGGTGGCGCCTTGGCGTGCCGTGGAAGTACCATCAATTGTGAGCGGAACGGGACGCGGAGTGCGGGCAACCGATGTTGTGTCGGTTGTGGCCGAAGACGTCCTTGGCCGGCCCACGCCAGGGGTGGTTTCTGGCCAGCTGCAGGCATTGGCCGCGGACTCGCAGGGCAATCTCTGGGCGGCCTGCCTGACGGGCATTTCGCGATTCGATGGGCAAGGCTGGGTCGGCTTCACTCGCTCCGAGGGCCTTGCAGACGAGGCGTTCTCCGACGTTACCGTGGACAGTCGCGGCGGTGCATGGGCGAGCGGGGCGAACGGAGTCACGCACTTCAATGGCCGGCGCTGGACGCACTACCGCATACCGGGCGGCTGCAGGAGCATTGCTGTCGCCCCGACCGGTGACATATGGGCCACAGGCGGGTGGATGTCGGCATTCCGCTTCGACGGGGAGTCCTGGTGGCGCTACGGTCCGGAAGATGGGATGCCCGGCTCACCACGCCTGACGATAGGGAGGGTAACGGTAGACAAGGCGGGGGTGGCCTGGATCGGGTGCACTTACAGTGAGTTCAGCAGCGGTTCCACCTACAACCTGGCATCGTTCGACGGCCGCCAGTGGGTGCTCCATGACCTACCTTCACCGCGCATCATCGAGAATACGTACGGGCTCTACGTCGACGGCAAGAACCGCCTGCTGGTTTGCACCGAGTACGGCCTCGCTGTCTGTGACGGGGGTGGGTGGCAGGTCTGCGATGATCCATTCTTCTCCCAGGCGCGCAGCATGTCCGAAGACCCAGCGGGACGGCTCTGGTTCTGCGGCGGTGTCACAAATGAGGTCGGCTTTCTTGCGGGTGAGCGGGAGTTGGCAGCGATCACGCTCGCCAACATCGTCCCTCTGTCGGTGTCGGCCGACGCACACGGTAACCTGTGGCTGACCGGCGACCCCATGCATGGAGTTGCATGCTGGGCAGGCAGTGACATTCCGACGGCCGTTCGGAACGGTTCCGGGCCAACAGGCGCTCTTTTGATTGAGCGGCTACGCGTGAGCCCGAACCCGTTCAACCAGCAAGTGGAGGTGCGGTTCGCTCTCGACGCGCCGGCGCGCATCGCGCTGCAGGTCTTCGACGTGACCGGGCAGCTCGTCACGACGTTGGCGCAGGGCGCGTATCCAGCCGGGAATCACGCCGTCGTGTGGGACGCGGCAAGGGATGGCCGCGACCTGGCGTCTGGCGTCTACCTGTGCAGGCTGACCGGCGCAGGCCAACCAATCGTGCGCAAGGTGTCGCTCGCACGGTGACAGGCCGGGTCAGGGCGGCCGCAGCCCCTGGGTTAGCAGCCCGTTGGGGGCGATGCGCTTCGTTCCATGGCGCGCTGTCGGCGTGGAGACTGATGTGGTGGTGGCCATGGCCGTACACCGGGGCCATGCTGCCGATGCGGGTACGCTGTCGGGGCGCTTGGCGCAGGCGCAGGCCGCCCTGCCGTAGCCGGCAGCGCCGCCGGCGATGGCGGAGGGGGCGGCCGACCATACGTATCGCAGAAGCGAGACGATGCGGGAGCTGGCGGCGGCTACCCGCAACCGGGCTAGCGAAACGCAGCAAGGCCGCCATCGGTGGCACGACGAGGCGGCGCGCGCCGGCTTGCCGCCCAATCGCCGGCGCCTCCGTGCCCGTCCCGCCCATGCCCCTGCAGAGGAGGCAGGCTGAGTACGCCAGACGCAGCGTCGCCAGCGACCTTAGGACGAAAGGCCTTCGCAGCGTCCGCCTGTGGCGACTTGGCGAGGATCCGCAAGCGCACGTGCGTGCACGCGGCCGCGTGCAACTGGGCAGGCTGATGCGGCAGCGTTTGGGTCTCGGCGCCGCGCAGAGCATGCAGGGCGGGCGTGGCGGGCTATCTGCCTTCGCGCGGCCATCCGGGCGCGATCGCGCTGCGTTGGTGCGGCCCCCGACCTCCTCCCAGCCTGGTTCACCCACTGACCACGAACACCTCCCGTACCGTTCGCGCCAACTCTGCCGGCGCCGTTAGGCGCGACTCCGGTCCTGGGCAGTCCGCCAGATTCTGGTTCGTGATCACGACGGCCCGGCATTCCCGGCGGGCGCCACTGCCGCCATGTTATATTCACCGTGGGCCGGTCCGCGCCGGGGAGTCGCGCAGGCGGTGGCCCCAAGCTCTGATTCAGACGGGCTCGCTGGGTAGTGGCCACTGGCCAGCGCAGGGCGATGGTCCTGCGAGTACCGGGGCCCGAACCGCTCTCCGAGCAAGCCCAGTTGGTCGCCAGCGCCGAGGTGGCCGCGGATGTCGACGCGACCGGCCGCCCCCAACGGCTCACCTGGCTGGAACTCCTGCTCGGTTCCAGCCTTTTACCTGGCGAGGCGGCCTCCTTCAGGTTGGCCGCCGTCGGGCCCCGCTGGATGGTCTTGCTTACCATTCGGCCCATGGTCTCGTGTGGCGCGCGATGGCATGGCCCGACATCGACGCGTCCACCATTCGCGAGCCGGAGACTGGGATGAACTTGATGGTCGCGGTACGCGTTACCGCCGGCCAACGTGTCTCGCGGACCGACGGCGCCGGGGGCGTGGGCCGGCTGTCCATTGCGTTGGCCATCGTACTGGCCTTGGTCGGGCCGCTTCGCGCTGACCGGTTTGTTTGCGCCGGCCAGCTGGCCATCCCGTCGGTACCCGGCGAGTTGCCGTCTCCCTTGCCCGGAGCCGCCAAACTCGCCGCCAGTCCAACCCGGGGCACGCGCAATGTGCTCATCCTGTTCGCGCGGTTTGCCGACGACGAGGACGGCTCGTTGCCGCTCTGGGCCGGCTTGCTGCTCGACCCGGTGGTGCCGGGGAGCGTCTCGCATTTCTGGGACGCCATGTCACTGGGCCAGTTGCGGGTGAGAGGCGCCGTGGGGCCGCGCTGTTACGTGTCGACCGGCCCAGCGGCCGACTACCTGGCGACCGTCCCGGACCAGACCGGTGGGTTCGGGCGTTTTGCTTTGGAGATCATCAAGCAGGCAGACCGCGACATCGATATGGCCGGGTTCGACAACGACGGCCCCGATGGTCTGCCCGGCTCGGGCGACGACGATGGCGTGGTCGATGCGGTGATCATCATCATCGCGCGCGCGCCCTCCGGGCTCTTCGTCGCCGACGCTACCGGAATCTCGTCGCTTGGACAGCGGTCTCCCTACGTCACGGCGGACACAGGACAAGGGGGTACGGCGGTTGTGGTGAGTAGTTACCAAGGCGGCGTGCTGCAGGGCCGCACCTTCACCGAGGCCGCCGGCGCTCTGTGTCACGAGTACGGCCACTTGCTCGGCCTCGATGACCTGTACAATGCCCTGGCTGCCGTGCGGGCCGACGGTCTGCCGGAAGATGACTCGGCGGGCGCCGGCGCGTGGTGCCTGATGGGTTGGGGGGCGCTCGGTTGGCACGGTAACGACGGCCCCAGTGCGCTCTCGGCTTGGTCACGAATGCAGTTGGGTTGGGCCCGCGTGACTGAGCCGACGCAACAGCAGACGACGATCAGCCTGCCGGAGGTCGGGCAGGCGGGCGACCTTCTGCGTGTTGGCCTGAACCGCCGTGAGTCGTTCCTGTTGGAATACCGGCGTCGCACCAGTAGCTACTACGATCGCGGCATCCCGGCTGAGGGGGTGCTCATCTGGCACGTCGGCTGGGACTCGGCCAGCAGCGACCAACCCAGCGGCGTCACGGTTGACCTCGAGTGCGCCGACGGCCGGTGGCGCGATGCCGGGTTCCCTCTCGGGCAGCGGCCGGATCCCTTGGGCGGTGGTGATAACCTGGATTTCTGGTCTCACGACGACGTCTACACCGCATCTCATGCCGGCAACCTGGGTGATGCCACGGACGCCTTCGATGGTGCCCGTTACACCGCCTTCACGCCCGCCACGAACCCCTCGTCGTCCAGCCAGAGCCAGGGCCCGGCGGTGTGGCTGACGGACCTGCGCCTCGACGGGCTAGTGGCCCGGGCCCAACTGCGAACCGGGGCGCCCGAGGTGCGATTGACCTCGCTGCGCGGGCGTGACGCGGTGGTGGCCGCCGGCGTCGTTACTAGAATCACGTTCACGGTGGCTAACCGGGGTGGCCTGCCCGCTGCCGGGCTCTGGGCCCGCCTGCGGACGGACGACCCGCGGCTTGAGGTGCTCGATTCCACGGTGGTGGTCGCCGACCTTGCGGTGGGCCAGGAAACCTCCGGTCAGGGGGCCTGTCCCACCGGGTTCCCGCGCCTCCGCTTCCGGCCCGGGCTGGCGGCGTCAGCAGCAGCTCAGGTCACCTTGGAGCTCCTGGACGCCAGCGGGGCGGTGCTGGACGTCGCGGCGGCGACGCTGGCGGCCGTGCCGTCGCGCCGGCTTTCCGGGACGGTCCGTACGGCCGCCGGGCAGAGCCTGGCCGGCGTGCGCGTTACCTATCAACCGACAGGCGCGGCCGCTAACACCTGCGTAGATACCGACACGCGGTCCGACGCACAGGGCGCCTACGAGCTGTTCGAACTGCCGGGCCGCGGCACCCTTGCTGCCGTCGTGGACGCTGACCTTCCGTGGGCGGACCAGGCGTCCAGCTTCACGGTGCAGGCAGACACCGTCGTCGACTGGACGCTGCCTCGGTGCTACTACCTGAGCGGGGTAGTGCGCGACCGAACCGGAGTGGCGGCGCCGCAGATCATCGTGACGGCCCTCCAGACGCGGGTTCCGGTCCAGGCCGTGGCGGTCACTGCCGCCGACGGCTCGTACCGGCTGAAGCTGCTGCCGGGCCCCTACACGGTGATCACGCGGCCTGGAGATAGCGGGCCGTTGCCCTACGGTCAGCAGACCATCGGCCGTGTCGATCTGGCGGCGGACGCGGGCCTCGACATCGTGCTGGAGCCCGGGCTGGAGTTGGCCGTCAAGGTGCTGGATCCGTCGGGCCAGCCCGTCAAGGGCGTACCGCTCGCCCTGTCCGTGGTGGGCGACCCCATGCTCGGTTACGAGAACCTGGGTTTCCACCAGCAACCGGACGGCGTCAGTGCCCGCGTTGCGCCGGGCGCATTCATCGTGACGGCGGGGGCCGTGCCGGAGCCGTACCTGGTGCCGGCAGCGCGCGTGATCCAGGTGGTGAGTGATACGCTGGTCCTCCTGCGGCTGCAGCGGGGCGTCACCGTCACGGCGAACCTGCGGATGCCTTCGGGGGCCGCCTTGCCGACCGGCCTGACGGGCGGGTTAGACTGGGTCCCCGTGGGCCTGGCAGCGCGGGCGCAGGCTCCTCTGGTCAACGCCCAGGCTACCGTGACCGTGGCGCCCGGCGCATACCAGGTCTCCTGGTACCTCACGTCTGTGGCAGGACCTGTCGGCCCGCCGTCCCAGAACGTGGGACTGCTGGCGGTCGGCCAAGACACCACCGTTGTGCTCGCGGTGCGACCGGGGGCGCTGGTCAAGGGTCGGGTGACGCTTGCGGACGGACGCACTGCGGTGACTGAGGGCACCCTCGTGCTGTCGGCCCGCGCCGACGGCGCCTCGACCTCGACAGGGGTGGGCAGCGACGGCGGCTACGCGGTTGCCGTCCTTCCCGGGCAGTACCAGATGGCCTGGCTGAGCGCTGCTGCCACCGGCTCCCTGGGCGCCGTCACTATCACGGGCGACACGGTCCTCGATTGGCGCCTGCCGTCGGTGGAGGCTGTCGAGGTCCGCCTGCGGGACGCGGCCGGACACCCGGCCACGGGTTGGCGAATGACTGCGGCCGCGGTGGACGGCGCCGTGGCGTCTGCGAGCGGCGTCGGGCCCGAGGGCGACGTTGCCCTCCGCCTGTTCCCCGGTGATTACGGGCTGCGCGCCACCGACTCGGTCCGCCGTCCGAACCACGCCTACGGCTTGGGGGCGTTGGCCCTGCCGGGTCGTGCTGCCGGGGTGTGGTCACCGCCCGGCGGCGCCCAGCTTGAAGTCGAAGTCGTCGACGCCGACGGGCTGCCGACCTACGCCAACGTGCTGGTCTTGGGCCGACTAGACCAACCTCAGGACTGGGTCTGGGGCTCGGTCGTGGCCGAGGCCTTGACCTGGAACGATGGCCGCACAGTGTTCGACCTGGACCCGGGTTCGTACTCGGTCGCCGCTTACCAGGAGTGGATCTTCGGTGGATGGTCCGGCGTGCGCAGTCCGGTCGGCCGGGTGCTGGTCGGGCAGTCCACCGGCACTCGGGCACCAATTCGCCTCGTCCTGCCAGCCCCGAACCCGGTGGCTCGGCTCTGCGGTCGGGTGACCGACCAACACGGTCGCCTCGTCACCGCCCTGCTCCAGTTCTACGACGCGACCCAGGGCCTGACGGCCAGGGTCTGGCAGCGCGGCGCTCCATACGTTGTCGACCTGCCACCGGGGAACTACCATGTCGTCATCGCCAGCGCGGTTCTCGATCAGCCGCCGCGGCTTGTGCGTGCCGGCCCAGTGGCGGTGACCATCGACCGCACCTGGGACTTGGTGCTGACACCTACCGGCACCGCGATCGCCCAACCCGCGGGAGCGCTGCCAGGGCAGCCTGCCCTCAGCCAGAACTACCCCAACCCCTTCAACACCCAGACGCTGATCCGGTACGACGTCGCAGCGTCCGGCGACCTCAGGTTGGTGGTCTACGACCTTGCCGGTCAGGTCGTTCGGCGGCTGGTGGACGGTCAGGTGGCTGCGGGTTCGTACGTGGTACCATGGGATGCCTGTGATGCCAAAGGCCGAGCTGTGGCCAGCGGGGTCTACCTGTACCGCCTGACTACCGGTGGGCGGAACCTGGTGCGCCGGCTGGCGGTGGTGCGGTGACATGCGTTGCCAAGCCGGCGGTGTCGGGTGGGGTATGGACGGGGCCCGATTGGCCGGGCGGCGCAACCGGACCAGGGGCTGATCCGGTCGGTCTGGGCAACAGAACCCTGGCCTCGCTGCACCCGTCTGGCGCTTACGGCGCGGTCCACCTTCAGGCCACTGCGGGCGATCTGCCGCAGCCCGAGCCTTCGCCGCCCACCGCCTTGGCGGACCGGCCACAGCGCGGCGCTCGCTGCCCAGCAGCAGGTGCATGCGCCATCCCTGGACCTCGGCAACACCGTGCCCAGCCTCGGGCGTGTCGACAGCGGACATGCTGGCGGCGCTGGAGCGGCACCCTTACGCGACAGGGTGGGTGTGGTTACCATTGCTGGGCGTCCAAACCGATGGACGGGAGGTGACCGCCTCCAGGTGCGGCACTGTGATCTGTTATCTCGTGCGTCTGTGCAGCTCATCATCGCAGTCTGGAGGATGCGGCATGGCCCACCGACGGCGCCTGCCAACCGTATGCCTTTTTCTGCTGACCGCCTCTTACACGGCATCAGGCCAGAGCTTCCGACCGGAAGATTTCCTCCCGTTGGCTGTGGGAAACAGCTGGACCTACGTGCACGAATACTACGACAAGCGGCATCCAGATCTCAATGCTACCATCTCTTTGACGATTGCAGTCACCGGAACCACAGTAGTCAACCAGCGCACGTATTACGTATTCAGTGACCCCCCCTATTACTACCCTCCCATTCCGCACTTTGCCATGGCAGGCAAGACAGTTCGCTGGAGCGCGGATGGCGATCTTATTGAACTGACACCAACCGGTGAGGTGTGCCTCTTTCGCTTTTCGGTGCCGTCACCCTATGTCATCGCGGCCGTGTACGATGACACTCTATGTTATCGCAGCATCCATGCGTTTGCTTCACGTCCAAGAGACGCCGGGTTCATATTCTCGGGTCACCCAAGCGTATACGAAAGTCGCTACGCGTCTCTCCTCGAGTTCTACGGCGTAGCCCAGTTGGCCGTAGAGATCGCGCTGACTGATTACGCGGAATTCATCAACGCTCTGGATCCGGTTGGTGCGGTCCTGAGTGGCCATGCAATTAGCTACCAAGATGCTCGGCACCACCGCCCGACGACGATACTCAATTCCCCATGGGGTGGGCTGAAGAGCCGCTCCCGCCTGCGCTGACCTCAAAGCACACTATGTCGACGTCGTGGGCTGCCGACCGGGTAGGGCGCGGACCGGCGCGACGCGAGGCGACCTGACGAAGAAGGAACGGCTGTGAGCAACGACGGCAACGAACGTACGCCGGTGGACCTCAACGGCATCGGGCACGGTACCTGGGCCGACGCTTGGCGGACGCGGTTCGCCGGTGACACCTATTGGTTGCCATGGTGCCAGCCCGAGGCGGCAGGGCCCTCTCGACTGGGCCTCGCGCCCCCCCGATGCAAGCATCACCGAGGCGCTGCCTGGCCAGCGTGCCAGTGCGGGCAGCCCCGCGGCCGTAGCGCGACGGCACACGCTCTACCCGCCGGCAGACTGTGGCGACCCGCCCCGGTTCGTTGACGGGCTGTCTGCCACCGGTCTCGCTGCCGCACACAGCGCAGGTTCGAGTCCTGTGGCCCATCGGCGCCCGGACCTCGTTCAGCGGAACGCCGCCGCCCGCGACCTGCTGGCCGCCGCCCGTGGTCACACCCCACCCGACGACGGGCGCGGTGCGGCCCGGCCTGCCGGGGGGGCCGGCAGCCGGGGCTGGCCTTCACGGGGCAGTCGCAGAGGTCCGACGCTGGCTCCTGACCCCATCATGGCGCGCGTGCGTACCCGGTCCCGCTCCGCGCGTCGGCGTTCATCGGCCGTCAGCCGCAGCTTTGAGCATGCCCCAAGTCGTCGATTGTACGGCGGTGGCATCCAGGTCTTTTCCATCCACGTGCGCGCTGGTGATCACGCTGGCACTACTGGCCACGTCATTGCCTTCGCCGCAGCTGATGACCCCCACGCCGCGCGCGAACTCAATGCTCCACGTGTCGTGCCCGTCGGTGTGGCCAAACGCGACAACGTCCGCGAAGGTCCCCAGGAGCGTATGCGACCGGGGCCGGCGAAGGTGGTAGGGAAAGCCAAACCACCCTCTGTCGAAGGGCTGAAGGGCCCCGAAGGAAAACATCATGTCGGTCTGCAGCGCCTGGGGGAAGTCGAAGAGGATCGCCTCAGAGTGCGTGCCGTCGCCGCAGTCAAGGAGACGGCCACTGGCGTCGTTGCGTAGCAGTTGCCCTGTGCTCATGCGGTAGCACGTGCGGTCGCCCAGGGGCAGCGCTTCGGTCACGACCAACGTGAACTCGGACGCGGGCACTACCCGCTGCGTGTCGTGGAGCGCCGCAATCGGTGCGTCCGCGTAGGGGTTGGCGGCCAGCGGCGCCAGGGTGAGTGGGTCGAGGACGCGGCCGCCCATGCCCAGGAGGTAGGTGTCTCCAGCAGTCGTGGTCACCTCTGTGACGTCAATCACCCTAGCGTAGCTCCATCGGTTGCCAAGTTGCAGGGGGAAGTAATCGACCGACGCGCCCGCCCCCACCGTTCCAACGCCGGTGCTGCACCAGATGAGCGTGATCACGACGCGAGCCGTCGTGCTGTTCGCCTTCATTTCGGAGCTCCCCGACGAGGTGGACACACCCAACAGCCAACCTGCCTGACCTCGATCGGGTCAATGGGCGGGTCCCACAGATATGCCGAGACAACCGGTGCAACGAGCGTTGTGTAGCGCGGAACCGCGGCGCCTTCGGTCGCCGGCATGCTATGGCCCTCCGCTGTCATGTCCGCCATCCGCATTCGCGGCGAGCTCGGGCGGGTCCCTGCTTCTTGGCCCCTGGTTCTGGCCCGGGAACTCGTTGCGGTTGGGGGCGTGTCCGCCGCCCCGAGGCCGACCCGGCCTTCGCAGCACCGAGGACCGACGAACCGCGCCGGTGGCTCACGGCAGCGGCCAGGCCGCCCAGGGCCATCCCGAGGCCCATCGCGCTCGCGACCCGCCGCCGGCGCGCGGTTGATCTGTCGCTCCCCATCGCTGCCTAGCTTCTACGTAGTCGCCCATGTTGCAGCTGGGGCTGCACGCACATTGCGCTGAAGGCTGCCATTGGCGTGAGCGCTTGGGGCGCGACCGACCGCTCTGACCCGGCAGAAGCGCCTGTCACCGCGTGGCCAGGCGCATACTACGCAGGTCAGGGCGGTAGTGTCAAGTACCATCCGGTGGCGCATGCCAGCCCCTTCCGGCGGCCGGCGGCCGGTTAGCGCGCGGTTAGGCGTACTGCCCGCAGAGGCGGTCCGGTTGACCAAGCCGCGAGGCCGCCCTCTCGCCCGGGTCTCGGACCGCGCCGCCAGGCGGCAGGGCCGTGCGGTTGCGCACCCGCCGGGCGCGGACGTGCCCAAACGACGGGCCTTTAGCCCAGCGCGGCCTTCCGGTCTCCGCTGGGCCCGCGCGGGATCTGGCTCCCGCCGGCGCGCGGGTCAACCGGGCAGCGCGCCGGCCGACTACTCCCCCGCCGTTACCCGTGGGGCCCGGTCCAGGCGCCGGGGTGGACGGGTTCGCAGTGCGTGGTGTCATTGGCGTCCTGCGGCCCGTGAGCTTCCAGACATCGTGAGACGACATGCCGTCGTCCCGGGGCCGCGTCGCGAGCGCGCGGTGCAGCATGCGCGGATGGAGGCGGCCGAACCTGGCCGTCGGGCCGGGTCTGCCTGAACGGTGGCCGCCGCGAACCGCGCCGGACGGCCCGGGCCTCCGCAACTAACCGCACGGGGGGACCCGGCCGCCTCTCCACGTGCGCAGCCGGCGGGCGTGAGCCAACGGCACGCCGGCCCAGGTCGTCGCACGGGACCCGGTGCCGGAACCCGGTGACGCTGACTCAACACGCTCACGGCTCCGCCGCCCTTCGTGGCGGCGCGGGGTGGAGGCGCAGAGCTCCCGCAGCCGAGCGTTGTGCCCAACCGACCGAGGCACCTACCCGGCCGGCTTTTCAAGCCCGCCGTCGGCGGCCGGTTCCCCGGCCTCCGGCTGGCGCCCATTCCGCGCGTGGTCCAGTATGGCCGCCCGGACTCCCGCGCCAAGACGCGGCCAAGCAGCGACCACCTCGGCCAGGTCAGACGGCAGTTCTCCGTGCACGCAGTGTGCACATTCTGGGCGCGAAGTTATGCTCAAAACGCGCACGGAAGTGCCCACGGACTGCGGATCATCGTGGTGGTCACATCGTCCTAACGCACTGTCCTGCTGTGGTTTTGCGCAGACATGCGCGGATTCTGCTTCTCCGGCTGTACATGCGGTAAGGGGTTCGATTCCCTCCGCCGCTACCATCTCAAAGGAAGCGCAATCCTCTGGGGCCCAGGGGGTTGCGCTTTCTGTTTGGGGGGCGAGCGGGGGTCGTGCACCCGGCGTGTACAGACAGGGCGGGACGGCGACGGGCGGCACTCGGTCGCGGGTGGCGGTTGACCCGGCGCCAGCGCCGCAGCAGGAGCCAGGCTCCAACCCAGCTCGCGCCAAGGCAGTCGCCAGCGCCGCGTAGCACGCCCGAAGGCGAGCGCCCGGAGGCAAGTGCCCGAGGTTCTGGTGCCGGTCCTGTGCAACCCGGTACCGATGACCTTGCGGGCGGTGGTCATGGCGGCCCGCAGGTCCTGTGCCATGGGGGGATCATGACCTCATTCGGTTCCGGTGGCATCCTGGTGCCAGCACCGCCGACGACAGCCATACCCGCCGGGTTCCCGGGCGGTATGGACCGTAGACTCGCCTACCCTCATCCCGCGCCCGCGGGCAGCATGGCGTGTCTAGCGTCGAGCGCGGCCCGACGGGCCCGGCGCTCCATGGTTTCCAGTAGTTTCCACTGCACGATGGGAATGTCTCTGAGCACCATCTCGGGAACGAGGTAGCCTCGTGACGGCGTGGTGGCCACCACCTCATAGCCTCGTCCCCCCTCCGAGGAAAAACGTTCCTCGCCACAGAATTCCCCCGGGCCGACTCGCTCAAAGGGTTGCCCAGAAGCATGCAACTCGACCTGCCCCTCACTCAGGAGCAGCAGCCCCGGGTCGCGGATCGGCTCCCAACCCGCGCCGGAATCCAGCGCCAACGGGCGCAATGCCAGGGCGATCCGACTCTTGACCGGGCACGACAGGCGTTCGCCAAAGAGCCAGGTTTCCTGCAGGAACCGCCGTAGCCCGATGAACCGTCGCGTGCTCTCGAGAATCCCGTTCCGCCGCAGGAACGCACGGTACAGGTGGCTGGGGATCTGCAGCGACCGCACGGCACTCAGGGTCCGGTACGTGCCGCGCGCCGGCGTTCCCAACACGCCCGACAACTCGCCGGCCAACGAGCCCGCACCCAGCACCTGCTGCAGCCCCAGTTGCGGCACGACAAACTCGATGAGGCCCGATAGCGTCAGGTGGATCTGCGGGTTGGCGACGCCCCGGCGGACGATGATCGTTCCCGGGCCAACCGAGGCCATCGGGCAGTTCAGCAGCAAGCGCACCTCGTGTTCGGGGACCTCGGGGTGGAAGGCGCGGAGGTAGCGAAGCGCCACGCCCTCGCTGTAGTCGCGTTCGGTGCCGATCAGGGCATCAGCAGCGCCGAACGCGGCGGTACTGCCCACTTCCTTGGCGGCGTTGGTTAACGGGCCGGCGGTGTGGCTGAGAACGATGCGTGGCGACGGGTCGTCCCGGAAGTCCTCGAAGTTGCCGTGGATCATCCCGCCGCCGACATCGATCTTCTTCAGGTCGACGGGCGTCCGGTAGGCCCTCAGGACGCGCTCGCACGCCTCGGGCGGTATGCCCGGCGCCCCGGGGTCGTTGGTAGCCATGCGGCGCAGCCCCTCGAAGGAGGGCAGGTCGGCCAGGTGGGCGTAGGTCCGGTAACCTCGGTTCCACAGGGCTCGGAAGAAGAGCACGGTGGTCTCCACGGGATGCGGGGAAACCACCGGCTTGACTTCCAGGCCGTCAATGTCGTTCCACCGTTCGGGGCGCAGGTCGTGAACCTCGAAGTATTGCTCGAACCGGCCCAGACTCAGGGATGTAAGGGCCTCGAGTTTGCGCATCACACAGGTTCGGACCGCCGGCGTGGCAAAATAGCGCAACCGGTGGTCGGTACGCATCAGTAACGGCAGACCGTTGAAGTGGTCGTCGTGGGCGTGGGTCTGGAAGATCCCGTCCAACTCACCGACGCTGATGCCCAGCGCCTGCAGGGTGTAGCGGATATTGGGGCCCGTATCGATCAGGTAGATGCGGCCCTGGAAGGTGACCAGGCTGGACATGCAGGGCCGTTGCGGGTCCCACCCATCGCCTTCGCCACAATGGACCACCGAGAAATACTCACGGTGGACCTGTTGGTACGGGAGTTCGTACGGAGGCGGGTAATCCTGCCCCTCCGGCAGATTCAGGTCGACCTGGATCTGCTGCTGCGCGTGGGTGAAAAGGAACTGGTTAAGGGCGATGCGATGCACGCGCACGCCGCCCCGGATCTCTACCGGCTCCTCCCCAACGGCAAGCCCAGCCACCAGCTCGTGAGGTTCCCTGATGCGACCGAAGGCGAACTTGAGCTTGACGCGCATCTGTTCACGCGCCGCGGCCTCTGGTACGCCGGCGGCCATCAGTTCCTCGACGGACACCAGTCCGTAATTGCCACGATGCAGGTACTGCATCTGCGCCGCGATCTGGTCTTCCAGGCCCAGCAGGAGCGGGCGGGCCCCGGTGTTGTTGGGGTGCCCGGGAAGCATCATTCCCTGCCGGTAGAGCATGTGCAGCACCGGGAACTCGGTCAGGTTGCAGAAGCGCTCGCGCTGTACAGCGACATCCGACAGCAGGATGGCGTTGGGTCCCGTCTCGCAGGTGACCCCATCGCGCTGCTCGCTCCGCACCAGTCCCCGGCGCATCAGGTGCTTGATGGCGTCTGCAGGACAGCCGCACAGGATGCGCAACCCGGCTTCCGCGGCCTCGACCCAACAGATCCCTGGGGCTACCTCCACCTTGTGCATGCTCGCCTCGCTTGTCCCGGTCACGGCGGGGAAGCCGCCCGCGGCGGTTCTGGGCACAGTACACGGCGCTGGAGCGGGTGCGGACCCGTCGCCCAGGCACGCACCAGTCTGTTGAGCCTGCGGCACCACTTGGGCGGCAGTCTGAGCCCCTCGGGACGTGTACAGGCTGTCCTGGTTGGACTCAGGGCGCCCGGCGGCCGGTCTGCGCGAAGACCGCCGGTCCGTCTGGCGGGGTCGGTTGCCGGCGGAGCGTTGCCGGGCCCGGCAGCGGTTGTAGGCCTGGATACGCGGGTCGCACACCGCGACTCGTATGCGAGTCAGGCCGTACCATCGGGGGTTTGACCTGCCTCGACCGAGAGGGCCCTTCAGGTCAAACAAATACCGCCATACGTGAATCGCCGCAATATCCATCGACGAAATCGCGATGCAATGGAGCCCTGCGCAGGCAGGCCGCGCGACCTGCAGGTCTGGCGCGCGACCACCTACGGCTGCGGCATCGTGCACCGGCCACGGTGCGCCGGGGTGCGAACGTGGGGGCTCTGCGAGCCAGCGGCGGGATCCGTCTGCCCTGCCCAACCGGTCAGGCTTGGGCCTCCACCTGGTACAGGATCACGGCCGCACCGGGTTGCTCGTCGAGCCGCACGAGCAGGCCGGGCTGGGCCAGTTGGTGACCGTGGGCGTGGCCGAGGGGTTTGCCGTCAATGGTCCGCAGAGCGTAGCGCACGTCCGGATCCAGGCCCCGCAGCGGGAGCCGGTATTCTGCCTGGGTACTGGCGGCGCGCCGGAAAGCCTGGACCAGACCGATCCCGGACTGGGGGTCGTCAAACTGCCAAGCCATCCAGGCGTCCTGTTCCAGGCTGTAGGGCGTCAACGGGTAGTAGTCGCCGTACAGCAGTTGGATCATCTGGCGGCGCTGCGCGTACAGCTCCTTGAGTGCCGCGTAGTCCACCTCCGGCACGGTCATGTCGATGCCGCAGTTGATGCTGGGGTAGCAGGTGCTCCAGAAGGCATAGGGTTCCACGGCGGTGTACCCTGGCTCGCCGTAGGCCGCCTTGCTGTCGGCCAGGTTGCCGCCGCCATGGAAGGGCATCCAGAATGAGATGCCGTAGGTCTGGCACTGCATGCCGGCAGGCTCGTATTGGTAATCTGTGCGCCACAGGGGCACGGCCCGACGCAACGTCTCCAGGTCATTGCGCCGCCCGCCGGAGGCACAGGTGTCCAGCAGCATGTCGGGGTGGCGCCGACGCAGTTCGTCCCAGTACAGCAGGTAGCCGGTGACGTGGTGGTTCTCGGTCAGGCCCTGGCGGTCCGGTGAATCGTGACGCCGCCAATACTCCAGGGGGTCCATGTTGAAGTCTTGGCGGTAGATGTCGATGCCTTCCCGGGTGAGCAACCGATCGACGTGATCAGTTAGCCACTCCCGCGCCGCGGGTAGCCCCAGGTTGAGCAGACCGCCCTCGGCCCCGCCGATGACCCATTCGGGGTGTTCGGTGGCCAACCACGACCCGGCACTTACCCGCTCAGGTTCGAACCAGAGCATGGTGCCGATCCCCTGGGCGTGGGCGTAGTCACTGACTGCGCGCAGGCCGTTAGGGAAGCGCTCGCGGTCGACTTCCCAGGTTCCGACCTGGCCCCAGGAGCCGCCGCAGGGGTACCAGCCGGCGTCCATCCACCAGTAATCGAGCGACATCCCCTCCTCGCGGTAGCGGTCCAGGAAGGCCTTCTGGTTGGCCTCGGTGGCCCGCGTCATTTCGGCGTAGACGCGGTAGCTGGAACCGAACACGCGCGGCGCCGGCAGCTGGTTGCCGGGCTTCGGCATACCGTACGCCTTCATCCACCGACGCCAGACATTCTGCGCCTCGATGCGATCACCCCCGTGCCAGAACTGCAATACGACCAGGGGCGTGCGCACCTCTTCGCCAGGATGCAGGCGGAAGCGGGTGTGCTCCTGGCCCGCCCGAAAATGCACGGCCCCCGCCTCGGCGCACTGCCACTGGGCCGACCACTGCCCGGGCCACCCAATCACGGCCACGATCCCCTCGCCATCCCCCTCCAGGGCGAAGTAGGGCAGCTCCTGGTTTGTGGGTCGTCCCCCGGCCGCCGCGAACCCCGGCGCGTCTCCCGGCTGCAACTGCGTCACCAGTGGTTGGTACGCACTGGCCTCAGCATAACCGCCGCGGCCGTGGTGCAGACGCACGCCGCCGTCGATGGGGGCCACGTCCAGCCGGGCGTCGACCGCCTGCAAGCCTTCGATCACCGGGCTGTCGGCCGCGCCGTCGTGGCGCAAGAACACCGTCCATTCCACGGTCGGATAGTCTTCGTATTCAACCACCACGCACCGCACCTGGAGCCCGGTGGCAGGGTCGCGCCAAGTGAGGGTGCGACGCGTGCGCCCGGGCTCGTGGTCTTCCCCGCTGTCCACGACAACCCACGAGACCATGGCCTGCGACGCCGGGCGACCATCCAGCAGGAACGAGAACGGCACCTGCCCGGGTTGGGCGGTGAAGTGGGCCTGGCGCCAAGCCGTCATACGGGCCTTGGCTGCGACCGCCAGCGGGCGGCCATGGGTCGTTGAGTTCATCTGTGTCTCCCTGATGTCACGGTTTGGGCGGTCGCCAACGGCCGCCACGGGTGACGCTGACGCAGGCCGGACCGCACCAACCTACAGCGATGGCCAGAGCGCGGTCAACCGCACGGACAGGGCCAGTGCCTCGCGGCCCAAGCATACGCCCTGGCGCATCCGCAGACCACGGGAGACGCGCCCCGCACCCATGACGGGCCGCCGCCACCGAAGGACGCTCGTCGGGCCGGCCGACGGGTTCCCCGCAGACCACGGGAGACGCGCCCCGCACCCACGACGGGCCGCCGCCACCGAAGGACGCTCGTCGGGCCGGCCGACGGGTTCCTGCCCGGCCGCACGGGCCGACACCGGGGCGCCCGACCGCCGCCCGAACCCCGCGCGCCCGTGCCCACGGCGCCGCCATGGCCCGGGTTGTCGGCAACCGGCTCGCAGACAGGGCTCGAACGCCCCATGCGCCGCCCGGGACGCGCCAGACGCCCGACCCGGCCACCAGGCTCCCTGGCGCGGGCCGGTGCCAGCCCAACCCCAGCGGGCGGGCGTATCCCGCACCCGCAGCTGCTGTTTGCCGACACGCCCGTATCAACCCAGCTTAGGGGCAGCCGGCACCGCGTGCCCGCCCCCTCGCCCCGGGGGTGGACTCCGTGGTCGGGTTCAGCCACGGGGCGCGTCACTGCCAGGCCACCGACTGCCGATGGCACAGCGCCGGGACGCCGCCAGGCCAGCCCGTCGCACGGCCTGACACCTTCCTCGGAGGCACGAGCCATGGCTTCGCTCCGCGCAGTGGGAACACCGCTGCGGGTCGGCGTGGTGGGACTGGGCAAGATGGGGCGCTACCACCTGCAGGTCCTGCGCGATCTGCCAGAGTGCCGCCTGGTGGGTGTGGCCGATCCCTCGCCGGCGGCCAGGGAGGCGGCCGATGCCGGTCAGGCACCGGTGGTGCGCTGTCGCGATCACTGGGAGCTGCTGGATGCGGCCCGACCTGATGTGGTCTTCGTCCACGTCCCGGTGGTGGCGGTGTATGCCGTGGCCGCCGACCTGCTGCGAGCCGGGGTGCCGGTGTTCGTCGAGAAGCCGGCGGGTCTCTTTGCCTGGCAGACCCAACACCTGGCCGCCCTGGCGGCCACGGCCGGCGTGCGCAGCATGGTGGGCGTCAACCGCCGCTACTATGCGAGTCTGCTGGCGGGGCACCAGGCGATCGAGGCGGCCGGGGGCGCGCACTCAGTTACCGTCGAGGCACACGAGGACCCGGCCTTGGTACGCGCCGCCGGGAGCTTTCCGGCTGAGGTGATCGATCGCTGGGTGGTGGCCAACGGCGTCCACGCCCTGGACCTGCTGCGCTTCTTCGGGGGTTCGACCTGCCACGTCAGCGCGGTACAGCACCACGTCGTGTCCCCCACGCTTGACCCGGGCGCTACCTGTGCCGCAGCCCTGGTGGGACTGGCCAACGGCGGCGTGGGACGCCTGCTAGTCGACACCTGCGCGCCCGGAGGCCATCGTTTCGAGGTCCGCGGCCACGGTGTGACACTGACTTCGGACCCCGGCTTCCTGAGCGCCCAGTGGCGGTGCCGGCCGGGCCTCGGGGCGCGCATCCCGGCCGACGGTACGGTCTTTGGTCCGGATGCGTACGACCAGCGGTACAAACCCGGGCTTTGGCGCCAGGATCAGGCCTTCCTGCGTTCGGTGCAGCATGGCCAGCCAGCGCCGTTCCCGGCCAGCGACCTGGCCGACGCAGCCGTGACCATGGGACTGATCGAGCAGGTCTGCGGGTACGACGACACGGAACCCCCACGGGATGCCGCCCCGCCCGGATGAGGTGGGCCAGGCTTGGCGGGAAGGACGGAGGACCATGACCTCGCGCGAGCGTGTGCTGACGGCGCTGGACCACCGCGAGCCTGACCGGGTGCCCCTGTTCCTGGGCACCTCGGGCGTGACCACGCTGCTGGGCCCGGCGTACGAGCAACTGAAAGCCCATCTTGGGCTGGCCGGCCTGCCACCGCGATGGCTGTCGGTACCGCTGCAGTACGCGCTGCTGGACGAGGAAGTGATGCAGCGCCTGGGCTCAGACGGCCGCCCGATGGTGGCCGGGCCGCCACCGCCGGCAACCCTGCCGCACGCGGCACCCTCGACGGCCACCTCGGTCCCCGCGCCGATGGTGCCACCCGCCGACGACGACTGGGTCGATGCCTGGGGATGCCGTTGGCAACGACGGCCGGGCGTTGCCTACTACGAGGTTCTCGAGGCGCCGCTGGCCACTGCCTCGCGGGCGGATCTGGACGCCTATCGCTGGCCCGATCTGACGCACCCAGCCCGCTTTGCCGGCCTGGCCGCACGCTGCCGTGCCATTCAGGACGCCGGGTACGCCGTGGTCTTCCTCAGCGGCCTGACGCTGTTCGAGCAGGCCTACCTTATGCGCGGCCTTGAGGCGTTCCTGACCGACGCGGCGGCCGACGAGGAATTCTTCACCGCCCTGATGGACCGCATGCGGACCCTCGCGGTGCCGGCCATGGGAGCGCTGCTGCGGGAAGTGGGGCCGTATATCGACGTGTTAGTGACGGGCGACGATCTGGGGACGCAGGAGTCGACCCTGGTGTCGCCGCAGGCCTATCGTCGCCTGATCAAACCTCACCAGGCTGCCATGCTGGCCGAGATCCGCCGCCACACCCCGGCCAAGGTGTTCTTCCATTCCGACGGTGACATCTACGCCCTGCTCGATGATCTGGTGGAAATCGGCGTCGATATCATCAATCCTGTGCAGGTCAACGCTGGGCGCATCGCGGACACGGCCGGGTTGAAGCGCCGGTTCGGCTCCCACTTGAGTTTCTGCGGCGCCATCGACACCGGCCGCGTGCTGCCCGGCGGCACGGTGGCCCAGGTGCAGGCGGAGGTGCGACGTCGATTGGCCGACCTGGCCCCGGGCGGCGGTTACATCGCCGCGGCCGTCCATTGTATCCAACCCGACGTGCCGCCGGCCAACGTCGTCGCCATGTGCGAAGCGGTTCGTCAATGGGGCAGGTACCCGCTGCGCTTCTGAGTGACCTGGCCACGCCGGCGCCCTACCTGGGCGTCAGGCCGATTGCTCGAAGCGGTGCTCCAGGTGCGGCGTGGCCTGGGCCAGCAGGCGTTGCACTACCCAGTGCAGCCAGGCCCAACTGCCCACGGTCAGCAGGAACAAGATGCCGAACGTAGTCTGCGGCACGCCCGTGGCCCGGTGGGCATAGGCGAACAGGGGCGGCAGGAAGAAACCGCCCAGCGCGCCCAACAGGCCCACCAAACCGCCCACAGCCCCGACATCGGCCGGGAAGTACTCGGGGATGTACTTGTACACGGCGGCCTTGCCAATGCCCATGCCGCAGCCGACGACGAAGACGAGCGCGGTGAACGCGGCGGGGCCCAAGTGGAAGTGCAGCATCCGAGAGGGGCCGCCGGCCGCGTCGGCGGCCGCGTCCAGGGCCAGATGGCTGCTAGGCAGGGCGAGCAATCCCAGGGCCGCGGCCATCGTGCCGAAGACCCAGTACATCAGGCGCCGGGCGCCCAGGGCGTCGGCCAGCCATCCACCCAAAGGCCGCAGCAGACTGGCCGGGAAGATGAACAGCGCGGTCAACAGGGCGGCTTGGGACAGGGGTAGCCCGTACACATCGACGTAGTATTTTGGCAGCCAAACCGACAGGGCTACATAGGCCCCGAACACCACCACGTAGTAAAGGCTGAACCGCCAGACGCGCACCTTCCGTAAGGGCCGGAGCAGATCGACCAACGGCCTCCCCGCGCCGGGCCGCGGATCCATCGCCGGGCACAGCCGCCAGAGCGCCACTGCGGTCAGCAGCAGCAGCGCCGCGTAGAGCGCCGGCACCAGGCGCCACCCCCCCGGAACCCACCCCCCCATGAGCCCGGCCGCCGGTACCAGGGTGATGAGCCAGGGACCGATGAACTTGGTCACCGAGGCACCGACGTTGCCAGCGCCAAAGACGCCCAGGGCAAAACCCTGGCGCTGGCGCGGGAACCAGGCCGAGTTCCAGGCAATGCCCACGGAGAAGAAGTTGCCGGCCATGCCCACCAGGAAGGCACAGGCCAGCAGTTCCGGGAATGAAGAAGCCCGGCTGACCAGCAAGGCGGGGATGGCGGTCAACCCCACCAACACGGCTCCCACGCGACGCCCGCCGTAGCGGTCCGCCCACAACCCGAAGAGGAGCCGCCAAACCGAACCATTGAGGATGGCGACGGCCGTCAGCCAGCCGAACTGCACGTCGGTCAACCCCAGTTCGGCGCGGATGGGGATGCCCAGCACGCCGAACATCAGCCACACGGCGAACATCAGGGTGAAAGCAGCGGTGGACAGCAGCAGCACCCGGGTCCGCGCCGGATCGCCGGCCGACGACGCCATGGTCGGGTCCGTGGGAGCGGTCAACACGGGGCCTCGGCGCCCCGGCGGGCGTAGTACCACCAGGTCATGGCAAAGCAGGTCAGGTAAAAGAGCAGGAACTGGGTCAGCGCCGTAGCCGGCGTGCCGCCCCCGATCGCGGCGCCGAAAGCGATCGGGATGAGGAAGCCGCCGTAGGCACCCAGCGCCGAACTGAACCCCAGCACTGCGCCGGCGTCGCGGGCAGCGCTCCGACGGGCTTCGTCCTGGGCAACTTCGACGGCGGCGGCGACGCTTCCGGCGGGGACGCGGCGCAGGCGATCGTTGAGGAAGATCACGGGAATCATGCGGAAGGTGCTGGCATTGCCGATTCCCGTGGTAACGAACAGGGCCAGGAACGCGGTCAGGAAGCCGGGGAAACTGCGCGCCGCCAGGAAGTAGAGCACGGCCAGGACCGCAGCCACCATGGCGGCGAAGTTGACCAGGGTCACCCGCGCACCGCCCAGCCGATCGGCCACCCACCCGCCCACGGGCCGGGCGAGAGCGCCCACCAACGGGCCCAGAAACGCATACTGCAGCGGATCAACGCCAGGGAAAGTGGCGCGAATCAGCTTGGGGAAGGCCGCGGCATAGCCGATGAAAGACCCGAAGGTCCCCAGGTACAGCCAACACATGATCCAGGTGTGCTTGTGCCCCAGGACCACGGCTTGGGCACGGAAGGAAGCCTTGGCGACCGCCAAGTCGTTCATTCCCCACAGGGCGGCAAGGGTCACCAGCAGGACCAGGGGCACCCAGATGAAACCGGCGTTCTGCAGCCAGATCGGCTGTCCGCCGGCGGCCGCCAGGACGCGCTGCGGCGCCCCACCCAGATCGCCGAAGACCGCCGTACCCAACGCCGCCGGCACCAACCACTGCATTGCCGATACGCCCAGATTGCCCAGGCCGGCGTTCAAGCCCAGGGCTGTGCCTTTGCGCTCCTTGGGGAAGAAGTAGTTGATGTTGGCCATGCTGGAGGCGAAGTTGGCGCCGCCCAGGCCGCACAGCAGGGCCAAGGCGACAAAAACGCCGTACGGCGTCTCCGGATGCTGCACGGCCAGACCGATACCCAGGCAGGGCAGCAGCAGCGACGCAGTACTGATCGCCGTCCAGGTCCTACCGCCGAACACCGGCACCACGAAGGAGTACACGATCCTCAGCGTTGCCCCGGTCAGGGCCGGCAGGGCCGTCAGCCAGAACTCTTGGGCCTCAGAAAAGGCAAAGCCGACGCTGCGCAGTTTGACGACCACCACGCTCCAGACCATCCACACGGCAAAGGCAAGGAGCAGCGCGGGAACCGAGATCCACAGGTTGCGCTGGGCTATCCGCCGGCCCGTGTGCTGCCAGAAAACCGGGTCTTCGGGGCGCCAGTCAGCTACTCGAGCCGTCATGGGCGATCTCCAGGAGGAGGCACCGGGGTGGCCACGGAACGCCGAGCCCGGGCGGCGAACCCGTGCAGGAGGCGAGACAGCCCCCACACGCCGGAGCCGGTGGCTGCCAGAGCCAGCAGGAGCTGCGGCAGGTTGCGCCGCAGGTTGACGACGAACAGAGCCCAGGGAGGGCCGTCCGTACGCCGCAGGGGATGCGTGCCGGCGGCCAGTTCCACCGCGTCCGGAACGCCGTCGTCGTCCAGGTCCGACTGGGCAGGCAGCAGCCCGGCCAGGCGGTCGGGCGCCAACCGCAGTTCCAGCAGGCGCGTCCTGCCCAGCTGCTCGACGAGGTGATTGCCGAAGGCGTTGAGAATCGGACTGGCGGGATGGCCACCAGGCGCCAAGGCGGCCCGAGCCCGCCCCAACTCCGCCAGCTCAGCCGGCGTCAGGCGGCCGATCTGGCCGGGCGCGGTGCCCTCAGGCCCGTCCGGGTGGACGTGGCAGAGCGCGCAGTTGACGGCGCGGCCGGAGTGCGTGGCCACGTAGCGCTGGAACTCCGGGTACGCGTGGACCGGCTGGCGGCTCAAGAGCAGCACGGCTGCCAGGCCCAACGCTAAGAAGGGTGCACTAACGCCCATGGTCCCCCGCGTGGTGGTGAGGACGAGCCGATCTGTCAACCGCGGAACAGCCGATACACGGCGTCGCCGAACAGCGTCATCAGCAGGAGGTAACCGCCCGCGCCCGCGGCCAGCAGGCGCAAGGTCCGCTGGCGGGTGTCGCGCAGCAGCCAGGGAACGGCCACCAGCCCGGCCCCCAGAACGAGCTGACCGACGAGGATCAGCCAGAATGGCAGTAACTCCAGTGGGTAGTAAACCCAGAAGAAGTACCACTCGGGCTTGATGCCGTCGGGAGTGGAGCCCTTGGCGCTGTACGGCTCGAAAAGTGGGTAGGCGAACAGGGACTCGAAGGGCAGGCACGCCCCGATGACGAAAAGGGCCACGAACGCTACCCCCCAGACAGCCAAGTCCTTGAGGACGAACGTCGGGAAGAACGGCTCCCGGCGCGGCGATGGCGGGTCGATTCCCTCACTCATCCCGTGCAGCTGCACTGAAAGCAGGTGGACAGCCAACAGCCCGCCGATGCTGAAGGGGAGGATGATGGCGTGCAGGGCGAAGAAGCGGCTGAGCGTCGACTGCCCGACGCTGGCCTCGCCCTGAATGGTCTCGCGCAGGGCGCGCGGCCATTCGGCCAGCTGGCCAGGCAGATAGGCGCCGATCTCCTCGATGGTCTGCAGCCCGATCTTGGTCGCATTGACGGCAATCTGATGCCAGGGCAACAGGTACCCGGTGAAGCCAAAGGCGAAAGTCACACCCAGCAGCCCGACGCCAGTCAGCCAGGTGACCTCGCGAGGACGGGCGAAAGCTTTCATGGCAAAGGCCGTCAGGGCGTGGGCCATGACGCCGGCGATCATCAGGGACGACGCCCAGGCGTGCAGGTTGCGCACGAGCGCCCCGGCCGGCACCTGCTCGGTGATGTACTCAACCGAAGCATGGGCGTCGCTGACAGTCGGCTGGTAGTAGAACAGCAGCATCAGCCCGGTCACCACCTGTACCGAGAAAGCGAACAGCGCCAGGCCTCCCAGGTAGTACGCCCAAGAGAGCCGGTGCACCGGCACCTCCTTATGGGTAACCATGGCGGCCACGTTCATCTTCTCGATGGGGAACCGCTCGGACAGGAAGGCCCGAAGGCGCGTGAGACGGTCGCGAGAATCCATGGCGGGTATCCGCAGGGTCATGCCGGGTTGACGCCCGGGCGCACCAGGTAGAGGCTGCAGGCGCTGAGTACCGCGGGCTCGACACGGCCCACGACGGCGGCGCCGGGCTGTTGACTGACGCACACGTGCCCGGCGGTGTCCACCAGCGCCCACGCCAGGTGCGGCAACGGCAGACGCGCCGGGGCCCCGGCACTGGGCTGCCCGGTCTCGACATCGAAGTACGAAATGTGGCAGGGACACAGGATGCGGCCCCCGGCGTCGCGTTGACTGCCCACGGTGCAGCCCAGGTGGGTGCACTTGGCCGACAGCACCAGAGGCAGGCCGTCGCGGCCCCGGAAGGCCAGGCCCGGATTCATCGCGTAGTCGATGAAGTACACTCCCTTGCCTTCACTCAATTCAGCCCAACGGGCAATGGGAATCATCGCATGACGTTGGCGTTCCAGTTCAAGCTGCCGCTCCTCGGCGGTCTGCTGTAGCCGCTGCAGCCGCTTCTCCAGCAACGCGGACTCGGCCTCCAGGTCGCCGGAGCGCGGGCCGCGGAAGAAACTGAGCGTCTTGTCCAGCACCCCCAACGCCATCAAGCCGGCTGCGCCGGCCAGGCCCAAGCCGCCTTTGAGGAATTCGCGCCTACCTTCGGCCTGGACCGCAGCCGCCGCCGCTTGCGGGCGGCGCCGCGGGTTGGCCCACACGACGCGCTGCGGCGGCCGCCACAGGTAACCAATGGGTACGGCCAGCAGGTGCATCAGGCGGGTGAAGGGCAGCAGCAGCACCAACAGCCAGGCCCCGGCCAGGTGCACCTTGACCAGCGCCGGCAGGTCTGCCACCAGATCCATCTGCGGGCTGAGGGTGACCAGGCTCCACACATAGGGGACAACGGTCCCGGTGCTCCACACGGAGCCGAAGGGCAGCGTGGCTGCCATGGCCAGACCCAGGAGGGTCTGCACCAGCAGCACGGCCAGCACCGCCAGGTCGGCCGATGAGGTCACGGCCTGGACGCGACCGTCAGTGACCCGTCGCCACAGCAGTGCGGCCAGGCCGACCAGCGCCAGCAGGGCCGCGCCGATACCCGTCGTCTCGACGACGACAACCGCGCCCGGAGCGGCCAACAGCGCCGCCCAGATACCCGGCGCGGACAGGGCCGCCGCGTGACCGGCCAGCACCAGCAGAATGCCCACGTGCCACGGCCCGGAACCCCACAGCAGCCGTCGGTCTTCCAGGAACTGCGACGAGCGTGAGGTCCAGGTCAAACGGCCTCGTCGGGCGCCACGATAACCGGCAACCGCCGCGGTCACCAGCGCCAGGTACGGCCAGCCGACCAGCAGGAAGGCATCGACCATGGTCAGTCTCCCCTCGGGTCAGGACGATCGGCAAACGGCCCAGACGAGGCGCAGCGCCCCCCGCTGCAGGCCCGGTCGTGCGCACCGCTACAGGTGGCATCGCCGTGGTGGCGCATCTGCTCCACTGGCAGCGGTGCCCCCGAAACGCCGGGGAAACGGCTCTCCAGGGCCGCGGCGATAGCGGCCAGCAGATCACGGTACGGGTTGGCCGTCGACAGCCCGCTGATCAGCCGCGAGACCGGCGTCAACAGGCAGTACTCACTCAGCTCCCGGGCTTCCTCGGGGCCCGCCACGGCCGCGTACCGGAGCACCACGGCCAGGTGGTCCGGCAACTCGTCACCGGCCTCGAACTGGGTCTCCTGGTAACGCTGCCGCAGCGCGGCCATGAACACCCCGCGCTGGTAGTTCTCCTCGCCGAACAGATGGATGCTGAGGTAAGGCACACACGCTGGGGTGATCTCGAAGGTAGCGGCGTGCAGCTCCTCCCGGACGCCGCGAGGCAAGGCAGCCATGGCCGCCGCGAAGCGGGCCAGTGGCTGTTCCTCCGGGATCGCGGACTCCCCCGCGCCGGAGGCGCTTGGCGCCTGATACCCTGCCCGCGTCGTGCCCACGGCTGCCGCCAGGCGCCGGTCGAAGTCAGCGCCCGGGTACTCCAGCAGGGCCGCCAGCGCGGCCAACAGATCCGGTTGGGCTGCGGTCGCGAACCTCATGGCCGCCCCCCGCTAGCCCACTCGTCGGGGAAGCCGGTGCAACCCCGACACGCCTGCACCTCACCGACCGCGCCAATGGCTTCCTCGCGCTGGATCTCGGGCATCACGTAGCGGTCCTGGGTCGTGGGCAGCGAGGTCATGGCGTAGATCGCCTCGGCCTCGGCCACGGTGGTCTGCGCCTGGCGCAGCACGCTGCCCAGTTCGGTCGCCGACACATCGCCCACGCTTTGCCAGCGCTTGACCCAGCGCACGGCCAGTAGCTTGCGCAGCACACCCTCAACGATGGCTTCGTTGCCGGCGCTGAACAGGGAAGCCAGGTACCGCAAGGGCAGCCGCGCCTGTTCTACGGCGGCGAAAGGTTGGCCCGGTTCGTGGCCATAGGCGCCGTCGGCGCTGCGGCCCATCAACGGCAACAGCGGCGGCACGCAGAACAGCATTGGCATGGTGCGGTACTCCACGTGCAACGGCAGCGCCAAGCGCCATTCCATGATGTACTTCCACGCCGGCGAACGCTGCGCGGCCTCCAGCAGCTCCGGGCTGATGCCATTGGCAAGGGCGGCAGCCATCACCTGCGGCGCGCGCGGATCCAGGAAGGCGTTCCGCTGCGCCTCTACCAGAGCTCGGTCGGGCACCGACATGGCCTGCGGGACCCGGTCGGCATCGTAGAGCATGACACCGAAGTAGCGGATGCGACCCACGCAGGCATGAAAACAAGACGGCGGCTGCCCGGTCTCCACTCGCGGGTAACACAGGATGCACTTCTCGGACTTGCCGCTCTTCCAGTTGTAGTAGGTCTTCTTGTACGGGCACGCGGCCACGCAGGCCCGCCAGCCGCGGCAGCGTTCCTGGTCGATCAGCACGATGCCGTCCTCGCCCCGCTTGTAGATGGCGCCGGAGGGGCAGGCCGCGACGCAACTGGGGTTGAGGCAGTGGTTGCAGATGCGGGGCAGGTAGAACATGGTCAGGCGCTCAACGGCCAGCAGCTGCTCGCGCGCCTCGGGTGTCAGCCCGGGTAGGTTGGGGTCCTGGGCCGCATACAGCGGCGACCCCGAAAGGTCGTCGTCCCAGTTGGGCCCGCGCTGAATCTCCATGGGCTGACCGGTGATCTGCGACACGGGTACGGCAGTGGGCTGATCCGTGCCGGCAGGTGCATCAAGAAGGTCCTCGTAGCGATAGGTAAAGGGTTCGTAGTAATCGTCCAGGTTGGGCTGATTAGGGTTGTAGAACAACCGCAGAAAGGCATCGCTGCGGCTCTGACACCGCAGTTCCAGCGGCCCCTTCTCGGTCCGGCGCCACCCCCCTCGGTAGCGCTCCTGGTCCTCCCAACGCAACGGGAACCCCGTGCCTGGTTTAGTCTCGACATTGTTCCACCACATGTATTCGGCACCGGGACGGTCGGTCCACACATTCTTGCAGGCCACGCTGCAGGTGTGGCACCCGATGCATTTGTCGAGGTGGAAGATCGAACAGACGTGCGCGCGGACATCCATGGGTCAATAGGCCGGTTTGTCGAGCTTGCGGATGACGACGAAGTTATCGCGATTGACTCCCTGGGGTCCCCAGTAGTTGAAGGCGTAGGTGAACTGCGCGTACCCACCGATCATGAACAGGGGTTTAAGGCGCGCCCGGGTCAGACTGTTGTGCACGCCGGCGCGTCGCATGCCGCGCGACGGCGATCGCGGCACCCCCAAGGTGCGTTCCGGCGCGTGGTACAGCAGGCACACACCGCGCGGAATACGCGCACTGACCACGGCCCGCGTGCAGACGACGCCGTGGTCATTGATGATCTCCACCCAGTCATTGTCGCTGATGCCGATCAGATCAGCATCGCCATCGTTGACCCACACCGGGTAGCAGCCGCGCGACAGGGTCTTCATCCTCAGGGTGTCGCCGTAGGTGGAGTGGATGTGCCATTTGCCGTGGGGGGTCAGGTAGTTGAGGATCAGGCCGCCATCGGCCGGCGTGAACTCCAGATCGCGCGTCTGCAGCTGCTCGGCCCGCGGTTTGAACGTGGGCAGGTGCTCGCCAAAGGCCCGGTACGCTTCGTGGTCCAGATAGAGGTGCTGGCGCCCGGTCAGGGTGCGGAAGGGGATCAACTCCTCGACATTCTGGCAGTAGGCCGCATAGGTGCGCTTGCCGTTGGTGATCCCGGTCCAGAAGGGCGTGGTCAGCACGCGCCGCGGCTGGGCGACCAGGTCGGCGAACGTATAGCGCACACCGCGGGTGTCGCGGGCCAGGTGGGTGTGATCGCGGCCGGTCTTGACCGATTCGGCCACGTAGGCGCGCCAGGCCAACTCGCCGTGCGTCTCGGGAGCGAAGTGGAGAATGACCTCGCAGGCGTCGCGGTCGCGGCGCAGACTCGGGTAGCACTGGCCACCCCAGGTTTCACTGGGTTTGGTCTGACGGTACTCATCGTACAGATCGGCCACATCGAAGTGGGTACCGTGCATGGCCAGGCCCTGATCCCGGAAGCGCGGTCCCAGGGACACAAATCGGTTGAAGAGCTCACGGTAGTCACGTGTCACCACGCGCAGGGCCGGCGCGGTTCGGCCCGGGATCAGCTCGCACTCGCCCTTGGCCCAGTCCTTGACGGTGCTCTGGGCCAGTTCGGCGGGGGTGTCGTGCTGCAGGGGTGACACCACCAGGTCCTTGACCGGGCCGCTGAAGTAACGCGGCGCCATGGCGGAGGTGGCCTGGGCCAGTTCGCGGAAGATCTGCCAGTCGCTACGCGACTCCCAGCAGGGAGGAATGGCCGCCTGCAGGGGGTGAATGAAGGTGTGCAGATCCGTGGAGTTGAGGTCGTCCTTCTCGTAGTACGTGGCTGCCGGCAGGACGATGTCGGAGTACAGCGCCGAGGTGTCCATGCGGAAGTTGAGGTCGACGACGAGGTCCATCTTGCCCAGTTCGACCTGATCGTGCCAGACCACATCGTGGACCTGATCGCCGGCGCATTCGCGCGCGACAGCGTTGTGGTGCGTGCCCAGATAGTGCTTGAGGAAGTACTCGTGTCCTTTGGCCGATGAACTCAGCGCATTGCCGCGCCAGACATAGAACAGCCGTGGGAAGCACTCGGGATTATCTGGGTCCTCCATGGCAAAACGCACCCTGCGGGCCTGCAGCTCGCCGACCAGCCAGGCAATGATCTCGTCGTCGCTGTGGGCTCCGGCGGCCTGAGCCGCGGCCAGCAGTTCGTGGTTGGGCCGGTCGAACTGCGGGTAACACGGCAGCCATCCCAGACGCACGGCCAGGGCCTGTTTGTCCGCCGTATGGCCATGGGCCATGGGATGGTCGGGGTTGTCGACGGCGCAGATCTCGGTGAAGGCCCGGTCGTAGCGCCACTGGTCCGAGTGCAGGTAGTGGAAGGACGGCGAGTTCTGCTGCCGCGGCGGGCCGCCCCAGTCAGCGCCGAAGGCGATCGGCGCCCACGAGGTCTGGGGGACGAGTTTCTCCTGACCTACGTAGTGGTTCAGGCCGCCGCCGCTGCGGCCGACGCAGCCGCAGAACAGCAGCGCATTGATCACCGACCGGTAAATCAGGTTGTTGTGGTACCAGTGGTTGACCCCGGCCCCAATGATGACCGCACAGCGGCCGCCGGTCAGTTCGGCGGTGCGCGCCCAGTCGCGAGCAAATTCCACCACGACGCTGCCGGCCACGCCGGTGTACCGCTCCTGCCAGGCAGGCGTGAACGGCTGGGTGGCGTCGTCGTACCCCTGCGGCCACTCCCCGCCGAGCCCTCGATCGACCCCGTACTGGGCATAGTACAGCTCCATCACGGTGGTGACCTTTACCGGGCCATCGACGGTTGTTACCTCCAACGCCGGCACGTTCCGGATCCGGTTCCGGGGGGCAGCGGCTTCCGAGAAGTCTGTCAGGCTAAGCCCAACCGCCTGCGCGGCCTGTTGGCCCAACTCCAACTGCGGGCGGATGACGGCACCCGTGACGGCGTCTTCCAGTTCCAGGTTCCACTGGCCCCGCTGCTGCTGCCAGCGGTGGCCCACCGTCCCCTTGGGCAGGCGCAGTTCGCCGGACAACTCGTCCAACACGACGAACTTCCAGTCGGCGTGCTCCTGGCCCTGGCCGCTGGCCAGCTGGCTCGCCCGCAGCAGTGCGCCGGCGCGGTAGTTCCCGGCGTCGTCCGGTTGGAGCACTACCAGGAAGGCCGCGTCGGTGAACTGGCGCAGGTAGTCACGGAAAGCGGGAACGCCGCGGTCGGCGTACCACTCCCTGAGGATGACATGCCCGACCGCCATCCAGAACGCGCCGTCGCTGCCCTGGTGCAGAGGGATCCACTCGTCGGCGACCTTGGAGGTTTGGCTGAAGTCGGGCGAGAAGACCACCACCTTGGCGCCGGCGTGTCGCGCCTCGACCAGGAAGTGGGCGTCCGGGGTGCGTGTCATCAGCACGTTGGAGCCCACCGTGGCAATGAACCGGGCATGGTACCAGTCGGCGCTCTCGGCCACGTCCGTCTGCTCGCCCCAGATCTCCGGCGAAGCCGGCGGCAGGTCGCAATACCAGTCATAGAAAGACAGCGAGACGCCGCCCATCAACTGGCAGAATCGAGCGCCGGCCGCGTAGCTCAACATGGACATCGCGGGTATGGGCGAGAAACCCACGATCCGATCCGGCCCGTGGCGCAGGATCGTGTGGAGGTTGGCCGCAGCGATGAGTTCGGTTACCTCGTCCCAGCTGGCGCGGCGCAGCCCGCCTTTGCCGCGCGCCGACTGGTACGCCTGCCGCGACTGCGGGTCGCTGACGACCTGGCGGTACGCAGCCACCGGGTCCTGGGGGTGCTGCGCCCGAGCGGCGCGCCACAGATCCAGTAACACACCGCGGACGTAGGGGTACTTGACCCGCAATGGGCTATACACATACCACGAGTAGCTGATGCCCCGCTGGCATCCACGCGGTTCATACGGGGGCAGTTCGGCATCGATGGTCGGGTAATCCAGAGCCTGCAGTTCCCAGACAACGATGCCGTTTTTCACGTAGATATCCCACGAGCAGGACCCGGTGCAGTTGACGCCGTGGGTACTGCGGACCTTGCGGTCGTAGCTCCAGCGGTTCCGGTACAGCGACTCCCAGGTGCGTTCCCGGGGCGCAAACAGGTCCTGGATCCAGCTCATCGCACCTCGGTCGGGAACGTCGTGGCGGATCGCCGCGGTCGGCGGCGGCGGTACCACAGGGTCAGAGCCGACATGCCAGCCAGAGCGGCACCCGCACCCATGGGCACGAAAGTGGGCCCGGCGGCAGCGACGGAGGCCGGCCCTACGCCGGCCAGATAACGCCCAAGATGAAGGGCCTCCTGAGCCGTGACCGGGTGCAGTCCGTAGTGCGGGGCCATGACGCGGAAGGCGGTCTTCTCGATCGCCGAGGTCAAGGGCCCCTCGCCCCCCAACCTTGCCGCGGCGCCAGCCAGATCCGGTCCGAGTCGCCCGCCTTCCCCGTTGAGCGCATGGCATGCAGCGCAGGCCAGCCCCCCATTGCGCAGCGGCCGGTCGCCGTGGAACAGTGCCCTTCCCACGGCGGCGTCGGCCGGTGCCAGGGAGGCCCGGAAGCGGGCCTGGATGCGTTCCTGGGCGGCCTTGACGCGCGGTCGGAAGTCGGCGGCCCGCAGCAGCACGGCCAGTGAGTCGACCTGCGTCGGCGCCAATGGGCCGACGTTCTTCTCCATGCGTCGGACGGCTATACGCAGGGCGTCGAGGGGCCATGCCGTAGCCGGCGTCAGGTCCGGTCCGGTCAGTTTGGCGCCGGTCAGGCTGTGGCAACCGGCGCAGGTAGTGGCAAAACGCGCCGCGGCCAGGTCCTCGGACGGGGCCGCGGCGGCTGCCGAATCCGCCTTCTGCGGGGCCGTCGGCGCCGTCGGCCTGCCGGCCGTGTCGGCACCGCCGACAGGACTGGGGGTCAAGGCGGGGCTGCCTCCCTCCGCCGCGCCAGCCACCACCCCCCCGTTGCGCGGGGAACTCACCGGGGCGTGGTCCGAGCTGCCGGTGCCCGCGGCCACCGGACGGGCGGCCGCCGGCGCCGGCGACACCTCGGCCGGGGGGGCCGCGTTGGCGACCAGGAGACTCGCGGGCGGGGTCGGTACCACAGCGGGTGCAGAGTCAACCGCCGCCGCCCGGAGCGGCCAGGATGCGATCGCCGCCGCGGCCAGTGCGGCGACAACGAGGCCGCGCCCGCGTGCCTGCGGTCGCCACCACCGCCCGACCCACGAATGGCTTGGCGCGTCCGACGCCCCGCGGCGTATGGCCCCGGGTCGTCGGGCCGGGTTCAGCCCCGCCCGAGGGCTCACCGGGCGGGACCGCAAATCGCTGGCAATGCACATGGGGCCTCGGTCGTGGGGCGGACCGGCGCCGGGCAGGGACCATCCGCGGCGCCCGAATGCACATGGGTATTTTTCTTGAAACAGAAATTAGGACCGTTTACTCTTTTTGTCAAGAACAAAACCCTCGCCCTGCGAGGGAGGCAGCCAGCACGCGGGAAAGGTGGGCGGTTTGCGGGCCCGGCCGTCGGCGCTGCTGGGGGTGAGTCGGGGTTGACCCGGGCCAACCCGTGCGCCGGCGTACCATGCCGGGCACACAAAAAGGCGGGGGGCAGCCGGCGTCGCCGACTGCCCCCCGAGTTCAGAGGAGACCGCGCCAGGCGGCCCGGAGCTTACTTGCGCTTGCCCTGGCTCTGCGCCACGGTCACTGTGCTGGTGCGCACGGACTGGTTACCCGCCGCGTCGATGGCTTTGGCCGTGATGGTGTACACGCGGCCGGTGCCGTTGCCTTTGCGCTCGGCGCGGATCGAGACAGAAGCCGTACCGTCGCCGTGGTCGACAACGGCCCAGTCAGGCGCGGCGTCGCCATCACCGGTGCCGTTAACCGGCTCGTTACTGGTCACGGTGACCTGCAGCGCCACGGCAGGATCGCACAGATCCCGCGCCACCGCCTCGCCCACCTCGATCATGGCATGATTGGGCGGCCACACGCTGCTGGTGCTCAGCACCAGAGTCAGCTGCGGAGCCCGCGTGTCTGCCACGTGCACGATGCGCTGCGCGACGGCCCTGTTGCCCGCGGCATCGACCGCCGTATAGGTGATCGGGTAGTCGCCCTCGGCCAAGCTATTGACGGTGCCCTGGATCGACACGGCGACCGAGCCGTCGCACAGGTCAGTGGCAGTGGCCCCGACTTCGGTGTAGGCGTCGACATGGCACTCAAGCGTAGCCGAAGCACTGCCGTTGAGGGTGATGGTGGGCGGGGTCGTGTCCACAACGTGCACTGTCCGTGTCGCCGCGGCGGTGTTGCCGGCGGCGTCGCGGGCCGCATACGAGACCGTATAGTCGCCTGTCGCCTGCGTGTTGACCGAACCGCTGGGCGTCACGACCACGGCACCGTCACGGTCGTCTACGGCGGTTGCGCCCGGTTCCACGTAGGTGCCCACGTGGCACTCCAGCGTCAGCTCAGCCGGACCGTTCAGCGTGATCACCGGAGCAGTGACATCCGGTGGGGGAGGCGGCGGCGCGTAACCGGGAATCTGGAAGGTCCCGAGCAGGCGAGAGTCGCTGTCGAAGTTGGAGCCGCCGAAGCGGAAGCCGTACGTCTGCCCCGCCGTGACGTTGAAGGTATGGCTGCCGGTCAGGTCGAAACCGCCGGACGGGTACGAGCAGCAGTTGGCGGGGCCGGCGCTGACCAGGTTGACGGCGTTGCCGTCGACGAATGCGGTCAGGAACAAGCGCACCTGGAAGTAGGCGTGGTAACCGCTGTAGTGATACGGCACGGTCACCGCGCCAGTCTGGGTTGCTACCGTGCTGAACTGCCAGGTCTGGGTCGAGAAGGTGCTGCCGTAGCCCGTCAGCGCGTAGGTCATCTCCGGATCGGTGCTGGAACCGTCCGAGACGACGGTTACCGAGCCAGGTCCGTTGGCGGCCCATCCGCCGGCGGCTGCCACCTTGGCCGTCGCCATCACCGCAGCGTCCGCCCGGGCGGAACCGCTGGCCGGACCGGTGACCTGATTGCTGTTGCTGCCGCAGCCGGCGAGAGCCAGACTGACCACAGTCAACGCCAAGAGTGAACTGCGCCCTCGTGTCATCGCTTCCCCCCCTGAGTTATTGGACCGAACCACCTCGGGCTCGGATCATATCGTGAACGCGCATTTACTTGTGCATTTTCCGTGCCAGACTCGCAGAGAGCCTATCAACGGCGCCGGATCTACCGGCGTAACGAATTGCTGCACAAACCTATGCGCTAGTTAACAGAGGGCATGGAAACAAGCGGCAGCACGATGCCATGGAATGGTTATAGGCATCACTTTGGGGCACTGTATCCAATTTGATGCAGCAAGAGAAGATGACAGGCCAATCGCGAGGCTGATACTCGCCGGTCAGGCAGTACCGGGACGCGATGCCAGACAGGCTGGGGCCCGCCAACGGATGGCCGCAGGGCTGCGGTGCGGGGGTGGTCAGGCAGGGAAGCGGCGCGGACGGGCGGACGACTCAGGGGCGACTGGTGTAAGCGGCTAGCCGGCGCTGCAGGGTGGCGCGCGAGATCCCCAGCACCTGCTGGGCGCGCTGGCGGTCGTGCCCGCACTGCTCCATCACCTGTAGGATATGGCGTCGCTCCAACTCGGCCAGGGTCATCACGGCTGCGGCGGGGCCGGTTGTCGCAGGGCGGAGGATGTCCGCCGGCAGATGCTCCGGCCCGATGGCCCCGTGGCCCGCCACCAGTGCGGCGAACCGCAGGCACGAGTCCAACTGGCGCGCGTTGCCGGGCCACGCGTAGCCAACCAAAACCTCCAGCGCCGCCGGTAGGAGGTTGGCCTGGCTGTGGGTTTGGGAACGGATCCTGGCGAGCATCCTCTCAGCCAACGCGGCGATGTCGTCCGGCCGTTCCCGCAGAGGTGGAATGTCGATGATGATGATGGCCAACCGGTAGTAGAGATCACCGCGGAATGTCCCCGCCTCGACCGCCTGACGCAGGTCGCGGTTGGTGGCCGCGATGAGTCGGATGTCGACCGTGTGCGCGTGTGTGTCGCCGACCCGGCGTACATCACCGCTCTCGAGGCAGCGCAGCATCTTGGCCTGGGATTTCAGGGCCAGCTCGCCGATTTCGTCCAGGAAAAGGGTGCCACCGTGGGCCGCCGCGACCAACCCGGAGGTTTCGTGCGTGGCCCCAGTGAAGGCGCCGCGCGCGTGGCCGAAGAGCTCGCTGTCCTCAACGCCGGTGGACAGGCGGGCGCTGTTGACCGCCACCATGGGCCCAGCGGCACGACGTCCATGGGCGTGAATGGCGCGGGCCAGCAGGTCCTTGCCGGTCCCACTCTCGCCCAGCAGCAGGACGGGGTAGTCGGTGGTGGCGCTCAGGCGGGCCAACTCGACCACACGCCGCATGGCCGGGCTGACGGCGACCAATTGGGCGAAGCCGCCCGCGACGTCGGGGGGCGCCAAGCCCACTGCGGGGGGTTCGGTAGCACCAGACTCGACCGCCGGCTGGGCGCCCGACTCGAGTCGTTCGAGATCCCGATGCCGAACCACCAGCAACTGCAGCAGAGGCGCCAACGCGGTCCACAGCTCCTGCTCGTCGGGGCGGAACGATTCCGCTCGGCGGTCAGCCACCTCGACGGCCCCCTGGGTGGTGGGCACCGCCAGGCGCCAGGTGGGCTGGTCCACAGCCACCTGCCAGAGGCGCGGCCGCTGTTCCAGGTGGGCGCGCAGCGATGGCACGTCAGCTGCAGCGTCTTGGCCGGACCAGCGAGCCGGACCCGGCCACAGCTCGTAAACCCGTCCCGTACCCCGGCGGCGATCCAGCAGGTGCACCGCCACGACCGTGAAGCCTACCCCCCCGGCCCGCAGCAGGCGCGCGGTCTCCTCGGCACAGGCCGGCAA
Source organism: uncultured Gemmatimonadota bacterium (assembly GCA_903893785.1). Lineage (GTDB taxonomy): Bacteria > Latescibacterota > UBA2968 > UBA8231 > UBA8231 > CAITNQ01. Next base: position 42,232 of record CAITNQ010000058.1, read on the forward strand.
ATCGGCGCTGTGGGTCAAGCGAGCGATGGCGTTGGCCAGGTTACGCTGCAGCCCCTGCTGGAACAGCTTCCGAATCATAGTTACCTGGTTCACTGGGGAGGCAGTACCCGGTCGTCATGGGACATGGCGGCCACGGGGCAGCAACCGGATCCCGGGGGCACCCGTCGAGGCCCGGAAGGGGGTGACCAAGGGGCGCCACCTGCCACCCCGAGTCGACGCCGCGGCAATATACCTTTGGGCCGCCCGCCGGCCAACCGGCATCCGCCTCCGGCACCCCCGGATCACCGAGCCCGGTCGGGCCCTGGCCTCACCACCGGCAGCGAACCGCGCCGGTCAACGCCGCGCTCGCCGTCACCCTTCACCCGACGGGTCGGCGCCCTCCGGTGGGCCGGCGTCCGCAACCGGCAGGAACCAGGCCAGCACCATCCCCGGCACGGCCAGAACGAAACTCAGCCCGAAGTTGGCGGGGTACCCCCAGGTGCCGGCCACGTACCCGCTGCAGATACCCGCGAACACGCCCGAAATACTCATCAGCCCCGAACCGATGGCAAAGTGGGCGGCACGGTACTCCTGCGCGCACGCCTGCATCAGGTAAACCGTCAGGACGGACGTGCCCAGCCCCCCGGCGAAGTTGTCGAAGCCGTGGACTGCGGCCACAGCCGCCAGGTTCCCTGCACCCATGAACGTCGGCACCGCCTGGCCGGTGTTTTGCGCCACCCAGGGTTGCAGGTACGAGGCCAACCCCATGTAAACCAGATTGGTCAAGTTCTGGGCCAACAGGAACGGCCAGAGCATGCGGCGCATGCCGTAGCGCTCGAGCAGGAATCCACCAACCAGGGCGCCGACGACTGAGCAGGGCAGCCCGACACCGCTGGAAAGCCAGCCGTAGTGCTGCTTCAGGCCGGCGTCGACCAGGAAGGGCGAGACCATGGCCGACAACATGAACTCGCCGGTGCGGAGGAAGATGACGAAGGCCAGCACCGGACCGATCCCCGGTCGGTCAAGAAAGCTGGAGAAGGCGCGGGCATAGAAGGAGTCGCGCCGGACCAGAGCCGCCTGAACGCGGTGCCGCAGCAACGAGGCCGCCAGCAGCGTGGCCAGGAGCAGCGCGCTGACAACGTTCGGGAAGGTGAACACGCGCAGGGCCGGCACCGAGGACTTCAGACCGCGCAGCCACTCCCCCTCGGTCACCGCGCGCACGCCCAAGACGACCAGCGCCAGGCAGGCCGCCGCGGCCAGGGAACGGAACCGCAGCACGCGCTCACCCAAACTGCGCCAGGGCAAGCCCACGGCCTCTACCTGGGGCAGGAACAGGAGATGGTACGCCGCCAGCAGGCCCAACAGGCACCCTGCCAGGGCGAACCCCCAGGACCAGCTGTAGGTAGTGCTGACCGTGGCGACGACGCCGGTGCCCGTCATCATAGCAATGCGATAGGCCATGACGCGATAACCGAGGAAGCGCGTCTGCCCCGCCGCGTCCAGGGCCACCATGTAGAACCCGTCGACGGCCATGTCGTGGGTAGCCGCCAGCACGGCTCCGAGGAGGAACAGGGCGGCAACGATCTGCACTCCGTGGGCTAGGGACGCACACAACCCGGCAACCAGAATGGCCACGGCCAGTGCTGCCTGCAGCGCCACCATCCAGCCGCGGCGCGTCCCATACTGGTCGATCTGGGGCCCCCACAGGAATTTGAGCGCCCAAGACAGTCCGAGCAGACTGCTCAGACCGACCGCCTCCAGGCTGACGTGACGATCGCGCAGGAACAACGATGAAAGGCTTCGTATTACCGTGAACGGCAACCCTTCGGCGAAGTAGGTGGTGAAGCACCAGACGTGCGGCGAACTCAGACGGCGCGGCGCCGGCACATCGACGGTTGAGGGCGACGGGGTGCAGGCCACGAATCACTCCCGGTGTTCGAGTTGGGTGGGACCAGGTTCGTCCAGGCCGGTTGCGGGCCCGTGGCGCACAGCACACCGACCGCTGGTTCGCGCTGGTGGCCGCCCCAGGGCAGCCGCACGCTGGTGGCGTTGCCCGCCGGGCATCGGCGGCGGTGGGCGGTCGCCGCCCTGCTGGCGGCTGGCGTGACGGCCCTGGACAAAACGGCCGGCGCCTGCGGCCTTGGGGCGGCCGGTGTGTGGCAGCCCGCCCCGGGCCGTGGGACCGCCCCGGTCGGCATCAAGAGCGTCGTCACCACGACACCCATCGTCAAGGCGGCGGTGACTGGCGCCCGGAGCGCACTCCGGCGGTATTCAGGCTCTGCGCCTGATGTGCACCAATGCCGACGGATGTGGATTTTCGGTTGGCCTATTGTGGCAGCGGACGTACAATAGTGATTGGGGGGCGTCTTACCCGTTTGAACCGTTTGAAGCGCTACAGGGCGGCCGTCGTGGTTCGATGGGCGACCGTTAGCGGATCGGGGGCAGCGCACGCGGGTCCGCGTCTCAGTCCGACAAGGTGCGTGACATGATGGTTCCCACAGACCCGACGCCAGCGTCGGCGTTCCACGCGCGCCCGGAGGCAGTCCATGGCCCGGCCAGCCCTTCCCAGGCCGAAGGGGCCCGCGCCGGAGCCGGGCCACGCCTGCTGTTGGTCGACGATCACCAGCCCAGCCGGCAATTGCTGCGCGCCCTGCTGCGCCATCTGGCCTGCACCATCGATGAAGCCGCCGATGGTGCTGCCGCGTTCACCTGCTGCCGGGAGCATCGTTACGACCTGGTGGTGATGGACGTGGAGATGCCGGGGATGGGCGGCCATGCCGCCACGGCGGCCATCCGCCAGTGGGAACGCACCCAGGGCCGGGCCGCCACGCCCATTGTCGCCCTGTCGGCTAACGACAGCCCGGAAGATGCCCAGGCCAGCCTGGCCGCCGGGTGCACCGCCCATCTGACCAAACCCGTAGATCGCCGCGAGTTGGCCCGGATCGTCAACCGGTGCGCGCCCGCGGCCACCGCGGCACAGGGCGTGGCCCCCAGGGCCACGGTGGCCCGCGAGCTGGAGTCGCTGGTTCCGAGGTTCCTGGGCGAAGTCCGGGCCGCGTGCGCCACCACGGCCGCAGCCATCGCCAACGGCGACTGGTCGACCGTGCGCAGCGTGGCCCACCAACTCAAGGGCGCGGGCGGCACCTATGGTTTCGGGCCCATCTCCAGCGCCGGCGAGCGCCTGGGTGCCGCGGGCCGCGCGGCCGACTCCACAGCCGCCTCTCGCGCCCTCCAGCAATTGACCGCCTACCTTCAGACCGTGGAGATCACCTATGAGTGACGCTGGCGGAGCCGCGCCCCGCCGTTCGCGCCGCGTGTTGGTGGCCGACGACATGGAGTCGATGACAGCCCTGATGCGACACCTGCTGGAGGCGCGAGGGTACGCTGTGGCGGTGGCGGCCGACGGCGAGGAGTGCCTTCAGCAGGTGGACAGCTTTTCGCCCGAACTGCTGATACTCGACATCATGATGCCCAAGGCGCACGGTTTCGACGTGCTCCGCGCGCTGAACCAGCGGCACGATCGACCCATCGTCATCGTGTGTACTTCGCGGCAGTTCAAGAGTGATGAGGACCAGATCCGGGGCATGGGCGTCGCCGCGATCATCACCAAGCCGTTCAAGACCCAACATCTGATCGCCACTGTGGAGCGCTGCCTGGGCGGCGACGCTCCGGCGGGTCAGTCGGGTCTGGAACCCACCCCGCAGGGAGCCGGTGCGTACGCGCCGGCGCTCGATGAGAGCCGCCCCCATGTCCGTTTCTGGGGCACGCGGGGCTCCATCCCGGTGTCGGGCAGCCGCTACGCGCGGTACGGAGGCAACACAGCCTGCGTCTCGGTGCACTTCGGCGATGACCTGCTCGTCCTCGACGCGGGTTCAGGGCTACGGGAGCTGGGATTGTCCCTGGTGCAACGCGGGCCCAGGCCCGTTTACCTGCTGGTGACCCATACGCACTGGGACCATATCCAGGGTTTCCCGTTCTTCGTTCCGGCGTACGTTGCCGGCTTCGACCTGACCCTCTACGCCGCGTCGGGGTTCGGCAAGGACCTGAAATCCGTTTTCGGTGGCCAACTGGATCGCGACTACTTCCCGGTCCAACTGGAGGACATGCGGGCCCGAATCGAGTTCTGCAGCGTTAACGGCGCGCACCTGCAGTTGGGTCCGTTCCGCGTGTCCTGGGAGTTCGCCCACCATCCAGGGGCGACCCTGGCCTACCGAATAGAGGTGGCGGGCCGCCATCTGGCATATGTTCCCGACAACGAGTTCCTGGCCGGTTTCATGGGCGATCCGGCGACGATCACGGCCGACAGCCCCGAGTTGGCCCCCCACGCCAAGATGATTCCCTTCCTGTCAGGCCTGGACCTACTGATCGCCGAGGCCCAATACACCACGGCCGAATACGCGCACAAAACCGGTTGGGGCCACTCGTCACTGCCCAACGCCTGCCGGCTGGTGCAACTGGCAGGCGCGCCGCGCTGGATCATCACGCACCACGACCCGGCTGACGACGACGACCAGCTCGACGCCAAGGGGCATCTGGCACGCCAGCTGTTGCACGATATGCGATGCCCGACCCACGTCAGCATGGCTTACGACGGCATGGTGGAATACCTGGTCTGAGACGCGGGTTGCCAGCCTCACCACCGGCTAGCCCCATCGCCAGGGAGCCCGACGGAGCGCTTGTGCGACCGTCGTGACGCCCGTTGGGGGCCGTGGCGGCGCGGCTGGCGTTGGGCCGCATCGCAGTGCCGGGCAGCCCCGCACAGCGCCACGCGACACAGCAAGGCCCCCGTCCGAGATGGTCCGGACGGGGGCCTGCTCACATCAGGCCGAGGGTGGCCGTCGTCAGCGTCTACTTCATCAACAGCATCCGGCGCACGGCACGGTAGTCACCGGCGCGCAGTTCGCAGAAATAGACGCCGTTGGCCACGGCCTGCGCATCACTGCCACGGCCGTCCCAGACTACCTGGTACGCACCCGCCGCCTGTGGTCCGGCCACCAGCTGGCGCACCAACTGGCCCGTAGCCGAGAACACGCGCAACTGCACCTCCGCGCTCTGCGCCAGGTCGTAGCGCACGGTGGTCGACGGGTTGAACGGGTTGGGGAAGCACTCCTGCAGTGCCGTGCTGCCCACTGGGGCGGTCACCCGCTCGACCCTGACGTCGGCATCGGGCCCCAGATCAAGCTGCCCGACACCGGCCAGGTCCACCGGCGTGCCATCGACCGTCACCCGCCAGGCAGTCGCAGAGGGACCGCTCCAACGGAGCCGCTGCACCTGGCCCTGGAGGCGCAAGCGCCAGGAACCATCGGCGTCGGGTACCTGCCAGGCGCTGGCCTGCCCGTCCAGGTCAATGCGGGCGTCGAACAACCCGCTCGGCGGCACGGGCGGCAACTCAACGACGTTCTCTTCGGCAACGCCCAACAGGATGAGCTGCGCCGCCTCTGGCCCTTCGACCCACAACTGCGTTTGGGCGGCCAAGGGTGCCACGGCGACGGTCTTGCTGGGCGCGTTGGGTCCGGTGCTGCCACTGAGGTCCACCCCGCCAGACCATGCCATGTTCAGCCAATACCCGCGGCCCGGAACCAGCGCCGCCGGCTGCACGTAGCGGCGGTCGAAACCATAGGCCGAGATGACCGCCGGGAACGCCTGCTTGAGCGTGGCCACGTCAACAGCGGCCGGCCCCGTGCCCACCATGTTCCAGCGCGATGCCAGGGACCGGTTCAGGTGTTCGGCCGACGGCGGGGTGCCATGGATGGTAGTCACCGTCGGTTCCGGAAGGTTGATCCAGTAACCAACACCGGGGGACATGGCAGTCTCCGGTTGGTACGTGCCCGCGAAGCTGAACAGGGAACGTGCACTTGGGAAAAGCGCGGTCAACGTCGAGTCAGCCATCTCGCACGGCAGCGAGACCATGTTCCAGCCCGACGGCAACTCATAGGTGTAGCTGCAGGGCGTTGCCGTGATGGTGACGGTTACGCGGGCCGTGTCCGCGTTGCCGTGCCCGTCGTCCGCGGTGAAGAGAAGCGGGTACTCGCCAGCCGAACCAGGGCCCGGCGTGAAGGTGTAGGTGGAGTCCACCAATTGCGCGTCGGCATTCTCGGGCGATACCGAGAAGGTGACGTAATCGCCGTCTGGATCGTATGCGTATAGATGGAGCACCAGGGTATCACCCTCGGCACCGGTAGTCGCGCCGGTAACCGAGAGTTGCGGCGGGTAGTTGGCCGGAGGTCCGGCCGACACTGTGATCAGCACCGTCGTCGTGTCTACGCCGCCCTTGCCGTCCGAGACCACCAGCTCCACCGGATAGGCGATCGCCGATGCATCACCCGCCGCTGGCGTCCAGCTGAACGTCGTGCCCAGCACCATCGCCCCGTCCGGACCCGACAGCTTGCTGTACAT
>CAITNQ010000059.1 GCA_903893785.1 uncultured Gemmatimonadota bacterium
ACAAGGGCATGTAGTGGTCGTAGAATTCGCGGCCCGAACCCGGGCTGTACCCCGGCATGGCGTCGGGCTGGCCATCGACGAAGATCGTTGGACGGCCGTTGTGCATCCTCACTTCCACATCGGGCATGGTTGGGCTCCGGGCGAGGGGGCGCGGCACTACGCCATGCGCCTGCGGGGAGGGCCTTTGGGTTCCTCCCGCTGTCGGCCGTGTCAGGTCCTACCTGCGGGCGCGTGGTCAGTGTCGTTGGGCAGCTGCGGCCAACTCTCGAACATCCTTCAGTCTTTAGGGCCTTCGAAATCCGGGTCGATCACGGGACCGCGATGACCCTGTCAGGCCGTTCCCTCAGCAGCACGCCGTAACCGCATTGCTCAAGGGCTCACTGAGCGCCGTCTCGCAGCCAGGGCACGGGTTGGGGCGCGGTCTGGCCGACGTCAAATCCCGTGGCGATATATAACGCACCATCCCACCGCAGGACGCCTCCGCCCTACCGGCCACAGATTGGTTTGCCCTGGCGACCGTGCGGCGCTCCGCGAGCTCCTGCCTTTGCGGGGCCCGGGCGGGCCTCGGGGCGTCCCGTCACGTCTATCACCCTTCATCGAGCCGGCAGGGGAAACGTCGGGGCGCTGACATAGGGTTCGCTCCCCAGCCGCGTGAACGGACCCGTGGCCCGGGGTTGCCGCATGTCCGCGGCGTAGGTTAGGGTCTCCGGCGCGCGGATCTCGCCGAGATTGTCTCCCAGTTCGGCCAGGCTGGGATAGGACACGGCCACCGTGCGTTCATCGACCCGACGGGCGCCGGGCACGGCGCCGACGGCGTCGGTCGCCCGTTCCGCAAACTGGTAGCGCACCGTCAGCGTGACCGGCCCGTCGATCTTCCATGGCTTGATGGTTCCCACTTTGCCCAGGGCGCGCGCGGCGCCATCGGCGGCGGCCTTGGCGGCCGCCGATGGCGTCATCGAGATCGCCGAGAAGTAACTGCGGCCTTCCTTGACCGCCACCGTCTCGAGTCCAGGAATCAGCTCCTCCGCCTCCAGGCACGCCCAGTGGTCGCCGGTCAGCAGCACAACGGGGATATTGTGCGTCCCGGCGAAGGCGGCAAAAAGGCCCGTCTCGCCCACCAGCCGGTCGTTAAGCCACACCGCCTCGACCGAACTGTAGGCGTGGCTGATCGGGTGAGGCAGTATCGTGTGCCGCCAGCAGCCGCGTTCGCTACCGCCCGCCATCTCGTGCATGCCCACAATGAACGCTGCGTCGAAGCCGGACTCGATGCCCTCGGTGAAAAGGTGGTGTGTCGGCAGGCCATGGAATACCTTCACGCCTTCAGGCAGGCGGTCATACTCCAGGGTGTGGAGGCTGTTGATCAGGATGCCTTCGACACCGCGGCTCAGCAGCGCCTCGCAGATCGCGCACAGTTCCAGCGTGGCGTATTCCGAGGCAAACAGGTACTTCTCCGAACGGCTGAAAACCCCGGCCACACTTTCCTGATCGGCGAAAATGTAGATCCGCACTGTGTGCTCCTCTCTGGAGGTTTGCTGTCGGTTGGCGTCGGCCACGGCGCCGGTGACCCGGGGAGCAATGGCGGGGAACTCACCGGCGTGTTGCTCCCAGGGGGCAGTCCAGCGGTAGCGGTGCTGTTGTGGCAAAGCCGGCAGATCCGGCCTCGTCGGGCGGCAGCGGCGGACCTGACTACCCAAGGCGACGGGTGCCGACGCCTGGCGGCACGGCACCCGTCGCCCCCGCTGCACTACAGGCTACCCCGCACCACGATGACCACCTGGCCGTCGGCCGGTTCCGCGGTGACGAGCGGATAGGTCATGGGCAAGGGGTCGCGCAGTCGCAGCAAACCCAAACCTACCACTTTCTCGTCCTGGTAGCCGGCCGGATCGTATGCGATGATCTGGCCACGCGTCACTTCGAGTGATGTCCCGTCCTCCCAGCGCAGCAGGTTGCCGTCACGCGCCGGCGTGCCGTAACACCACCAGTGTTGCGTGGCGTTGGTGTCACGAGAGAATGTCAGCGTCTGAGGGCGAGACAGTACCAGCGTCTGCCGGACAAAGCCGGAATCGGCGACGCCGCTGCACGTCACCTTGGCCAGGTCGCCATCGTCCTGGACTACCATGTCCGCGACCTCGGCCGGCGGTTGGTCACCGACGTGGTGATCTGCGTAAACCGGGCGGCCGCCGGCATGGACGATGACCGTATTGCGCCGCACCCCGACCACGATGCCACCTAGCGCGTAAGACGCGCGCAGGTAGGCCTCGTTGACCGATGGGAAGCTGAACGACAAGGGCGCCGCCGGGTCAATGTGCTCCGACACGGTGGGGTCGTACCAGGCGTAGGCATACCCGCCCCAGTCGAAGAGCAGCCACTCGCCGTTGTCGGTGATGTACCGGCTCTGCTGGACCGCGCCGACAGTCGCGTCCCACAGCGCCAGGTGCTGGTGCAGCGGGTTCCGGTAGAACCGGGCCAGCCCCAGCAGCACGGGCGAGTAATAGTTGAGTTGGCCGTACGACGGTTCGAGCACCACAGTCTCGTTGTCTTGGTCGTGCCCTCCGGTCTTGCGTCCCGCCACGCTGGCCAAGGCCAGGCGCGCGTCCATGTGCCGGGCGAACGGCGTGAAAAGTTCTTCGCCCGTCACCCGCCGGAGTGCGTCCATGAACGCCAGGCGGTACTGCATCGTCGAAGCCCAGAACGTCGCGCCCTGGACCTGTGCGCCGTCATCCGCCAGCGCCTCCGGCAAGATGGACTCGCGGTGCTTCCGCACCATCAGGGCCAACCAGTCGGCCGCCTGGGGCACGTCACCGAGCAGCGCGAGGGAAAGAAGGCCAAACGACGCCGCTTCGACACTGGCATGATGCGCCCCCTGTCCCTGCACCGTGCCCATGCTCGGATGGTCCAGATACCAGCGGTAGTAGACATCACCGACCTGGGTGAGCATCGCCGTGATGCCCGCGCGTTCGTCTTCCGACAACTCAGGGTAAAGCAGGTCATAGGCCACCGCCACGCCCTTGAGGAGCCGCATGACTGCGTAGGCCTTGCGGTACTCAGCGTCGCCGTCGGCTTCGCGCCGCCACACGCGGCAACAGGCCAGCGTCCACACCCGTGCGCCGTCGCGCATAACGGCCATGTCGTGCATCATGGCATAGAAACGGTCATACAGGTTGGCATGGATGGGATCGGGCGTCACCGGCGCGATCCAGGCGGTCCGCAGGGGGCGCTCCAGGCACCAGTCGGCAGATGCCGCCACATTACGCCAGATGCGCGCGTGATGTCCGGTGTAGCGTTGCGCTCGCAGGCGCGACAGCTCGGTCAGGTCGAAGAATAGCCGCGGATGGCGGTGTCTCGATGGGCTGCATGCAGACCCTGTCATGTCGACTACCTTTCACGCTCAATGGGGGACCGGGCCCGACCTCGGGCGGCGACGTTGGCCCTATCCTTCGCCTCGGTGGCCAAGACGAGCCGGTCGGTTGCCGCGTCCTCCGCCAGGCGCAGGAAGGATGCCGTCGCGACAACCGGGTTGCGCGCAGCGGCCAACTCGACTGTGTGGCGGACCTGCCCGGACCGGCTTTGGACCTGAAGGACCTCGGGCTGGCCGAACGGATCGCTGTAGTGGCCGGCGCCGATGGCCGTGCGGACTGCGACCTGGCGTCCGTCCATTTCGGCGCGGTCGCCGGCGATGGCCCTGCGGCGCTGTCGGCGTCCCGGTGCTTGGCGCGCCTCCGGTGGTCCGCAGGTAGTGAGTAGCTGCGTGACAGCGGCGGCAGGATCTGACTCTCGTTTCTCCTTGGGCCGTGTGTGTGTGCGCGCTCGGAGCTTCGTCTCCAGCCCCTGAACTCGAGGGGCGTTCAGCGCCGCACCAGCTTCCATACGTCCGGCTCCATGTTGTTGCCGGCCACCATCCACAGGGCATCCCCGTGGACGAAAAGGCTGGCGGCGTGGCGGGGTTCCCAGGGCGTGTTCGGCAACTCGGTCCACTCCACTCCGTCGGCCGAATACCACACATCATTGCGGTTGCCGCCGTCCTGGTGCCAACCCTCCATCACCCACATCCGGTTGTCCCAGACCGCGATCTCGTGGTACTGGCGCGGCTGCCAGGCAGCGCGCTCGGTGTGGCAGGTCCACTCGATGCCGTCGGGCGTGCTCCACACATCGCTGTAGAACTGGCGCGTGGGCGTGGTGGGCGTGTCGTAGGTACCGCCGCCCAGAATCCAAAGGCGGTCCCTGAAGATCACGTGCCCGGAGCTCATGCCACGCGGCGTCCAGGGGGCACGGTCGACCACCCGCGTCCAGTGCGCGCCGTCATCTGAGCGCCACACGTCGCTGTAAAACGCTTAGCATGATCCGGGTACGAAGCCCGGCATAGTCTGGCCGCCCATCGCCCAGAGTCTGCCCTTGAACGAGTAAACGAGTTGGAGCGCGCGCTGTCCCCACGGCAGAGCATCACACACCTTTGTCCAGGTCACGCCGTCTGGGCTGTTCCACGCATCGGGCTGATAGTGCTTCTGGTTGCCGTCGCCGCCGATGACCCACAGTTTGTCCTGGTGCACGACCCAACCGGCCGTGTGCCGCCCCTCCCAGGGGGCCTGCGCGTTTATCTCCTCCCAGTCGAGGCCGTCGGTCGAGGTCCAGACTTCGCTGTTGCAGGTTTCCGGGAAGTTGACCCTGTCGTTGGGGTTCCAGCCCCCGAGTAGGTACATCCGGCCGCCCAGCGTAAGCGCGCCGGCGCCGTCGCGCGCCGCGAACGGCGCGCTCAGAGTCACCGGCTCCCAGGTATAGGCCGGACGGCCTGATATGACGTCATCTCGCATTTCGTCCTCAACCTTTCATCGATCTCGACCGTCGTGCGTGATTCCTCGGCCCGTCGTTGGAACGCCATGGACAACCCCGGGGCGGTCGGGTGGCGGCCATGGGCTTGCCGTGGCGATCCGTCCCTGGGCTCGAGAGCAAGTCCACAGTGCTCAGTGTTCACCCGGACAATGCCTCCAGTTCAGTTGTTGGTGATCTTTGGCTCCCCCTCCTTCCCCAGGGTCAGGATGGCCGCGGTCCCGCCTTCATACCCGTGAACGGGCGCGTAGGCGTCGCGGCGGCCGCCCCGACAGCCTCGCCTGCCCTGGGGCAGGGCAGCGCCGAACTGTTGAGTCTGACCAGAGGACTCACGGGATGTCGCTGGTCCACGCCCGGTAGTAGTAGCGGACCCCCACGGTGGGGGGTGCATGGTGTTCCACCCGTGGCGAACTGAAGCCGGCGAACGCCAGGCTAACGTGGCACGACACGTGTGCAGCGCTGATGCAGACCTCTAAGGTACACCACGGCCAAGACAAGCCGGCGAGGGCCGCCGGGCAAACGGCGACCCCGGCGCCGGGCCGACCGGCTCTATTGAGAAGCCCGGAACGCGTACAAATGGGCGTCGCGGTAAAGAAAGCGCAGCCGAATGGTGCGACCCCTCAACGCGTCGAGGCCCTTTTCCGCCCAACGGATCGGTGTGTTCTGGCCGGAGTACCGCGAGGGGCGGTTGCCCTGGCAGAGCGCCGCCGCCTCGCCGCTGAACCCGTCGACGGGTAGGCCGTCTGCATCGAGTACGTCGATGCGCATCTGCCCCCCGCCCATGCCGGGGTGCGAGTCAAGGTAGCGGGTGGTGCTGGCGGTGACCAGCAGGTCGCCCCCTGGCCAGGCCATGGGGCCCGTCACGACCCGGCCCTCCAGCGCGTCGGCCGTGAGCGAACAGAACCGGTCCTGGCGCAGCGTTGCCAGGCCGACCACCCCGTAGCTGTGCGGGCTGGCCAGATGATGGGCGCCGCTGCGCGCGCCAACATAGAACCACAACTCGTCCCCCACCACGATCGGCGGGGCGCTGTTCGGCGAGTTCCAGTTTTCGTTCCACGGGAACTTCGCGGGGATGAAAGGACGGCGTCCGGGCGGCAGGCTCCAGCGTCGCAGGTCGTCGCTCCAACCCAGCACGATCTCGATGCGGTCGGGGCGCTGGTGCCAGTACTCAAGCAAACCCAGGTACATGCCTCCATAGGGGAATGCCGACATGCCGTAGTACTCGACCAGCGGGGCGTCGAGCAGATCGCGCCCGAGCACCAGCTCTGGCGTGGAGAACCGCAACCCGTCGTCGCTCGCCGATATCCAGATCGTGCGCGAGCCCGGCTCGCGCATCATGTTGCCATCGCGGCAGATCAGCACGACCTTGCCGTTGACGCGGCGCAACATCACGTTGTTGCGGTCGCCGCAGCCGCTGAGAACCGGCGCTTCGACCGCCTCGAAATGGAGACCGTCCCTGCTGCGAGCCACGTGGATGCCGGGCGGGCAGCGCCCATCGGCGGCCTCTGATCCCCTCATGTAGTAATAGAGCAGATACGGGTATTCAGTCTCGGGGTCGTAGGCCAGCGTCGCGCCGTCGTTGTCTCGGCGGGTCATGAACACAATGTTGTTATCGCGCCGGCCGTTCCACTCGTAAAGACCCAGGCGCGGCTTGCGCCACTGGATGCCGTCGTCGCTCTCGGCCAGGCAGACCAACGGCGGGTTGGGTGGGTTGTACGTGATGTAGTACATCCGCCAGCCCGCGAATCCGGCGTCGCGCACGACCGATCCGAAGAGGGCGATCTGGTGGTTCTCCCACGGTTCGGTCGGCCGCAGCACCGGCTCGGGGTACCAACGCGCCTCGTGCCAGACGCGCTGCACGCGGTGGGCGTCCGCGACCCAGCGATCATCGAGGAACAGCTGCGGGTGGCGCAGGTTCGGGGTCATCGGCGTGCCCCCTGTGCGCGGGATGCCACGGGGTCGGGTGCGGCCGGGTCGGACGACGCCGCGGCAACGAAGCACCCCGGATATCTCCCCGGGTTCGGCCCCTCAGAGGCGCAATGTAGCCCTGCCGGTCGCGCGCGCAAGGGTGTGCCCGGACGCCTGGCAGGTCCATCGGTCGGCGTGCCGGGTTCGGCGACGCGGCCAGCACGCCGACCTGCGTGCCGCCGGGCCTCGAGCCGTGACCAGGGCCGTCAGGCCGCTTGACCGTGTACGCGGGCTTGCGAGTGCATAGCGGAAGTCGTTGCCGGCTTCGGGGAGGGCACAGGATGTCCCCGGCGGGGCGTCGTGGCGGATCCCATGGCTGGAACCACAGACGTCGCCGTCGCCACGCCCGACGCGTGATGTGCTCGCGGGCATCGCGGCGCAGCTCTTCAGGCGTCGCGCGCGTCAGGGCCCCGGCGCGGTTGATGCTGCCCAGCAGGCCTGCGCGGCCGCCCGCCTCCGGTTTGGTCTGTTGGGTGCCTAACTCGCCGGCGGCTTGGCGGCATCCACGGCGGTCCCGGCCCCCGGGGAGCCGCTGCAGGGCGTGGCGGGTAAGACGACGACCACGCCCTGCAACGGTGATGCAGTTACTTCACCAGGGTCAGCTTGGTCGTCTTCTCGATCCCATCGGCGACCATACGGGCGACATAGACGCCAGTGCCTACGGGTTGGCCCTGCTGGTCGGTCCCATCCCATTCCACCTGGTAGGAGCCGGCGCTTCGCCGACCCGCCAGCAGACGGGCCGTCTCCTGACCGTTGCCGTCGTACACCCCCAGCTCCACCTCGGCTTCCGCGGTGAGGGTGAAGCGGATGAGGGTGCTGTGGTTGAACGGGTTGGGATAGCTGCTCAGCAACTGCGTGCCAGCGGGCAGGGTCTCTGGTTCGAGCACCGCAGTGGCTGGTTGGGCAAACCCCAGCTTGCTCATCTGCTCGCGGGTCAAGGGCGAGGCGTAGAGCATCTGGCTGCCGTCGGGCACGTTCTTGCCGATAGCAGACCAGTTACTGCTGGCTACCGCAGGGTCAGAGGTGGCGCCGTTGTACTTGATGAAGTCGAGCCGGAAGCTGGTCTGGTAGTCGACCGGCATGGGGACCACGCCGTGCACCCACGACAGCGAACCATCCCCGTTGAGCCGCGCGAACTGAATGGCGCCGGTCCGGTTGTACTCCTCAATGGCCGGTACCTGACCGCCCTGGTTGGCGTGGCAGTCGGTGCATACGCGGCCCGAACGCGTGATGGTATGGGGAGTGTAAGGTCCGAAGGCCACCCAGCCGCGGCCCTGGTAACTCAGCGACTGGAAAGAAGCCACGCCGACCTTGCCGTCGCGCTGGCGGTTCACCAGCAGGACGAAATCACGGAGCGGTTGTTTGGCCCGTTTGACGTGCGACTGCACTTGGCTCTCCAGGTGGCAGTTGTAGCAGCTGATCACGGTCGAGGCGTGGCAGGCCGCGCAGTGGAGCTTGCCGCCGTGGGGGTCGTGGGCGGCGTGGTCGGCTGGCAGCGAGGCGTGACACCCCTCGCACGAGGCGTCGATCGCTCCCGGCTCGTACTGGTTAGCGTAGGCAGTGCCATCCCCATGGATATCGCCACTGCTGTGGCAGTCCCAGCAGACCATGCCGGCGCTGCGGTGCACATCGGGTATGGCCATCGTCACCGCTTCCATGCCCTGACGGCTGTGGCAGGTCAGGCACTGACTCTGCGCCACGCTGAAGTCCGCCGCATGGCAATCATTGCATCCCATCGCGTAGGGGGAGCCAGGGGCCTGTCCCAGCGCGTTGGTGGCCCCGTGGCATTCCTTGCAGCCCATGTCTTCGATGGGCGCGCCGGTCAGCGTCTCGAAACCGCCGTTCTCGGCGTCGTACCAGTACCCCTTCCCCGCGCGGGTGGCGTGCAGGCTGGTGCCGAAGTCTGCCTGGGCCCAGGCAGACCCGGATCCGATCAGGGCCAGGCCCAATACGGTGGCGAGAAGTCGTCTCAACTGGTGCTCCTTTCGTCCCTGCAGGTGGCCGACGGGGCAGCGCGGCGCCGCGTCCTGACCTGGCCGTGGCGCGAGACCCCGGGGCGTCGTCCAGAAGCGCCCTGCCCCGGGTTCAGGCAACTGCCGTGCCAGCCCGGCACAGGGAGTGGCCGCTCTGCAGACAGCGTGCGCGGCTGCACCGGAGTGTTCCTGCGGGTGGCCGAGGCCGAGCGCAAACACCTGGGGCCCATGCACATGCAGGCCGCGCTCCGGATCTGCAACAAGACGTTACGCCGAAACGATCCGGTGGGACGGGAACGGGCAGGGCATGATGACCCGTTCAGGGGCCGGCCTCAAGATCCAAGCCCAGTGCCCGCAGTCTTCGCCAGAGGGTGGTGCGGCTGACGCCCAATGACCGAGCGGCTCGATCGCGGTTCCAGCGTGCTGCCGTCAGCGCCGCCACGATGCGCTCGCGCTCGCCGTCTTCGCGGACGCGGGCTTGGGTTGCGCCCCCGACAGCCAGCCGGACTCCCAGGGGCAGACGGTCGACCTCAATCACCGGTCCGCGGGTGCGGGCGAAGGCGTGCTGGATGGCGTTCTCGAGCTCGCGCACGTTCCCCGGGTAGTCGTGCGCCGTCAGCGCGTCCATGGCCTCCTGACTGACCTTCTGTATGGCCTGGCCGGTCAGCAGGCGGTATTTGGCCAGGAAGTGCTCGGCAAGCAGTGGGATATCGGAGCGTCGATCGCGCAGGGGGGGCAGGGTTACCTGAATGACGTTGAGACGGTAGAACAGGTCGCTGCGGAAACCGCCCTGTCGGACCATGGTGGGCAGGTCGCGGTTGGTCGCGGCGATGATCCGCACATCTACGGTGGTGGTGTGCGAGGTCCCCAAGGGTTCGAAGGCGCGCTCCTCAAGCACGCGCAGCAGCTTGACCTGTGCCGCCGGGCTGATCTCGCCGATCTCATCGAGAAAAACCGTGCCGCGGTCGGCCAAAACAAACCGACCCACGCGGTCTTGGCGTGCGTCGGTGAACGCACCGCGGACATAGCCGAACAACTCGCTCTCCAGGAGCGTGTCCGGGTACACTGAACAGCTGACCTTGATGAACGGGCCTCCGCGTCGCCGGCTGCGCGCCACCAGCGCCTGTGCCACCATCTGCTTGCCGGTGCCGCTTTCGCCCATGATCAGCACGCTGGCGTCGGAGTCGGCCACTTCGGCGATCAGTTCGTACACCTCCTGCATGCGCGGGTGCCGACCGACCAGGCCTTCGAACTGCGCCGCGGTTGCCAAGCCATGGTCGACCCGACCGTACAGATCCGCGTCGCGGAAGGTCACTACGCCTCCCATCGGGGCACCGCGCTCGTCGCGCAGCACCACCGTGTTCACCAGGGCTGCCACCGGGGTCGGCCCGGAGGCCGCCAGGGTTACGCGGCATCCGAATTGGGGCGCCGCGTGCTGCAGGGTTACGGCCAACGGGCACGCGTCGCCGCACCGGTCGGTCTGCAACACCTGTTGGCACGGTCTGCCAAGCACATCCCGCTCCCGCAGGCCGGTGAGCCGTTCGGCCGCTCGGTTGAAGCTGGTGATGTGCCGGGCCGGGTCGACCGTCATCAGACCGTCGCTGATGCAGTCCACAGCGGTACTGCGGGCACTTTGGTGCGCGGCTTCCAGGCCGGGTGGCTCGTCGAGGGTCCTGACCGCCACCAGCGCCCCGACCACGTTGCGGCGGCCGTCACGCAAGGGTGACAGATCCGCCTCCAACGGCAACGACGGGCCGGACGGATGCTCCAGCTGGAAACGATGGTTGCGGCGCGCCTGACCCAGGTCGAGGGCTTGGGCCACCCAGCAACTGGCCAATGGCAGGCTGGGGCAGAAGACGTCGCCGAAGTGGCGCCCCTGGACAGACCGGCCGGCAAGTCCCAGTACCAGCGTGGCATACGCGTTGCAGTGGACGATCTTGCCGTGGGCGTCGACCGCGACCAAGCCACCGGGGATGCGGTCGAGCACGGTGTGCCAGACATGGCTGTCCAACCAGGCGGGGTTGGGCAGCGGGGTGAGCGGGGGCACGGGTATCTGCGGGGTGGCTCGCTTATCCATTGCCGGGGCTGGGGTCGAGGGTGGGGCTGCCCTCCGCAGGGTGAAGGCGCCGTGGCAGCAATCGAGCGCCGCGGATCAGGCCAGGGCCCTGAAGATAAGCCACCAGGCGGTCGTCGTCCCCGAAGCCGGCGGGTGCCGGGTCGGCGACGCCGGAAGCCGCTGGCGAGGCTGGGGCCCTGGCAGCCGGTGGGCAGCGCGAGGCGAAGGGCAGTGGGGCAGCGATGGACCGGCGGTGCGCGGGTTGGCCCGCACAGGTACCAGGTGGCCCGCCGGCAGCCGTTTGAGGGGGGCGCCTGCCGTTCTCGTGACCGCCACGTCAGGGTGGCCCGTACCGACCGCCGCCCACGGCGCGCTGATGCAGGGGCGGCCGGCGAACCCTATCATATCCCGGGGCGTGGACGGGTTGGGCGCGCGGCGCGCACGCGCCGGGGTGTTGTCGGCGCACGATGTACGAAGGCTGTCCGGGAGTGCGGTGCACGGCGCCCGATTAAGCAGGCGGGACCGTCGCCGGGTGACGAGTGGGCCA
>CAITNQ010000060.1 GCA_903893785.1 uncultured Gemmatimonadota bacterium
GGGAGGCCTGCTCACACATCGGGAATCGTCCGCTGGCCGCGTCGGCCAGGCCGTCCCTTGCGCTACAGGTGGGGATGGGGTGCGTCCGACGTTAGGGTTGGCGGCGCAGTGGGGTGCAGCGTGCGCGACCAAGCGGCGCCGAGCCGGACCAAGGGGGTATTGCCGGTTGCCCGCACCGCAGACGCCTGTCACGCGCCGGGCCGGCGTGGTTGTCGGCGACGCCAACAGGCACCGCCGCGGGGGCGCGGCGCGGTTCGCGACGTCCTGTGGCTGGGGCTCCGACGGTGTTGGCTCGCGCTGGCCAAGGCCGTACCTTCCCCAGCCGCCGGCCACCGACACCGGCGGTTGTGCCAGGCGCGGTCGGCCGCTGGACCCTTCCGGGCCGGGGATGGCTCGGCCCCCGCCGCGGCGGCCGGGTGACGGCGTCCAGCCGCATGGGCCGCCGTGGGCGGGCCAACGGCCCTGGCAGGTGCGGCAGGACAGAGTCAGGAAGGCAAAAGGGGGTGACGCATGGCGGGCGGACGGATCGGTTATGTCGACTTGGACTTGGACAATTTCCACGCCAACACCTACCTCAAGCTGCTGCGCGAGGACCTGGCCGACCGCGGCTGGGTGGTCACTGGCTGCACCGGCCTGCGTGCCGAGGCGGGCCGGGCCTGGGCCGGTCGGCACGGGGTTACCTACTACGATAGCGTGGCTGAACTGGATGCCCACGTAGACGGCTACGCCGTGCTGGCGCCCTCCAACCCCGAGGTCCACCTGGCGCTGTGCGAGCAGGTGTTCCCGTACCGCAAACCCACCTATGTGGACAAGACGTTCGCGCCCGACCTGGCCACGGCCGAGCGCATCTTTGCCCTGGCCGATCAGTACGGCGTGCCCATGCAGACTAGCTCGGCTCTGCGCTACACCAATGTGCACGACCAGCTGGCCGAACTGGGCCGTGACCAGGTCCGCCACCTGGTCACCTGGGGCGGCGGCTCGTCGTTCGCTGAGTACGCCATCCATCCCACCGAACTGGCGATCAGCTGCCTGGGGCCCGAAATCGAGCGTGTCATGCGCCGCGGGACCGGCGACCACAGCCAACTGCTTCTCGACCTCAGCCATGGCCGCACGGCGGTGGTGAATGTGTACACCAACGCCAACACGCCCTTTGCGGCCTCGTTGACCACGGCCGACCGCACGCTGCTGATTCCCGTGGACACCAGCCGGATCTTCCTCAACATGGCGGCCGCCATGCTCGAGCTCTTCGCCTCGGGGCAGCCCAATATCGACCGCCGCGAGAGCCTGGCGATCCGCCGCGTGCTCGATCTGGCCGAGACCGCCGAGGCGCAGCAGGGGTTCGTGCCGTTGTAGGAAGCCCGCGCACCCGCTGCCGCGCCGGCCGGTACATGGTCGCCCTGCGGCGACCAGACGCCGCCCGGAAAACGGTAGCGACGACGGCGGACGCGTCCGGAAGCTGTCTCCCGCCCCCGTGCGCGGGCAGGCGCGATGCGGGACCCGGATCGCCAGGAAGGGGGAGCGTCGTGAACACCCGCTACACACCGGTGGACGATGGGTACCGGATCGTCGGCAGTCCCGAGACCTTCAACCGGGCGCTCTACGGCGGGCACGGCCAAGACGCTCTGCCGGAGCGCTACTTCACGGCCGCCGGCGATGCCCCCATTGTCATGGGCGCGGTCAGCGACTGGCGCCAGCGCGAGGACTGCAGCCACGCCAAGTGCGGCACGCTGATGGCAGGGGTAGCAGTGACCCCGGGTTACCACCTGCCGATCTTCTACTACCACGGTGAGCGGGACGGCGACCGTACCGCGGAGTGGTTCCATCAGTCGCCCGGCACCGTGAGCACATTCCGGCCTGGCTGGATGGAGTACGAGATCCGCCCCTTCTTCCAGTGTTACCCCGTGGTCACCGCCCGCCTTGAGGTGTTGCCGCTGCAGAGCGACGACGGTTTCCTGGTGGAGCTGGAGGTCAGCGCGGACCAGCGTGAGCTGCTAGTCATCGGCTTCGGTGGCGTCACCGACTTCCTGGGGAACCTGGTCTGTCCGTTCACCGAGGCGCGTGCATTCCGTCCGGTTGACTGCGCTGGGAACGAGGTGCGGTTGACGGGTGGCAGCACGGCCCTGGTGCGCGGCGCGCCGCAGTCGAGCCGCCCTTCAGAGATGCGCGTGGGCGCCTCGTTCGCCGTCGACGTCTCCATCGGCGACGCGGCACAGACCCTTCGGCCCGGCTGTTTCGCCGGCCCCGTGGTCGGCGCCCCCGAGTACCCGATGGTCCGCATGACCTGCCCTGTCAACGCCAACCAGACCCTGAAGGGATTCGTCGTCGTCCTGCGAAACGCGGCCGAGGGGCGTCTCGCCGAGTGGTTGTCGCGCCGCGACGCGGTGTCGGAGCTCCGGTGCGAGTTGCGCGCCAAGGCCCGTGGGCTCGAGCTGCGCACGCCCGACGCCATGCTCAACCTGACCGCTGGACCCAATGTGGTGGCCATGGATGCCTGCTGGCACCAGGACGCCTTCTGCCACGGTGCGCACTCATGGCACTGCCCGTACATGGGTTGGCGCAACTGGTACGGCCCAACCGTCATGGGCTGGCACGACCGGGTGCAGACGGCCTTCCGTACGCACGCCCGTTACCAAGTCAAACTGGAAGGTGTCCCGGGCCCCGAAGAAGTGGTGTACGAAGGCACGGGTCCGTATCACCGCCTGCGCCGCAGCTACGGGTACATTCCCGAGATCCCCGACGGGCGTACCGGCATTTTCTACAACATGCAGGAGGTGGGCGTCGACATGGCGCTCCACAGCATGGAGTGGAGCGGTGACCTGGCGTACGGGGCCGAGGTCTTCGACGCCGTGGCCGCCGTGCTCGACTGGGAAGAGCGGGTGCTGGATCCGGACGGTGATGGGCTGTATCAAAACTGGCTTAACACCTGGATCTCCGACGCCCACGCCTACAACGGCGGTGGCTGTGCCCAGGCAAGCGCGTACAACTACCGAGCCAATCGCGTGATGGCTGTCCTGGCCGACCGCCTCGGCCGCGACGCGACCATCTTCCGGGCGCGCGCCGCGCGTACCCTGGCGGCATGCCAGCGCGATCTCTGGCTGGCGGACCGCGGCGTCCTGGCCGAATACGTCGACACCGTGGGCAACCGGTTGGTGCATCCGTCGCCCGAACTGGCCACCGTGTACCACGCCATCGAAGCCGATCTGGTCGATCCGTTCCAGGCATACCAGATGCTGCGCTTCACTGAGACCGATCTGCGGAGCGCACGTACCATGGCGCGCGGGGGACGGTTGACCTGGTCCTCAAACTGGTACCCGCAGAACTACTCCAGTTGCGGGCTGTATCCGGCCGAGAACCTGCACTTGGCGTGGGCGTACTACCAGTGCGGTCAGGCCGAAAGGGGTAACGACCTGCTGGTCGGCGTAACCGACGCCCATTTCCTCAGTCGCTACCCCGGGGTAGTCGCGCATTGCCTGACCGAGAGCGGATTCTCCGAAGGCTCCGCCGACTTCTCGGAAATATCCAGCCTGCACCTGCGGGTCTTGGTAGAGGGGCTGTTCGGCGTCCGCTTCAATCTGCTAGAAGGCTGGGTCCGGGTGGCGCCCAACCTGCCCCCTGACTGGGTCGAAGCAGAGCTGCGGACAGCAGCCATCGCGGTCCGTTACCGGCGTGTGGGCCGCGAGGAGACGTTCGTTGTCGGTGCGGATGTGGCGGTGCGTCGCCAGGTGCGTGTGCGTCTGCGCGGCACTCGGGTCGAAGGGGCATGGGTTAACGGGCTTCCCGCGGTGTACCGCATCGAGCCCGGCATCGGCCAAGCGACATGTGTAATCGAGACCGACGCGCCCGAGGCCGAGGTGCGCGTGGTGCACGGGCCCGACGCGCCCCCGTCGCTGGCCTGGCCGACGCCCATCACCCTGGGCGACGGTGTCACGCTGCAGGTCCGTGGGGGCACGATCAAAGAGGTTGCCGATCCGTCGGCCTGCCTGGAAGGGGCCAGCCGGGCCGCGACGCAGCTCCATGGTACCGCCCGTGGCTGCCCGGGAAGTCACGTGGTTTTCGTCCGCGCGGCCTGCGACCAGTGGCAGGGTTGGCTCCCGGCCGACCTGGTGTTTGCCTCGCGGCCGACCGTCCAGCGCTCGGGTGCGGGCCGGGATCCCCACTGGGATCCGGTCGCCATCGACGCCCACTTCAACGTTAGCCTGACCGGCATCCACCGCCAGGAGTACCGTCGGCCACGCCCCACCGGGTATTCGATCATGGCCAGCCTCAACGGCCGTTTCGGCTGGGACTGGAACCAGGCCGGTTTCGGCAAGGTGGAGGTGGACGACACGGCGCTGCGGGGCTCTGGCGGCGTGTACCGAGTGGGTTCAGGCGTCCCGTTCGGCACGCCGGCGACCGGGCCGAACGTTGCTTGCGTGTCGGTGTGGGAGAATTTCCCTGACCAGCTGCACCTACCGCTGCAGGGAAACGCCCGTGAACTGGCCGTGCTCCTGATTGGCGTCACCAACCCCATGCAGGCCCGGGTCGAGAACGCGCGCCTTACGGTGGCCTACCAGGACGGCAGCCAGGAGGAGTTGTCACTAGTCAATCCGGCCAACTTCGACGATTGGCTTGTGGCAGCGGTGCAGACCGAGTTTGAGACGGCGTATTTCAGCGACCGCAACCACGCCCAGGTGGTCCGGATGGCCCTGGATCCGGGCCGCGAGCTGGCAGCCGTCGCGGTGCGGGGGATCGCCAACGAGGTGATCGTTGGCGTCCTCGCGGTCAGCCTGGCGCGGTGAGGGGGTGGGTACCACCCCGGCGGTGGCTGCCGTGGCGCGATACAGGCGAGGCCCGGCGGCTGGCTCGGTCGGGCCTCGACCCATTCATGGCCCTCCGTGTATCGGGCCTGGCAGCCACGCCCAGGGTGCGGCTCCGAGGCCGCGCCGCCCGCTGATCCACCCCCCCTTGAGCCGCACGTTTGACCGGCTCTGCCCGTGCTCTTGGCACCCATGGGGCGGCCAACCCGTCACGGACCGGTCGCACGCGCAAGGTCGCCCGCAAGGCCGATGGAACCATCGGCTGGCGGGGCCCGCGGCCGCCAGCGGCGACGACCGCGGGCCCCTTAAGCCAGTTGCAGCCGGACGGCAAGCGGCCACAGACTCCGTGTCCCTGGGAGCCCATACCCCGATCATCGTCGCTCCGAATTCAGGTCACGGCGACCCCGGTGGCGGTTGCGCGCCGCGTGCCCTCAGCACCGCAACGAACCTGCAGACCATCATGAAGTGACTCTGGCCCTTCCTCGCCGCTCTCATCCCGCTTACCGCGACAGCCCTCGCGGACTGGTCGGGACCCCAAGCTCGGTGGGGGGGCCGGTATCGTGTTGCCGCGGCGCGAGTGGCTGGTGGTCCGCGGCACGGACGGTGGCGTGCGCACGACGCTCGTCGACCACGCCGCCGGACTCCCCGCGGCGTCGCTGACGGTCTCGGCGTACATCGCCAGAGTCCGTTACCGGTACGGAGCACCTGCTGCGGTCGACCGCGCCGGGTTGGTTCGTCCTTGCCCTGTCAACTTGGGTGACTGCGGATCGCCATGCCCAGAGCCGCCCTTCCGGACACCATGTCGCAGGCCTTGCTTCGATCTGCCGAGGTTGCGCTGCCACCACGAGGAGGTCGCCGTCGTCTGCGACCGCGGGAGAGCGCGTTTACGTGGGCACCGCCAGGACCGTGGCGGCCGCCGGGCTCCGCAGCGCGCGGCTGGCCGGTGCGTTGCGGGCGGGGGCGCGGCAGTCAA
>CAITNQ010000061.1 GCA_903893785.1 uncultured Gemmatimonadota bacterium
AGGCGTTCGCCCGGATGGCCCCCCAACCTGATAGCATCGCCATTGCGGTAGCTTGCCACCGGCGGTTGTTGGCCGGGGGATCGCCCTCTCTACAGACTGGTGCGCGTGACGCGCAGAAAAACACGGCACTCACCGCCGTTCAGGGCCCAACCCGGCGCGCAAGGCCCCGGCGGGGCCGCACTACCCGTACAGCGTGCGTCGCGCAAGAAGTCCGGCACGTGGTGTCTGGTGGCCCACGGTTCCTTTCATAGGCGGCGCCGGCGCGAAGGCCCTGAGCAGTAACGCCGCGATGGTCTGGCGTGACGAAACAGTGCGCTGTGTGCTGGATGAACGGCGCGTCAAGGACAGATCGTGACGGACCGCGTTCCTCCCCACCACGAGGCCCGGTTGTCGAAGCACGACGGGCTAACGGTCCCGGCCATCCGGTCCGGTCAGCGCGGTCGTCCGGGTGAGCGGGCTACCGAGTGCCGACGTGGATGCCGGACCCGTAACAGAACCTCGCCCCCGAAGCGGCCGTGCAGTGCCATAGGCGAAGGGAAGTGGATACCACCCGTCGCCGGTGGGTGCGGCTTCTGGCCACGGCCCGCATCGCCCCCCGACGGCAGAGCCCACTTGGCCAGACACGGCGCCACGGCTTGATCATCGCGCACTTGGCCGTCCTCAGCGTGCTGCACGAGGCCACCTCGCGTCATTCTGCCATAGGTTGGGACACCGCTGCCATAGGTTGGGACACCGCCGTTGTGGCCGGTGAGGGCTACAACACAGTTGGCCACGCCGAAGGCGCGACCACGCACCCCCAAGCAACCCGAGGCCCGGTCGCGACGCCGCCCGAGGGCCAGCACCTGGCCAGTACCTGGACCGGACCCACCGCAGACTGGCAGGGAGAACGCCAAGGCGCTTCCATCCGCCCTATCGCGCCACCCGAGCGGCGCTGACGCAGCGATGAATACACCGAAGCTTGTGCCTGCTGATGACGGATCGCCGCGACTCGTCCACGGCGGACACCATCCCCTTTACCATGGCCGTGGCCCGGTCGAACGCACACGCGGCACCACCGACGACCCGGGCCACCTGGGCGCAATACACTTCACCTAAAAGCGCCTGTGTGTTGTCTTTGAGGTGGACGTCCTCGCTCGGGGGACACAGCCTCAGGGAGGACACCGATGGCGCGTACAGAAGCGAAACTGGGTGAAGGCTCGCGACTGACGGACTACATCAGTTTGGGCGTGGTGCAGGCGGCTCTCCCGCTGTCGCAGGTGCGTCCGACATTGTCGGCTAGCGGTCGCGAGAGTCGCCAGCAGCGGTTGCTACCGGCGCACGTGGTCGTCTACTACGTGAGCGCCCTGGGGTTGTTCATGCAGGTGTCTTGCCGGTAGGCACTGCGCTGCCTTGTGGAAGGGCTGCAATGGTGTTGGGGTGGCGGGCAGATGCTGCCAGTGGCCGGCGAGTCGGGAATCAGCAAAGCCCGGCAACGGACCGGATCGGAGCCTCTGCAACGACTGCACGATGCCGTAGTCAAGCCCATCGGCCAAGCGCTGACGCGGGCGGCGTGGTACCGCCGATGGCGACTGGTCAGTCTGGATGGCAGTACCCTGGACCTGCCCGATAGCACCGCCAATGAGGTGGCCTGCGGTCGTCAGCTTGCTGGCCCTGGGGCCACAGCGCCTGCCGGCAACTGCGTTTCGTCACGCAGGTCGGGAATGGCGCCCATGTCCTGTTCGGGTCGCGGTTGGGTCCGTACAGCACCGGCGAGGCCACGCTGGCCCGCACTATCTGGCCCCACCTGAAGGCGCCCATGCTGTGCCTGGCGGACCGTGGTTTCTTCAGCTACGGCGCCTGGAAGGAGGCCCTGGGCAGTGGCGCCGCCTTGTTCTGGCGCGCCAAAGCCGGCCGTTGTCTGCAGGAGGAACGGCGACTCAAAGATGAATCGTACCGGACCACGCTGCATGCCGATGAGGACCACCGCCGGCACCAGCGCCAGGGACTGACCGTCAGGGTTATCCAGTACCGCTTGGAGGGGGTGGACGGGGCGGAACCGGTCTACCGCCTGGTAACGTCGATCCTCGACCCGAAGCAGGTCCCGGTCGGTGAACTGGCCGAGTCTTGCCACCATAGTTGGGAAGTGGAGACGGCCCTGGACGAGGTGAAGTCGCATCTCCGCGGCGCCCGAATCGTCCTGCGCAGCAAGACCCCCGACCTTGTCAAGCAGGGGTTCTACGGCCTGATGATGGCGCATTTCGCTGTCCGCGGGTTGATGCACGAGGCCGCCTTACGTACGACCTCGACCCCGACGACCTTTCCTTCACCCACACCCTCAGCGTGGTCGGCCGCAGACTCCCACAGTACGTGGCTCCCCCCTCGGCGCCGCCCGAGGTTCCACCAGGCGCCCTTTGATGAGATCCTCTCGCGCCGTGTAAGCCCCAGCCGCGGGCACTGCACTCTCGGCGGCGCCAAACGCAAGATAAGCAACTACCCAATCCGTCGAAGCGACCTGGCTTCCCAGGCGCATCAGGTCGTCAAGCTTGGCATTCGCGTCATTAAGTGAACTGTATTGCACTCAGGCGGCCGCCCTGCCCCCGCAGGACTAACGACTACCCACGCGCCCACTGGCTCGGCTGCATCATGGCCTGTCGACGGCCTGCGGTGTTTGGCCGAAACCTCCTCCAACACTGGGCCACCACCGCCGCTTACACCGGCCTGCTTGGGCACCTGCGGCACAGCCCGAGCGTCACCCGTGGTCGGAACCCCCGTCCAGCGCGCAAGACCGCACGCCACACATCAGCGCGAGACTCGCGGTCCTGGCTATCACGCTGTGGCGCAGATCGCAGGTCCCGTCGGGCCCCGCCAAAGAGGGCCCGGTCCAGTCCTGTTGGCGTGCACCCTTCAACGCCACGCTTCAATGAGGCCAACCCCGGCGGCCCGAACAGCCCTGGCCGATGCGCACCACAATCACGGTCTAGTGGCCAGCGTACTGGAGAGCGGTTCCCGTCAGCACGCCACCTACGACCATCCCGACCAGATACGGGTACGGACCGCGCCAGAGTGCTCGGTTGACGTTGGGTTGCCTCTCAGGTACCACCAAGGCGCTGCCGGGAGGCACAGCACGGTCGAACCAGAAACGCCGGTTTGCCTTGCGGACGAGGCCGTTCGCATACTGCAGGTAAGCTCCACGTCGCCGGGCGCGGTCCGTGTAACCGCCTGTCCAGTCCGCATAGTAGCCGGCTTTCCGCCCAGGCACATACTGGACCAGCTGTGGCTGCTGGACCTCGCCCCGTACATCCACGACGCGGTTGCTGGCCGGGATGACGACGCGGTCCCCGTCCATCAACACCAAGTCGTGAGCCGTGTCGCCGTGCAGGGCCCTAGACAGATCCAACGCCACGCGCGTCTCTTTACCCTCGTGCAGCCGGTAGAAGCGAACACCTTCCGGGAAGGCCGTCGGCGACAAGCCACCCGCCCGTTGTAACACCTGCAGCAGACGCTCGTTGATCTGGTTCAGAACGTACTGCCCCGGGAAACGAACCTCGCCCGAAACGGTGATCATCCGCGGCTGACCCCAATATTGGATCTGGCGCACATGAACAATGTCGTGGTTCTTCAGCAGGTAGCCTTTGGGATTGTCGATCTTGATCTTCTCTGACCGGAAGGGAGGCACCATGCCAGGTTCCATCCGGCTGATCTCGACGTTGGTGCTGTCCGCGTCCTCCCTGAGCCCACCGGCCAACGTGAACAGGTCGGCGAGATTCATGTCCTGCTTCAACTCGTATTTCCCCGGCACGCGCACCTCGCCAGAGACCGAGACGCTCAGGTCGTCCCTGAAGCGGTCCGCAGCATAGACCACGACCTCGTCTTCGCTCATCAGCGGGAAGTCGTCCTGCCGCCGCAGCACCGCCCCCAAGTCGAAGGGTTGGAACAGCCTTCCACCCGTAGTTTTGTCGACCCGGACGATGTCACCCCGGTCCAGGTACGTCCGCGCCTTCCAGTCTGGATCGTCGAAGCCACCATTATTGAACAACACGTCGTAGAGTGTCAATCCGGCCGAGAGGGTGTACACCCCGGGGGCCTTCACGTGGCCGCTCAACGTGACCTGCTTGTCGCCACCGGTCATCTGGAACCGCGAGCCGATGATCAACTGGTCCTCGGGCTGCAGCCGGAAACCCTGTTGGATGGCCTGGTCTAGGTCCAGGACCACCTTCTCCTTCGAGTAGTCTGCACCCATGCGGATGAGGAAGGCGCGGTCGCGGATGGCGTCTTCGTACAAACCGGCCTTGTTCAGCAGACCCTTCAGATCGGTGGTTTCGGGCGTCAGTTGGTACGTGCCGCCGCCGATCACGCCGCCGCCGCCGATGCGGACAATCTCCCGCCGCCGCTGCTCGCCGGTTTCGGGGATCAGCACCTGATCGCCGTTCTTGAGCGAGACGGTACGGGCCGGCGTGCGCTCCAAGTCCAGGTCCATGAGCATCGTGCCTTGGGCTTCGTCGGCACGGGTGATCTGCACTTTCCTGAGCGACGCCTTGGGCGTCAGGCCACCAGCCATTTCGATCAACGTGGCCAGGTTCTCGCCCTTGGCCAGTTCGTAGATGGCCGGCTGCTTGACAGCGCCACGGATGGACACGGTGCGTTCACGGTACGGGACGAAAACAACGTCCCCTTGGCGCAACATGAAGCGACTGACATCCACCTCGCCGCTCACTAGCAGGTCGTACAGATCCAGTTCGCGCTGCTCACCCCCGCGCCGCACGATGACGTTACGCAGGCTGCCGCGGCTGGTGATACCGCCGGCCCGGTTGAGCGCGTCTAGCAGCAGCACGGCCGGGCTGTCGAAGGTGAGACCGCCGGGGTCGGACACCTGGCCGGTAACTAACACCTGCACGCCATGGACCTCGCCCAGCTTGACCTCGATGCGCACCTGGCCCGATTCGAGCTTATCCGGAGTCAGCGCCTCCTCGTGGCGGGTGCGCAACTCGCGCAGCAGCACTTCCTCGAGCTGGCCAAAGGTCAATCCGTTGACGTACAACCGGTTGCCGCCCGGCACCACCACGAACCCCTCGCTGTTCACCGGCAACTGCAGGTTCAGGGCAAGGGTACCCCACACGTTGACCAAGATGACATCGCCCGGGCCCAGCTGGTAATACGGATCGATGGGGATGTTTTTCCAGTTCACCGCTTGGGTGCCGCCGTAGCCGAAAAGCGACAGGCCGAAATAGGGCAGATCCGACGAGAAGCCCTGCCGTAGCTCGGACAGGAGTCCGGCAAGCCGCGGGTCGCTTGGCCCCGGGGGCGTACCGCCGCGAACGGTGCCCGCGGGCAGGGCCTCGCCAGCCTGCGGGGCCTGGGCGGTCTCAGTGAGGTTAACGGCAGCAGCCCCGCCCGTCCCTTCGCCGGCTGCGCCGACGCCTTGCGGAGCAACTCCCTGAACAGAAGCTGCATCGCCAGCGACCAATCCGGCGCTGGCCGGGCTAACGGTCGAACCGTTGGCAACAGCAGGAGTGCCGGGAGCCGCGCCAGCGGCCGGCGGTGGCTGCGTCGGCCCGCTGGGTGTTGGCGCGGGCGCGGCAGCGCCGCCGCCCGCCCCGGCGTTGCCGCTCGCTTGCCCGCCACCGGCCCCGGTCTGCTGCGCCGCGACGGACATGGAGAGGGCAACAGCGACAACCAAGACTGCGGCGGAACAGCACCATCCCGGCCAGTTGCGCCGTCGGCCCGGCGATCCCTGCCACCACACGAACTTCATGGGGTCGTCCTCATAGTGGGGTGCCGTTTGCCGGCCAGCGCGACTGACGGTGTCGACCGGGGTTGCCCGGCAACACGAGCCCGCCGCGACGAACCGAAACCGGCGACAACGTTGCGCGTGCTGGGGTGTTTACTGTGGCCCGAAGGCACGGGTAGGGGGGGTGCTGGGGCCACTGGCGCGACGGCGGCCACGCGATCTGGAGCGGCTCGCGGCGGATCTGGCTGTGGTCGGCAGCGGCGTTGGGCCGTCTGCGGCGGGCACGCTCCGCGCCCGCCGCAGACGGCCTGTGCTCCATCTCAAACCGTTAATTTACAGTATGTTGCGCGCCACCAGGTGCAAACCAGAAGGCCCAACCCCGGGCGCGCACGACGGCGGACGACACGCTACGAGAGCCGCCAGATCCTCTCGCTTAGCAGTCCGCGACCGACGAGGGTCCGCGTCACTTCGTCCGGATCCGCGAGGGCCGTCACCAAGACCCCGTCCCAGCTTTCGTCCGGGAGATCAGCAAGACAAAGTACAGGGACACCCCGGAAGGTCGACGCAGCCAGGCCCTCATCCACCACGCCCACCACAGCCACGTCGAAGCCGGGCGCCATGTCAAGGACCACGCGGGCGGCCTCGGTAGCTCCGTAAAGCAGCAGGCGCCGGACGCTAGCCTGGGCCATGCGGACCAAACAACGGGCAAACCGTGCCTCGACTTGGTTATAGTGGTCGAGCGTCGAGCGCAGAAATCTGTACGTCAACTGCGAACGTGCGGTCAGTCCAGCCGGCGTCAAAACATAGAGATACGAGCGCTTGTGATGACTGGACGCGGCCCGCCGGAACTTGACGTAGCCCTTGGTAAGCAGCTGCTGCAGACAGTAATTAACCTTCCTGAGGTTCAGGCCTGTACGGTGGGCCAATTCGCGTTGGCTGACCTGCTGCTCGCTCACCAGCGCATCCATGACCGCCAAGAACCCCAGGTCCTCTCGCGTGGCCGCATCCTGCACATAGGTGGTCACTGCCTACCCCAGACTCCCCGAAACGCGTTAGGGTACCGCACCGGCACCTGCGTCAGGCAACGCCTGGCGACCCCGACCAACGGCAGGCGTGACCAATGGACGCGCAGTCTGTTGCCATCGGGAGCACGCCCGCAGACCGCCGATGGGCACCCCACCGGCAGTAGCGGTATTCCATAGCTCTCGGTCAGGCGCTCAGGCAACGGATCTGTTCTTATATGAAACACTTGGGTGGCCGTTTCCGCAAGGGTTGCCGCTGGCGCTGACGCACTGGGGCCAGGGCCACCCGACTATCTCCATATGCCCGGTGGCAGTGGGCGCTGCGCCGCCCGGACAGGCGCCTGGGCGGCCCCGAGGCAGGCCCGGCGCGCCGGCGACCCGGCGTGAACTCCCCTGCCCCAACCCCATTGGCTGCCACCCCTGTCTGGTTAGGGCCGACGGCGCACGGGAAAGCCGCGCGTTGGTGAGTCACCGGGCCCGGGCCAATTCGCGCGGCGCCGTGGGCCACGTGGCCACCGCACCGCATCCACGGCGCCAGGTTCGGACCAATGCGCCGGATCCATGGTGGCGCCGCCGCACGCTTCCAGCCCGGTCGCGGCGAAGCGTAGAGGTGGATGGCAGGTCTCACCAGACGCCCCTATCGGCCGCCCAGTGCCGCGCTCGAGTGCCTGGTTGGAGCCCATCGAAAAACGGCTGAGCGCACATTGATGGCGGTTCCGGCTGGTGGCGACGGCGGCTGCGGTTGCCTCGCGGCGCGGCCTCAGTCGGCCAGGCGGACCTCAGTCTTGCGCACTCGGGCATGGTCTCGGTCGCAGACGTAAGCCTGCGTTGACTCGAGCAGGCCGGCGTCGGTCACATCGCCGCGCGCATAGCGCTGCACATCACTCAGGGGCAGGATCAGGGCGCCGGTCTCCATAGCCGGAGGGCCATCCGGCTGAAGTGAGTTGCCGGCTAGCCAAGTCGCCATGTACCCCAGATGAGTGATGCCCGGCGGCGGATCGTCTGCCGCCATTTGGCTCAGCCCCGGGAGCCATTCAGTACGCGCCACACGCACCAGGTGTTCGGCCAAGGGCACGCTCTCCGTCGCACGGTTCAGGTCAGGGTCGTACACCCCCGCGATCACGAGCGCGACCTGCTTTCCGTCTCTGGTGATCATCACCGGCCAACCCAGGTCGACGAATGCCCGCCGGCCCACAGGACCTAGGGTCAGGGACGCCAAGAAACGCCCAAGATGGTCGCCGTTGGCGCGCACGAAGCTGGCCGGCAGGCTGGGCAGTTCGCCGATGGGCTGCGCCAGCCAGGCCTGCAGCCGCTGACGGGCATGTTCCCCATCGACGCACGCCGGTCCTGCGGGGCCCAGGGGGAGTGTCCGGTACGCAGCCGTGGCGGCCTCAAGGGCAGGAACGCAGCCGGCCATGGTGCCATTGGCCAAGGCGGCCAAGCCCGCAGGCAGGGGCGTGGGCGCAAGTGCACACGCGGCGGGCACCTGGGCCGACGCGGTACCCGTGAATAGTGACAGACACAGCACGGCGTGGGGCAGTCGGGACATTGTGGTACCTCGCTGGAAGACGGCAGCACAGGTTGCGGCCAACGGGACCGGCGTGGACGGCATCGGTACGGGCTGACGGCGGTCCGCACGCGGCACGAAGCCATGTCACGGTAATATCCGTAATGCACCGGCGCAAGGGTGTTTCCGAGAACGCAATCTCGACAGCG
>CAITNQ010000062.1 GCA_903893785.1 uncultured Gemmatimonadota bacterium
CGTCAACGACACCGAGGTGGCGACCCTCGTCGACTTTGGCCTCGAACATGACTGCGAGGTCCGCTTCATCGAACTGATGCCCATCGGCCCGGCCGCCGCCTGGGGGGCAGAGCGGTTGGTCGCGGCCACCGAGATCCGCGCTGCCCTGATCGAGCGCTTCGCGCTGGCGCCCGCGACGACCGCACCGGACAGTGCGGCACGCCGGTTCACCGTCGCCGACGCGAAGGGACGACGCGGCACCGTGGGGTTCATCGCCTCCTGCAGCGATCCCTTCTGCGCCCATTGCGCCCGGTTGCGCGTCACCGCCGACGGCCGGCTGATCGGGTGCCTGGCCCAGGACGGCGGGGTGTCGGTGCGCGACCTGGTACGCCAGGCCGACTGGTCGGCGGTGGTGGACGCCGCGCGCCAGGTGCTGGGGACCAAACGGCGCGATGGTGCCTTTGCGCAGGACTTGGCCATGGTGTCGATCGGCGGATGAGCGCCCGCGGAGGCCAGCCCGGGCCGGCGGCGACGGGCGACGGCGCCGCCTTTGGCGGCCTGCCGCGGATCCAGCTCAATCTTCGCGAGTTGTCAGGCGCTTTCGGCGATCTGGGCACGGACGTGCCTCTCATCGCCGGCCTGGTGATGACCTGCGGCCTGGAGCCAGGCCGCGTCCTGATCGTCTTTGGCCTCATGCAGATGGCATCCGGGTGGCGCTATGGGTTGCCCATGCCGGTGCAGCCCCTCAAGGCCGTGGCCGCGATCGCCATCGCCGGGGCCATCCAGGCGCCGGTGATCCACGGCGGCGGTCTGGCCATTGGCGTCATCATGCTGGTGCTGACCGCCGCCGGCCTGTTGGACGGGGTGCGTCGGGTCGTGCCGCGTCCCGTGATCCGCGGCATCCAACTGGGGCTCGGCCTGCAGTTGAGCTGGTTGGCGCTATCGCGCTACATCCCAGCCCGGGGCAGTGCCGGGTGGGGCCTGGCGGCTGCCTGTCTGCTGCTCATCTGGCTGCTGCGCAGCAGCCGCCGCTGCCCGCCGGCGCTGCCGGTGCTGGCGCTGGGGGCCGCCGCCGCCGTCTTCTTGTTCCCTGACCCTGTCTGGCACCCCGGCAGCGCACTCGCATCCTGGCCGCGCGCCTCCATGCCGCAGGGCAGCGATGTGCTGGCCGGGCTGGTGCTGCTGGCCCTGCCCCAGGTGCCCCTGTCGTTGGGCAATTCCATTCTGGCCACGCACCAGATGGCGACCGACCTGTTCCCCGAGCGCCGCGTGCAGCTCCGTCAGATCGGCTACAGCTACTCAGTGCTCAACCTGGTGGCGCCTTTCTGCGGCGGCGTGCCGGTCTGCCACGGCTCGGGCGGCATGGCCGGTCACTACCTTTTCGGGGCTCGCACCGGCGGCTCGGTGCTGATCTATGGCGCTGTCCTGGTGGCCCTGGGCGTGGCCGGAATGGGCGGCCTACTGCAGGCCTTTCCCCTGCCCGTCCTGGGAGCCATGCTGCTGGCCGAAGGCGCTGCCCTGGCCCGATTCGCCGCCGATGCCACCGCACGGCGGTTGGATCTGCTGGTGTGCTTGTTGGTGGCCGCGCTGGCCCTGGCTGTCCCTTACGGCTTTGCAGTGGGGTTGGCTGTGGGCACGGCCGTGGCCTGGGCGCCGGCCGGCTGGCGCCATTTCTTCAACCCGGTGGCTTGACGCCTTCAGGGAGGGCCTGTGACCGCAGCCGAGACCCCGCATCTGACCCACACCGACGGTGAGGGGCGCGCCCGCATGGTGGACGTCGGCGGCAAGACCGCCACCCTGCGCACCGCGCAGGCCGAAGCGCGGTTCCGGCCCGGTCCCCGCGTCATGGCCTTGCTGCGCGCTGGCGGCGGGCCCAAAGGCGACCCCCTGGAGACGGCCCGCCTGGCCGGCATCATGGCGGCCAAACGGACCGCGGAATTGATCCCATTGTGTCACCAGGTGCCCCTCGATGTGGTAGAGGTGGCGATCGAACTGGGTGACGACGCCCTGCACATCCGCTCGCTGGCCCGCACCCACCACGTCACCGGCGTCGAGATGGAGGCGCTGACAGCCGCCTCGGTGGCGGCGCTGACCCTTTATGACATGTGCAAAGCCGTGGACAAGGGCATGGTCATCGAATACATCAGACTGACGTCCAAGAGCGGCGGTCGCTCCGGGGACTGGCACCGCCATGCGGAGGCACCATGAACGGCACCCTGGCAGCGATCTGCGTCAGCGAGCGCAAAGGTCAGCGCAAGCGTCCCGTCGACAGCGCCGAGTTGGTCGCTGACCACGGCATCACCGGTGACGCTCACGCGGGGCCCTGGCACCGGCAGGTGAGCCTGCTGGCGGCCGGGGACGTGGCCGCCATGCGGGCCAAGGGGCTGCCCGACCTGGCCGCGGGCGATTTCGCCGAGAACCTGGTGGTCGCGGGCCTGGAGTTGGCTGACCTGGGGCTGGGTTCGCGCCTGCGTGTGGGCCCCACGGCGGAGCTGGTTATCACCCAGATCGGCAAGGTGTGCCACGCCCACTGCGCCATCTACCACCAGACGGGCGACTGCATCATGCCGCGGCTGGGCCTGTTCGCGCGCGTGGTCACCGCCGGCCCCATCGCCCCGGGTGATGCGGTTGAACGTGTGCTGGTGGTGCCCCGGGTCGCCTTTCAGGTGGTCGTGTTGACCATCAGCGACCGGTGCTCGCGCGGCGAAGCCATCGACACCGCCGGGCCTGCCGTGGCCCGCCGCGTGGCCGCCGGCCTGCCGGGTCATGTGTACACCGCTCGGATCCTGCCCGATGAGCAGGCGCAGATCGAGGCGGCGCTGCGACACTACAGCGATGGCCACTCCATCGACCTGGTGCTGGCGGTGGGCGGCACCGGAATGGCGCCCCGCGATGTGACCCCCGAAGCCGTCGCCGCCGTGGTGACGCGCCGCACCCCGGGCCTGGACGAGGCCATGCGTCAGGCGTCTGCGGCCCATACGAACAGGGCCATGCTGTCGCGGGCCGTCTCCGGTGTTCGCCAGCAGACGCTCATCATCAGTCTGCCGGGGTCGGAACGGGCGGCTGTCGAGAACCTCGAAGCCCTGCTGCCGGCCCTGGGCCACGGGCTGGACAAACTGCGGGGCGACCCGGGTGACTGCGGCCGCCCGGCGCCCGGTTGAGGCCCAACGCCGAAACCGCGCTGCTGTTGCGCAGTGGGTTGCGCGGCGGTGGGCACCCGCAGGTCAGCGTCTCATTTCGCCCCGGTCGCCGGGGTCCTCAGACGTGGCGTTGGCGGCCGCAAGCCCACCCTTGGGGCCGTCCCAGACGACGTGCCAGCCGCGCGGCTGACCAGCCTGACTGGCGGTGCACCCAATCCACTTCCTCGGCCAGGGTCACGGCAAAGATGCCCGGGTCATCGGCCCCGATGACCAGCGGTACGTCGCTGGCCAGGAAACGCTGCACCGGGTGGCAGGCAGGTCCCGGCACGTCGCCCAGGCGCAGGTTCGATGTGGGGCAGGTCTCGATTACCGTGCCCAGGGCCGCCAACCGGACCAGCACCAGGTCCTGCCGTCGCCGGATCTCAGCCAGGCGTGCGGCCGAGTACGGGCGGGTCACCACGGCCTTGAGGGGCAATCGCTTCAGGTCCTGTTGCTCGCGCCGCAGCGCGGCCACCGGCACTTCCACGCCCGCGGCTTCCAGCGCCTGGCGGTGCTCCAGGTCATAGGCGATCTGCGCCAGACGCTCGCTGGCGGGCTCGCGTTCGTGGGCTCCCGGGCGTCGACCCAAGGCCACCTCGGGGTCCAGGCCCAGGGCAATGGCATGGCCCAGCCTGCGGGCCCCCAATTCGGCTGCCTCGTGGCACCACCGGATGGCGCTCTCCAGCGACTTGTCGTCGTAGATCTCGCCCACGTGGTAGGCAATGTCCAGCGCCTGCTCCGGGTGCGCTCGGTTGTCGCGCTCCACCCGCGCGAAGACCGGGGCGGCCGCCGCCGGCGGATGACCCTCTTCGAAGAAACAGAAATCCAACCCGACGATGGTGCTGACCAGTTCGGGGTGCTCGGCCAGCAACTGCCGCACCAGGCAATACGCTTCCAACCCGGCCCACCGCGGCACGCTGATCAGGTAACGGGCGCGGAAGGAGCGGTCGCTGGCGTGGTGCAGGGTGCGCGCCACGAGGGTGTGGAAAGCCAGGAAACCCTCGGGATTGTCCGGCCCATAGGGCGCCATGGCGCGGTACTCGACGTAGCGCGTTCCCTCGCGCCGATGGCGCTCAACAATGCGCCGGTTCACTTCCTCCTCGCGGCCCATGGCCAGCCACCAGTGGCGATAGAGGCAGATGGCGAGGTTAAGCTTGGCCTGGAAGCGGGCAAAATCGCCGCCGTCTTGGTCGGTGAACACATAGTGGCGGCGCAGCGCCTCCAGGCCGCCCGGCCGCTGCTGCAGCGCCCGGCGGAAGAGCTGCACCGGATCCGGTGTCACGCCGAAGGCCCGCGCATAGCTGCTGACGAACAGATGCCAGTCCACCCTGGCGTACACATCGCGGGCCAGTTCCAGCAGATCGTCGACGAACAGGCAGCCGCCGAGATGGACGTGCAGTTCGCACTGCCGGAGCGGTTCGAGTGCCTTCATGCACCGGCCCTCACCTGGTCGATGGCGGCCGCTGCCGCTTCGATCATGCGCTCCAGCCCCATCTCGTTGCTCACCCGCGCCCGGGCCGCGGCGGCCATCTGCAGCCGCCGGGGCGAGTCGTCGAGCAGTTGCGCCAGCGCCGCGGCTATTGCCGGGGCCTGGGCCGGCACCAGCGCCCCGGTCACCCCGTCCAGGACCGCTTCCGGAATGCCGCCGTGACGCGTGGCCACCGCCGGGACGCCCCAGGCTGCCGCCTCCAAGAAGACGTAGCCCATGCCCTCCACCTGCCCGGCAACCTGATGACTGGTCAGGGCGAAAACCGTCGCCAGGGAGTACAACTCGTCCAACGTTCCCGGCGCCAGACGCCCCACCAGCTGCACCTGGGAAGCGATCCCGAGCCGGGCGATCTGAGCCTCCAAGGCCGGCCGTTCAGGGCCGTCGCCGACGATCACATGCCTGACCTCGGGCCGGGTGGGCAGCACCGTGGCCATGGCTTCCAGCAGCAGTCGATGGCCTTTCTGTGGCACCAGCCGTCCAACCGTCAGCACCAGGGGGCGGTCGCACCACTCGGGGTGGGCCAGACGGGCCCGCTGGCGGACCGCCTCGGGGTCAGCCGGCAGCGGCACGCCCAGGCGGACCACGCGCAGTTTGTCGGCGGCGATGCCCTTGGAGAGGGCCAGGTCGTGGGTGAAGGCGCTGTTGGTGAGCAGCAGCCCGGCCCGCCGGTAGAAGCGCCGTTGCCAACGGCTCTCCAACCAGGTCCACGGGTTGCGGCCGGGCAGGCGACGCGCCATATCGGTGCCGTGGAGCGTCCCCAGCACCGGCAGTTCGAGCTGCCCTGCCACCCGGCCGGCTACCCGGGTGGCCATGCCGTTGATGGCCCACAGGACGTCAGGACGCACCTCAGCCAAGGCCCGGAGCAGCGCCCGCGTCGATCGCGGGTAACGCAGGACCACCGGGCGTGCTACCAGAGCCGGGTCGCGCCGGACACAGAAGGGCAGGGACTCATCCGGCCAGTTGCGTCCGGCGTACGCCGGGGCCAGCACAGTCACTGCCAGGTCAGCGCGGCGCGCCAGGCCGTTGGCCAGCAGCAGCGCGTACTGGGCCGTGCCAACGAACTCGGGGGGAAAGCGGGTGACGAACAGCAGCAGTCGGGTCAAAGGACGAGCTCGATGCGCAGGTGGTCGGGCGAGAACGCGTGCAGGTCGGCAAGCACCACCGTGGGCGGTGCCGGGCTATCCACCGGGTCGCGGTTGACCAGCATGTGCGTGCACCCGCAGTTCTGATGGACAATGGCATCGGCCAGGACTTGGCGGGTGCCGGCGTCCGGCCTTTCGGCGGCATAGGCGGCTACCATGGCGGTTTCGAACCAACCCAGCGCCGCCACGGCCTGCTGCGCGGCCGCGATTCGTGCTGCGGCCGGTTGGCCGCCCGCGCCGACCCGGCCCAGGGGAACGTGAAAGAGGACGCCATCGGCTTGGGCAGCCGTGCGCGCCTGGCGGCAGCGCGCCAGTTCTCCATCGTCCAGCTCCCTGCTCACCGGCACGGCCAGCACGCGCTGCCAACCCCGCTCCTGGATCTGGGCGCGCGTCTCGCCCGCGGTCCGGAAAACCTCGCCGAATTCGCTGCGGCAATAGGAGTGCCCCAGAACCCGCACCGGGCCGGCCAGGAGCACCTCGCCATCGTGCAGGAGGGCCGCCACCCCCGGGTGATCGGGCGACTCACTGCCGTAGACCTGGCGCGCCAGGGCCACCCGTTCGGCGGCGCTCATAGGCTCGATGGCGGTCACCGTCTGGATGGCCAGCACCGGATTGCCGTCTACCTGGGGATCGAGCAGGGCGATGCGGCCGCCCGGCCGCAGACTGGCTGGCACGACCCACTCGCGCACCAGGTTGAGCAGCGGGACCGGCCAGCGCTGCCCGCCGCTCGCGTCCATATCAGCCGCGACGCGCGCTGCCTCGGACCGATCCATGAAGCCCGGGCGCGGCGTGTAGTGGCCGGCACCGAGCAGCAGCGCCGTGGCCGCCGCGGCGGTAGACACCTGCAGCGACGGCAGACCACTGGCCCGCGCCAGCAGTTGCGAACGCTCGATCGGTGGGGCAACGAAAAGCGGCGCCAGGGCTTCGGCGCCGTAGGGATCCACCATGGCGATCTCCTTGGCAGGGCCCGGCTCGGTGAGGCCACCCACGCCGCCGTCTAGGGGCGGCGGCAGCGAGCGGGCCGGACTCGCACAATATCGTCCGTCAGCCAACTGACCGACAGGCTGTGTCTTGCCGCGACCGCACCGCCGCGCTACACTCTACGGCCTGGTCAGCGGTTCCGGTGGCACCCTACCCGGGTGGTTCGCCCGGCGCGGACCGATCGAGCCGGGAAAGGAGGGGTGGCCCCCGATGGATCTGGCCCTGCGCCTGGCGGTGGCGCTCATCGCCGGGCTGTACACGTCGCTTTGGGGCGCGTTCAAAGATTGTCCCTACGAGGGCTTCAAGCCGCGGACCTTCCCGCGCAGTGTGTACTTCCACGTTGCCATCTTCCTGCCGCTGTGCGTCCTGCCCCTGTTCCAGTCCCGCTTCCTCAGTCTGGGTCTGGTGCAGACCTTCTTCTTGATCATGGGCATCGAGCGCTTCCTGGCCGAGATCTACAAGGGTTTTTTCCGCACTGAAGACCAGGCCAAGTACTTCGTCCCGTCACGGATCACGTTCTTCGGGCGACACGTGGCCAGCGACCTGTTGCGCCATGGCGCCGGCGTGGTGATCGTCGC
Source organism: uncultured Gemmatimonadota bacterium (assembly GCA_903893785.1). Classification (GTDB taxonomy): domain Bacteria; phylum Latescibacterota; class UBA2968; order UBA8231; family UBA8231; genus CAITNQ01. Next base: position 7,349 of record CAITNQ010000062.1, read on the forward strand.
GGCGGTCTTCGCCGTCCTGCTGATCCGCGTCGAGGTGACCACCTGGTGGGGTTACTTGGCCGTGGCCTACGGCAGCGGCCTGATCGTGGCGTTGGGCGGTGCGTACAAAGACGCGCCCTTCGAAGGTTTCAAACCCCTCAAGTTCCAGCGCTCGGCGGTGGTGCTGGCGGCGTTCAGCCCGTTGTTCTACCTCCTGGGTGACCCGCGCTCGCCGGTGTGTCTGGGCATGCTGGTCTACATCTACGGCGGCTTTGAGCGCTACGCCGTGGAGTACTACAAGACCTATATCCAGCGCAACATGTCCGGCAAATTCCGGCCCGATCTGGCGCGCATCCAGTATTGGATCCAGCACCGCGAGCCGTTCCACTACGCCGCGCTGGTGATCATGCTCGGGGTGGCGCTCCTCTACTACCACGAAGTCTCTGCCCTGCCGACGGTCCCCTGAGCACGGCGGCTATCAGCGACCCCCGCCGCGGTACGGCCGCGGCCCGCCCCCTGGCTGCAGCCCCGGCCCCCTCAACCGGCGCCCCGACCCATGCGACCTGCTGCTGAGCAGTACGACGCGGTGATCGTCGGCTCGGGTTTCGGCGGCGCCATGGTGGCGCAGTCCCTGGCCGCCGCCGGGTTCCGCGTGGTCGTGCTTGAGCGGGGCGTCTGGCCGTGGCGCGACGACGCCGACTGGAGCCCCCACCAGGTGATCGTGCGCAACCGGTACGGCGCTTCCGCACCGCTGTGGGTACGGCAGTACCGCCAGCGCCGTTTCCGCCCTCTGTGGCCTACTGCCGTGGTGGGTGGCCTGTCGGTCATCTTCGGTGGCGCGGCCATGCGCCTGCGGTCAACGGATTTCGCCCACTGGCCCTTCTCCTATGCGGACCTGGAGCCGTACTATGCCCGCGCCGAACGGCTACTTGGCATCCACGGCGCCGTGGATGCCGCAGCCTGGGAGCCGCCGCGCTCCGGGCCTTTCCCCCACGCGCCCGGTGAATTGAATGCCCCGGCGCAGCGCCTGCACGATGCGGCCCTGCGCCTGGGATACAGCCCCTCGCGCCTGCCGTTGGCGATCAACGTCCACGATGCTTCGCGACCCCGGTGTGCCGAGTGCACCACCTGCGACGGCTTTCCCTGCAAGTTGGGGGCGAAAAACGATGTGGCCGAAGCCGTGCTGCGGCCGGCCATGGGCGCCGGGCTGGAGGTTGCCGATCGGGTGACGGTGGCGCAGTTGCGCCTGGAGCGCGGTGCGGTGCGCAGCGTGGTTTGCTGTGACGAGTCGGACGGCACCCAATTCGAGGTCCGCGGCCGCGTGGTGGTGGTGGCGGCCGGCGCCCTGCACACCCCGACCATTCTGCTGCGCTCGGGCCTGGGGCAGGAGGGCGACGCCGCCTTCCTGGGCCGTTTCCTCATGCGCCACTGCAACATCGTCGTCTGCGCGCTGTTCCCCTTTGCCACCAACCCTGAAGGGGCCTTCCACAAGCAGCTTTGCTTTGCCCAATTCTACGAAGATCTGCGGCACGAGCTGGGCACAGCCACGGGCGTCATCCAGGATATCAGCACGCCGACCCCCGAGGTCATCCGCCATTTCGCGCCCCGCGGCCTGGGCCGCCCAGCGTCGCTCTTCGCCCATCTGCTGCAGAATCTCCTGTGCGTTGCCGAGGACGAGCCCCAGGCCGACAACCGGGTCGTCCTGGGGGCTGCCCGCGATGCCTTGGGCCTGCCGGTGGCGATGGTGACGCACCGCTACTCCCGCCGCGACCTGGTCCGGCGGCGGTATCTGGTGGTCCGGGCGCGCCGGATCCTGCGGGGAGCGGGCGGCTGGCCGGTGTGGTCCATGCCCATCGAGACCTTCTCCCACGCGCTCGGGACGGTGCGCTGCAGCGACTCGCCGGCCACCGGGGCGCTGGATCCGGACTGCCGCTACTGGGGGGTCGACAATCTCTACGTGGCCGATGCCAGCTTCATGCCCACCTCGGGTGGCGTCAATCCCAGCTTGACGATTGCCGCCAATGCGCTGCGGGTGGCCGAAGCCATCGTCGCCGGCGGGTCCGGGGCGCGGTGAAACGGGTCTGCCTGGTGGGCTGCGGCCGCATCGCTCGGGTGCACGCACGCAACCTGCGGGGGCGGGTTCGCCTGAGCGCCTTCAGCCGCCGGCCCGGTCAGGCCCAGGATCTGCTGGCCGCCTGCGGTGGCGGCGAGGTGTTCCCGGACTGGGATGCCGTGCTGGGCGAACCGGATCTGGCGGCGGTGGTGATCTGCACGCCGCCCGAGGCCCACGTGGCCCAGGCGAGCACGGCGTTGGCGGCCGGCAAGTCAGTCCTGCTGGAGAAACCGGCCTGCCTGGATACCGCTGGGCTGGCGGTGCTGACGGCGGCTGCGGAGGCCCAGCCCGAGACCTTTCTCATGGTGGCCGAGAACTATTACTACAAGCCCCTGCTGACGCGCCTGCGGGCCTGCGTCACCGCCGGTCGCTTGGGCCGCCTGGAGCGTCTGTGGGTGGGCAAGCAGACCCAACAGGCCGTTACCGACTGGCGCTCGCACCACGGGGCGCTGCTGGAGGGCGGCATCCATTTCGTCGCCCTCATCGGCGGCGTGCTGGAGGCCTGCGGCGCCTGGGAACCGCTGGCCGTCCAGGCGGTGTTCCCCACACGGGTGGCCGACCAGCCGGAGCGCCGGTCACGGCTCGAACTGCGCTACCCGGACAGCATGGTGGCCATGCTGGACTATGCCTGGGACCGACCGGCGCGGCTACGCGGCGTGGGCCAGCACTCGCACTTGCTCGGAGCGCGCGGCTCAGTCACCTTCGAGAGCAATGGCCTGTATGGCTGGGGCGGCACCCTGGGCACTGGCGTCTGGCTGGCAACCCAGGGCGACCTGATGGGGTACCAGGCCATGACGCGCGATTTCCTGGCCTGCTTGGACGAGCCAGGGCGGCAGCCGTTCTCCGACCTGCGCCGGGCCAGCCGTGACCTGCGGGTCGTCTTCGCTGCGTATGGTACCGCCGCCGCGCCGACGCTCGCGCCAGGCGCCGGGGGACCGGCCTCGTCCTGAGCCGCGGGCCAGGTTCCGCTGGCGTCCTTCTGTTCCATCCGACAACCCACGGGAGCAGCGCCCATGAGTGACGCACCGGACAAAATCATCTACTCGATGATCCGGCTCAGCAAGCACCACGACCGCAAACCGGTGCTCAAGGAGATCTCGCTGTCCTACTTCTACGGCGCCAAGATCGGCGTGCTCGGCCTGAATGGCTCGGGCAAGAGCACGCTGCTGCGGATCATGGCCGGCGTCGATCCGGACTACGAGGGCGAGACCATCCTGGCCCCGGGATACTCCGTGGGGCTGCTGGCCCAGGAGCCCGAACTGGCCGCCGGCCGAACCGTGCGCCAGGTCGTCGAAGAGGGGGCGCAGGAGGTGGTCGACCTGCTGCGCGACTACGAACGCATCAACGAGCAGTTCTCCGAGCCCATGTCGGACGACGACATGAACGCGCTGATCGCGCGCCAGGCCACGGTCCAGGAGAAGCTGGATCTGTGCGGTGCCTGGGACCTGGACAGCCGTCTGGGCATGGCCATGGAGGCGCTGCGGTGCCCGCCGGAAGATGCCGTCGTGGACCAGCTCTCAGGCGGTGAACGGCGCCGCGTCGCGCTTTGCCGGCTGCTGCTGCGCCGACCCGACATTCTGCTCTTGGACGAGCCGACCAACCATCTGGACGCCGAATCCGTGGCCTGGCTTGAACACCACCTGCAGGAGTACCCCGGCACCGTGATTGCCGTTACCCACGACCGGTACTTCCTGGACAACGTCGCCGGCTGGATTCTCGAACTCGACCAGGGGCGCGGTATTCCGTGGCGCGGCAACTACTCGTCCTGGTTGGAGCAGAAGCAGGAACGCCTGCGGCGCGAAGAGAAGTCGGAAAGCAAACGGCAGCGCACCCTGCAGCGTGAGCTGGAGTGGATCCGCCTGTCACCGCGTGCCCGGGTCCAGAAGAGCCGAGCTCGCATCCGCGCCTACGAAGACCTGGTTAACCAGCAGGCCGAGCAGCGGGACCGCGAGCTGGAGATCTACATCCCGCCCGGCCCGCGCCTGGGCGATCTGGTCATCGAGGCGCACGGCGTCAGCAAAGGGTACGGCGACCGCGTGCTGTTTGAGGGCATGGAGTTCGCGCTGCCCCGCGGTGGCATCGTCGGCGTCATCGGCCCCAACGGCGCCGGCAAGACGACGCTGTTCCGGCTGATCACCGGCCAGGAGGCGCCTGACCAGGGCACTATCCGCGTCGGCCCCACGGTGCAGTTGGCCTATGTGGACCAGAGCCGCGCCACCCTGGACGCGGAAAACACCGTGTGGCAGGAGCTGAGCGGCGGCGAAGAAGAAATCCAGTTGGGCGACCGCAAGGTTAACTCGCGAGCGTACGTGGCCCGGTTCAACTTCAACGGTGCCGACCAGCAGAAGAAGGTGGGGTTGCTGTCAGGCGGCGAGCGTAACCGCGTGCACCTGGCCAAGGTGCTCAAGCAGGAAGCCAACGTGCTGTTGCTGGACGAGCCGACGAACGACCTGGATGTGAACACGCTGCGGGCCCTGGAGGAAGCCGTCGAGAGCTTCGGCGGTTGCGCCGTGATCATCAGCCACGATCGCTGGTTCCTCGACCGCATCGCCACCCACATCCTGGCCTTCGAGGGCGATGGCAGCGTCGTCTGGTTCGAGGGCAACTATACCGACTACGAAGAAGCGCGACGTCGGCGCCTGGGGGCGGCGGCGGATCAGCCGCATCGGATGAAGTACCGGCAGTTGACCCGCGGCTGAACCCAACCCGGGAGCCCTTCACCCCATACCGTTGCAGGTCGGCATGGATTACTTCCGCAGCAAGCGGTTCCTTGACGCACTGCCGGACTGGGAGGCCGGGCGCCCGGCTCCGGGTCCGCCGGAACACTACCTGCCGCGGATGCGGGCGGTGTTGGCCCGCCTGGGCCAGCCCCAGGAACACTGCCCCTCGGTCATTGTCGGTGGCACCAACGGCAAGGGTACCGTCAGCAGCCTGCTGGCCGCGCTGCTGCAGGCCGCCGGGCACCGCGTGGGCTTGTACACTTCGCCCCATCTGCACACCCAGCGCGAGCGCATCCGGATCGATGGTCAGGTAGTCAACAAAGACACCTGGGCGGCTGGCGTGACCGTGCTCGACGATGCCACCCGCCGCTTCGAGGCCGAGGGCTGGGGTCCCTTCACGCGCTTCGAGGCCCTGACGGGCCTGGCGGCCCACCTGTTCGCAGCCGCGGGCGTCGATATCGCCGTGTACGAGGTCGGGCTGGGTGGCCGCTACGATGCCACCAATGCCTGGGACTCGGACCTTGCCGTGCTTACGGCCATCGGCCTGGATCACACCGAGGTGCTGGGGCCCACGCTGACCGCCATTGCCCGCGACAAGGTGTGCATTGCCCGGCCGGGAAGGCGGTTGTACACCCTGATTGACCAGCCACCGGAGGCCATGGCCGCCATCGAGGCGAATGCCCAAGAGCGCGGTATCGAACTGTGGCGGGTGGGGCTCGGTGGGGCATCGGGGCCCGGTGGTCGGGCGGAGGCGCTGCTGGTGGATCCGGGTCAGCCGCCGGAACGCCCGTTGACCTGGGCTGGCAATGCCCGCTTGGCCGTGGCCGCGGCCGGCAGCTTGGCGGGTGCGGCTCTGACCCCGGCGGCGGCGGCCCAGGCGGTTTCGCAGCATCAGTGGCCGGGGCGCCTCGAAGTGGCCCGGCGCGAACCCCTGGTGTTGATCGACGGCGCTCACAACGCGCCGGCAGCTGCTGTTCTGGCCGACGATCTACGCCGCCGCGGTCAAGACTGGACGCTGGTGTTCGGCGGCAGCCGCGGTCACGACGCGGCCGCCGTGCTGCACGCGCTGGCGCCCTGTTGTCAACGGGTGGTGCTGACTTCCTCCGAGCACGCGCGGGCTGTGCCGCCCGCCGAGTTGGCCGACCAGGTGCCCGCCGGCCTGACTGCGGCCGTCGTGCCGTCCTGTCGCGACGCCTTCGAGCAGGCAGTGGCCGCGGCGGGCCCGCAGGGATGCGTCTGCATCACCGGCTCGCTGTACCTGGTGGCTCGGGCGCGCGAACACTTTGACCTGCCGGGCGAGCGCGACGGCGTGACCGAGGACGTGGCGCGCGAAAGCCTGGCCTGCCTGGAAGAAGCGTGCCGACGGCTGGGCGCCAGCTTCGCCCCGGTGACGGCCGACGGCAATGTCGTGCGGGTCGAGCGCGGCCATCGGCGGGCGCACTTCCTGCGCAACAAGCATCCGTTCAACGACTATGTGGCGGCGCGACTGGCCGAAGACAAGGGGTACCAGCACGAGCTATTCACCCAGGCCCGGGTGCCCACGCCGCGCACGCTGGCGGTGTTCAACCCGCTGGCCGACGCCCGTTTCGACCGCTATCGGACCCACGCCTCCATTGCCGCGGCCGTGGCTGCGGTCCAGAGCCAGCTCGATTTCCCCGTGGTGGTGAAGAAGCACCAGAGCTCACTGGCTCAGGGCGTGTTCCTGGAGCGCGACGCCGAGGGGCTGAGCCGGCGGCTGCAGACCGTGTTCGAGAGCGCCGGGTTTCTCGACAATCTGGTGTTGGTGCAGCAGTGGGTTGCCGGGCCGGAATACCGCGTGGTGGCCACGCGCGCCGAACTGCTGCTGGCGTACGCCAAGGTGAGCGAGGCGGGCGCGGGCGCGGGCGACCTCAATCCGCTGCACCAGGCGGATGGTCGGGCCGAGCGCGTGGTGGACGCGGCGCTCTTGGAGCGCCTGCGCCAGCTGACTGCTCAGGTGGGGCCCATCCTCGATCTGGCCCTGTACGCCATTGACCTGATCGACACCGCGGCGGGTTTTGTCGTCCTGGAACTGAACCCCAACCCGTTCTGCTTCTTCTACAACCGCAGCCATGGCCGTGATGACTTCGTGGCCATCTACACGCGGTTGCTGGGCGAGTTCCTCGGCGCCTCCCGAGGCGCCTGAGGCAGGGCAGGGAACGCGGTCGGCGGCGCCGGCACCCGTGCCGAGTGGGGCCCGACTTCCTCGGCGGCCGAGGTATGCGCGGCGCGGCGAAGACCGCGGCTGGCGGCGGCCCACCGAGCGACACCTCGCCGTACCCAGCCTGGCCCCGGTGGACCGCGGCAGAAGCACTGCGGCGCCGGCTTCGGTCAGGAGGGTTCGCGCCACGGCTGCCGCGGCTTGAGCGGGCGGCTTGGTCGTGGCGCCGGCCCGGGGGGCACCCCACCGGATGCCCCCCGTTACCGGTCCCGTGCTCAGGCCAGCAGCTCGGCCAGTTCCACCTCGCGCCCCTCGGCCTTGGACAGCCGGGCGGCTTCGATCGCTGCCATGATCTCGAGCATATGCTCGTAGCTCAACGGCAGCTTCTTCTCCGGATCCGCCAGCATGGTCGTCCAGGCGCGGGCCATGCCAATGGCGCCGTAGCGGTACGCCGGCACCGGCGTCTCGCGCCAGGCCATGCCCTTGGTGCCGCACACATCCAGGCGGAACTCACCGGGAACGCCGTTCATCTGCACGATACCCATGCGACCATCTTCGTACAGGAAGCGGACCACCTCGCCTTTCGGGTCCTTGCCGCCGAGGAAGTAGGCGGACTTGATGCCGGGGCCCATGAAGCCGTTCAGGGTGGTGAAGGTATGGATGGCACTGACCGGCCTGTCGAAGGAACCGCCGCCCGTGGCGATCACGGTGCGCACCTCACCTAGATCCAGCGCCTTCAGTTCCTCAGTGGCTTTGACATACTGCAGCAGGGACGAGGTGAACACAGGCACGCCCGTGCGCCGCGCCAGCGCCACGATCTCTTTGGCCTTGGCCAGGGAGTCGGCGAAGGGTTTGTCCAGGTTCACCGGCAGACCCTTCTCCAGGAACATCTGCGCGATCTCCAGATGGTTCTCGCCGGGGCCGCCGGTATTGGAGTTGAAGATGGCGTCCGAGATGCCGGCCAGGTCGGCGATCTGGTCCACTACCTCGCAGTGGAAGGCTTTGGCGAACTGCTCGGCATTGGCGCGATCCGCCGACCAGACGCCGGAAATGGTGGTGTTCTTGAACGGAATGACCGGAATGGAGGACGACTCCATGATGTCGATCTGACCACCGCCCAGCAGGTACTGGTAGCGATCGTAGGGAGCGAAACTGGCACCGTACAGGTAGGCATGGATGCAGGTGTTGATCACCCCGATGCGGATCATGGGATTCCCCTTGGTGACGAGGTCGTGGCCCGGATCTCCTGCCGCGACCGGTTCATCGTGACTGCGGCTGGCGCTGCAGCGCCAGCCGCGCAGGGGGAGCGCATACCAGTCGGTCCGCGCTCCGCTACTCAGTCTTCGGCGTCCTCCATCTCCTCGAAATCGGCGGTCAGGATGGGCGGCACCCATTCCTCCGGCACCCGGTCATCCGTGTCCAGTTCGAGGCGGATGTCCAGCGGGTCAGCCAACCGTGCGTACCACTCCTCGATCTGGTCGAAGCGATTGTCGTCCTGCGCGCCCAGCTGGAACGGGGTCAGGGCCATCTGCTCGTGGTACGTGGCACCCTTACCGACCTTGACCATGCGCTGTGGGTTGTTACTGCCAAAGGCGTAGGTGTAGACGCGCGAGAAGTACGTCCAGGGACCCCAGGCCAGGTAGATGTACGGGTAGTCCTTGCGCGGCATGCCATCGACGCGGCGCATCTCGGCCAGGTTCAGCGTCATGGCGCCCAGGCCGCACCCCTGCTCGCGGTTGTAGTACGCCAACCAGGGCGTGTCCGCCTCGATGCGCGTGGCGTGACGGGGATGCCGCGGCCCCTCTTTGATCACCAGACTGCCGACGTCGCCATTGGGCTGCTTCCAGGCGAACTCCTCGAACACGGCATGGTTGAACACGAACTCGCCGTTGCGCAGCGCGATGACGTGCAGATCCTCGACTACGTCCATGGTGGACGAGAACATGATGTACGGGTTGTTGGCGTACATCATGTAGGTGACCGAGAGCTTGATCTCCGGGTACTCGGGCATGATGCCGGCGCGCTTAGTCATCAGGAACACCGGGCCACGCACCTCCGAATAGTGCTCCGGCGGATTCCAGTCCGAGGAGTGCGTCCACGGCCGCTTGGGCGAGTAACAGTCAGGGTTCCACTGCACCGCGCCATTGGTCTCCAGGCGGTGCTCAAAGACCGCCTCGGCGCCCATCTTCATGTCGATCTCGTCGATGGCGCCGCCAGTGTCCTGGGTGTGGAGGCGGTAGTAGGCATTCTCGACGTTCAGTTCCAGGCCCTGGCCTTGAACGCTCAGGTCAGTCTGGTACTGCGGCCGGACAGCGGACGGGTTGCCGTAGAACACCAGGAACACCTTCTCGCTCAGGGCCGGCACATCAGCCAGGAAGGCGACTTCACAGGTAGTGGTGTTCTGGGTGTACTTGTCGGGCTTGGGGGTGGTCCAGGTCGAGACGTGGTACACCTGGCTGACCACTTCCTGCGGCAGGCCGCTGACCGGGTCGATGGCGACCACGCGCACTTCGCGCTCGGGATCGGCAATGCGGTCGCTGTATGTCGCCAGGGTCAGGTGGATCGGCTCCTGAGTGCGGGTCAGGCCGGTGTTCTCGCGCGCCACCACGCCCAGGTAGTATCTCCAGCCCGGGTTCCACCAGCCGCCCGTCGCCGGCGCGGTGGCCTCCAGCTTCAGGGTCTGGGTACGGCTGCCATCTTCCTGTTTGAGGTCCAGTTCCACCGCATGCGTGGAGCCGTTCTGCCAGTCGCAACGGACCAGGACCTTGGCCAGCGTGCCGCGGCGCAGCAGGCGGAGTTTCTGTGCCTGGCCGTCGCTGTAAACCCAGAAATCACGGCTGCGGTGCCCGTCGATGCGGGCCTCCACCACTTTCCAGTCGCTGTCCGGTTCCACGCCCAGACCGACCACAAGGTGGTAGCACGCGTGCTCCGGACGGGGGAAGGAGAACTTCACCCAGCGGGGGGTGTTGGGCTCGCTCATGGTAACCTCCAGGTGTGCGGGTTGAGCCACGCAACCGTGCTGTCAATTAGCCGTGCGGAGCAGCGCGACCGATCGCGGGCCGAGCGGCAGCCCTGCGGCCACGCGAGTGGCTGCCCCGGCCCACCACGGCCGTTGGCGACGTGCGCCCCGTTGGGTAACCCAACCCGAGCGGGGCGTCGCCCGAGCGCCGCGGCCGACGTTCGGCGCTCGTACCGGCTTACAGAATGCCGTACTTGTCAAAGACCGTCCGCGGCGAATGGCCCGCCGCCAACTCGTCGCGCACGGTGTTTTCGCCCTCCAGCTTCTGCATGGACTTGGTGAACACCTCAGTGACAATGGCTGCCGGGATCACCGCCACGCCCTCGACATCGGCCAGCACGAAGTCGCCTGGCCGGACCAGTACGCCGGCGCAGGAAACCGGCACGTTGACCTGTTCGGCGACGCAGCGCCCGGCCGAGTCCAACGGCGAGTAGCCGCGGCAGAAGCACCCGAAACCCATCTCGTCCATCTTGCGGATGTCGCGCACCAGGCCGTCGGTGACGATGGCGTGCACGCCGCGGGCGGCCGCTGCCGTGGAGAGCAACTCGCCCCACATGCCGGACTTCACTTCGCCGTTGGTTGCCAGCACCACCACCTGGCCCGGCTGCATGATGTCGTATGCCTCGAAGATACGCCCATAGGGGTCCGGGTTGGGGCCGTGGTTCTCGCAGGCGCTCAGGGTTACCGCCGGGCCGGCGAACCAAGTGTCGCTGCGGGTCGGCCGGATATCGTGCGCCAGGGCCTGGTCCCGGTACCCCAACTGATCCATGATGTCGCACACCAGGGCGGTGTAAACGGGTCTCCATTGGTCGTACATGCACGTTCTCCTTGGCAGGGCCGCGATCCCGCCGCCGTGGCCCGGCGGCGGCCGCGTGCCTCAGGCGGCTACACGGAAACGTTCCCGGCGCGGCAGCAGCAGCGCCAGCGCCGCGGTCAGAATGGGCAGCAGGGCCAGGTAGCGCAGCGTTGTCTCCAACCCAGCGATATCCGCGGCATGGCCGATCAACGGCAGCATGAGACCGGCCGCCCCCCAACTGAAGCCCAACGGCAGGCTCGACGCCAGCGAGGCGTGGTCAGGCGCCATCTCCTGTGCCATGGCCACCATTACCGAATTGGATGCGCCGATCATGGCGCCGCCGAGGGCCAGCAGCGCCAGGGCTGCCCAGCCGTCCACCAGCAGGTAGGCTGACAGGGCAGGACAGGCCAGCAGAATGGAGCCCCAGCACAGGGGTTTGGGGTCAACTCGATCAGCCAGGTAACCGGCCAACAGGCTGCCCACCACACCGCAGGTCTGGTATATGGTAAGCGGGATGGCGCTCTGGGCCGGGCTCAAGCCGTGCTCCTGACCCAGCACCGTCAGGAAGGTGGCGAAGCCGATGTGGGTGACACAACGCAGCATCACCACGGCGGTGATCACGGTCAACGGCGCCCAGCGCCGCCGGAGCGCGCCCAGGGCGGCCGCCAGGTCCTGCTGCGGCAGGTGGTCGCGCTGCATCGGCAACACCCGGCTGCAGACCAAAGCGACCGCCAACCCGGGCACCATCACCACCGGCAGGGCTTCCAGGCCCCAGCGGCCAGCCAGCCCGGTGATCAACAGAGGCGTCGTGCCCAAGGCCAGCGTGCCGCCGAAAATGAACAGCGCCAGCCCGAACGACCGCCTGCCGGCGCTCAGTTCGCCGGCCAGCGAGAAAGCTTGCGGATGGAAGGCCGAAACCCCGAGACCGCCCAGCGCGAGAACGGCCATCATCGCCCAGTACGATCCGGCAATACCCAGCAGCGGCGTGAACACCGACGCGAGCAGCACGCCGCCAATGACCAGGTAGCGCCGCCGCATGCGGTCGGCCCACAGGCCCAGCAGGGGCTGGCCCAGGCTGATCAGCGCGGTGACCGTGCCCAGCACGCCCGCAGCCGCGTAGTTCAGGCCCAGTTTCAGAATCACCAACGGCATGATCGGCGCCAGGATGCCGCCGTAGGTGTCGACCAGGAAGTGGGCGACTGTCAGCAGTAGGAGGCGGTTTTTCTGCACCGAGACCTTGCGGCTCCACGGGGCGAGCCGGAGGAAGGGGTGGCCGTCCGGGGCCGGGACGGCGATGGGGCGCAGTTCCTATGCGGGACTGCCGTGGGCGGGAATATCGGGTTCACCGACCGTTGCTGTCCAGCCGCCGGCACAGGTGCCAGGCGCTCAGCGCCCCCAGCGCGGCCAACCCGGCCCCAACGCCAAAGGGCGCCGCCGGGTGGGCCTCGACCAACAGCCCGCCGACCAGGCTGCCGACCACCATGGCCGTGCTCCACACCAGGTGCCCCAGGCCCACCAGCAGGTTCTTCTCACCCGCGCCGGCCACGTCGTTGATCAGCCGGGGCAGCAGGGTGGACACGGCCCAAGCCGCGCCGGTCAGGGCCGTGCCCAGCGCGAACAGACCCGTCAGGGACTGCCAGCACAGCGACAGAGCCAGGGCGCACCCGGAAACCGCACTGGCGGACAACAGCAGCGGCCAGAAACGGCCGTAGCGATCGCACAGCAGGCCGGTGAGCAGCTGACAGGCAGCGGCAAAGGCCAGGGACACAGCGGCGAAGTACGCCGGCACCGACTGGCTGTGACTGACGCGGTACAAAATCAGGGGCATAAGCAGTGTGGCCATGCCCCAGAAGGAAGTAATGCCAAAGCGCAGGCCGATCAGCAGGTGCACCTCGCGGCGGGCGAGCACGCGCCGGTAGGCCGCCCACATCCCCGGCGCGGCGCCGGTGGTCCCGACCTGGCGAGCCGGCCCGTCACCGGGCAAGGTCAGCAGCGCCAGGGCGAAAGCCAGCACCAGGGAGGTAGTCATGGCGGTGCCGATGCGAGGGTAGGGCCAGGCATGGCTCTTCAGCACGCCGGTGACCAGACTGCCCAGGGAGTTGCCGAAGGTGTTGCTGAGGAAGTAAAGGGCAGAGCAAAGGCCCAGGCGATGGGTGGGCACCGAGTTGATCAGGTAGCTCTGCCCGGCGGTGGTGAACGGGCCCGTGGCCACGCCGATGCCGATCACCAGGAACGACAGCGCGGCCGGATCGGTAACGTTGAACACCATACCCGTGATCATCGAGCCGGCCAGCCCGAACAGCAAGGTGGGCTTGCGCCCCCAGCGGTCGCACATGCGGCCGCCCACGACCGCGAAGATCCCGCCCAGGGCCAGCATGATGGCACGCAGGTACCCGGTGAACCACGGCTGCCGGTGCAGATCGGCTTCCACGTAGACCGGGAACAGCGACGCAAAGGGTGAGACGATGAAGCTGTTGAGGAAGTAGATCACGCACAGGGCCGCAAAGACGCGACCCTGTGCGCGGGTTTCGCTGGCGTCGGCGCTCGGGGTCCCCGCGTGGGCCAAGACCAGCCTCAGCGCTTGCTGGCGGCGACGGTATTGCGCAGGGAGCCGATGCTGCTGATGCGGATCTCGACGCTGTCGCCGGGCTTGAGATAGGTGCCCGTGGTGGCGCCGACGCCGGCAATGGTACCGGTGCTGATCAGGTCGCCGGGCTCAAGCGTGACAATGGCCGAGATGTACTCGATGATGCGGTTGATCGGGTACAGCATCTGACCGGTGTTGTTGTGCTGTTTGCGCTCGCCGTTGACAAAGGTGCTGATGTCCAGGGCGTGCGGGTCCGGGATCTCGTCGGCAGTAACCAACCAGGGGCCCTGGGGCGCAAAGGTGTCGAGCCACTTGCCGTTCAGCCAGTCGAACCACTGGTCCCGGGGCCGGCTGTCGGTGCGTTCCTTGATCACTAGCTGCCGTTCCGAGACATCGTTCATCGCCGTGTACCCGGCAACGTGACGGTACGCGGTGGCCGCCGGCACGCCTTTGGCGCGACGCCCAATCACCACGGCCAACTCGCCTTCCCAGTCCACCGACCGCGCTACTGGCGGGATCAGGATCTTCGCGCCCGGGCCGACCACCGTGGTCGATGGCGGCTTCATGAACACGCGCGGGGTTTCGCGGTCCTGGACCTCCAATCGCGCGCGTCCGCCCTCCTCGATATGGTCCTGGTAGTTGCCGGCTAGACAGAAAACCTTGCGCGGCCGTGGCACCGGGGCCAGCAGGCGCAGCCGCGCCAGTGGCAGCGTCACGCGGCCCGCGGCCCGGTTCCCGCTGTCCACCAGTCCCTGGGCGTAGGCGCACGCCGCGCGAGCGGCCTTCATGCCGCTGGCGCCGGCTTCCAGCAGCGCCATCATGTCGCTCAGGCAGGCGCTCGCGGGCGTGCCATCGCGGCGGGACCGCGCCCGATCAGCGGCCGCCAGATCGGCGACCAGGCGCTCGCCCGAAAGGACTGCGCCGAGTCGTTCCTCGCCGGCCACGGTGCAGGTGATGAGCTTCATCGCGGTTACTCCTGGCTAAGGGAAGGGCACGCGGACCACCGCCGGCGGCCGTTGCGACCAGGGCACGGCGGCGCCGTGGTGGTCCTGCGGGGCGCTCGGGCCGTGTGCACGGCCCCGGCAGTGGCTGCCTGTCGGCCGTCGGCCGAGGCGGCTATATTGATTGCCAACGCCGACGGAGCGGCCCGCCTGGGTTGGCCTGGTCGTCGGCGCGCCGACGCGTTCCTGCACCCGCCCGCCACCTGTCACGGCATCGGCCGAAAGGCGCTTCGCATGGGCAACGACTACACGGTCCACGAAACCGCATTCCTGGAACAGCCGTGCGAAATTGGTCCGGGCACTCGCATCTGGCACTTTGCCCACGTCATGGCCGGGGCCCGCATCGGCGCCCGCTGCAACCTTGGGCAGAACGTGTACGTCGACCGCGACGTGGTGATCGGCGACGGCTGCAAAGTACAGAACAACGTTTCGCTCTACAAGGGCGTGGTCCTGGAGGACGAGGTGTTCTGCGGCCCCTCCATGGTGTTCACCAATGTCATCAATCCGCGTGCCTTCATCGAGCGCAAGCACGAGTTCCGGCCGACCCTGGTGTGCCGGGGCGCCACCCTGGGCGCCAACTCGACGATCGTCTGCGGGGTGACCATCGGCGCCTATGCCCTCATTGGCGCCGGTGCCGTGATCACGGCCGACGTGCCGGCCTATGCCCTCATGGTTGGCGTACCGGCCCGGCGGCGTGGTTGGGTGTGCCGGTGCGGCACCTCCCTGCCGGCCACCGGCGACCCACGTGTCTGCCCGGCATGCAACGCGGCGTACCGGGTGACTGGCGACAGCGTGACGCCTGCGTGACCTGCCGTTCAACGGTGGTCCGTCGACCGGCGCCAAGCGGTTCCGGGCGCACGGGCGTCGCCTGACAGCAGCGAGCGTGGAGGGTGTCGGGTGCCTTCGCCCGACTGGGACACCGCTGGCGGATCGGCACTTCCGCGATGGCCCGTCGACGGACGCCTTGCCGTTTGCCCCGGTTGCGGACATCGCCTGACAGGACCGCGCGCGGGTGGCGTCCGGCGACACGCCAGGCGCGCGCCCGCCCGCGCCGTCAGCGCAGTCCGAGCCACTTGTGGACGCGGCACGACAGCCGCCAGCGCGGGTGGCGGCGCAGGACCTGGAGCGCCAGGTCGATGTACTCGGGCGCCGACGACTCGGGCTGCAGGTAGACCCAGGATGCCAGGGCCTCCTCAACCCGGTCTTCGCGGAACCCCTTACCGACAACGTACTTGAGCTCGGTGATGCGCTGGTAGCCGGCCGCCACCGGGTAGCGCTTCGGCGACACGGTCCAGTGTTCGATCAGGTCGAACAGCTGGGCCGGGGGCGACAGCGTGCCATTGGTCTCGATGTGCAGCCGATAGCCGCGTGACTGCAAACGAGCAGCCAGGGGCCCCACGTTCTGCCCCAGCGGTTCGCCGCCCGTCAGGCACACCCACGCGGCCGGGTGTGCCTGCACCTCGGCCTCGATCGCGTCCAGGCTCATCTCTGTGAACGCGGTGAAGTCCGTGTCGCAGAACGCGCAGCGCAGGTTGCAGTGAGCCAGGCGTACGAAGGTTGTCGGCTCACCGACGCGTACCCCCTCGCCGGCGATCGAATAGAAGATCTCGTTGACCTGCAGAGGGTCGCCACTGGCACGCCAACTGGGCAGTCGCGA
>CAITNQ010000063.1 GCA_903893785.1 uncultured Gemmatimonadota bacterium
CCAGTCCTGCACCGCCGCCAGGCGGCCCAGGCGGTCGTAGGTGTAGTGTACCTGTTTCCCGTCCGGGTAGATCAGCCTGGCCCGCCCGCCCTGCGGGTCGTAGCGGTAGCCCACCGTCCCGCTGATCGGGCTGGTGATGGTCAATGGGCGGCCCAGTTCGTCGTTAAGCCAGGTGGTCAGTCCGCTCGCGTCCTGCATGGCCGTTCGCTGCCCCAGGGCGTTATATGTGAAGGCGACGTCGGCTTCGCTGCCGGGATAGTCCTGCCCGACCAGCCGGTCCACTCCATCAAAGGAAAAGAGCGCGATTGCTCCGTTGGCGTCGGTCATCTGCACCCGGTTACCGGCCACATCGTATAGATAGCTCCAGGCGTGGTTCAGGGCATCCGTTTCTCCGGTTAGCCGGCCAAGCGCATCGTAGGCGAACGATGTGATGTTCCCCCGCCCGTTGGTGATCGTCAGCCGGTTTCCGAGCGCATCATAACTGTAGGTGGTGTGGACGTTGGTCTGGTTGTCGGAGGCGTAGGGCGGTTTGTAGTTCTCCCATACTCCTTTCAGGCGACCCAGATCGTCATATTCGAAGCCCGTCGTGACGCCATCCGGCGCTGTGACCGCCGTCCGGTTGCCGGTTACGTCATACACATACGTTGTCGTGCGGTTCAGCGGGTCGGTCGTTGCGCTCAGCCGCCCCAGATCGTCGTATTGGTTCGTGGTCGGATTGCCCAGCGCATCCTTGCGCAGCGCTTCCTGGCCGAGGACGGTGTAGGTCCGCTCCAGGCAAATATTGTAGGTCGATCCAAGACCAGTGGCGTCGCGGTTGCAGTCCGGTGGGTCAGGATTGGCGATGTCCCAGGTCTGGTCCAGGTTCTCCACGACCAGCGTCGCCCGCCCCAGGGCGTCGTAGTAGGTGCGCTGCGTGCGGGTGAAGACCTGCCCGGCGGCGTCCGCCAGCCACTCGATCTGCGCCAGCGACCGCCCGTCGGAGGCATAGACCGTATCGACGCGCAGGTCCCGGTCGGGGTGGGCCGGGTCGAAGACCGGCGGATAGACGCCGCTGAAGTTACGCACCACGCTGACCGCCCGGCCCAGGGTGTCATAGACCGTATAGGTCCGGCGCCCGGCGACGTCGGTGGAGACGATCCGGTTCCCGGCGGCGTCATAGGCGCTGTACTCGCTCAGGTTGCGATCCGGGTAGGCCGGGTCGAACGCTGGCGGCTGACTGGCGTAGGCGTTCCCCACCAGGTTGCGCGTCGTCGTGACCACCCGCCCCAGAGCGTCGAAGTAGCTGCGGCTGGCCCGCCCCAGCGGGTCGAGGCTGCCGGTGGCGCGCCCGTTCTGCGGGTCGTACAGCGCCTGGCTGCATACGTTGTATGGCGCAGATTGGCCAGCCGCGTCCCGGTTGCAGGTTGGCGGCGTGTCCAGATAGACGTTGTAACCGGGGTCCAGGTTGCGCACAGCCAGGAACGGCCGGCCCAGGGCGTCAAAATAGGTGCGGGTGGTGTGCGTCACTAACTGCGTATCCTGGATCGTCCACTCCAGGCTGGCGATGGCGCGCCCGCCGGCATCGTAGAGCGTACCCGTCGCTATATCGTGGTTGTTCCCGAATTCGGCCAAGGGCGGCCGGGCCATATCGTTCAAGGCCCGGTTAGATGCGCGCACGCTCAGCACCTGGCGGCCGGCGGCGTCGTAGTAGCTGCGAGTGACGTGGCCGGCCGGGTCGATGGAAGCGGTCAGGTTGCCGGCGGCGTCATAGCGGCTGTCGCTGCACAGGTCCGCAACCGCCCCGGTCTGCGCCTGGCAGGTGGAGCGGCTGTTCGGGTCGGACAGGTCGGCGCCGTTCCAGTTTTGCACCACCCGGTAGGGCCGGTCGAGGGCGTCGTAATAGGTTCGGGTCACATGCCCCAGGGGATCGGTCGCGGTAATCGGGTTGCCGGCGGCGTCGTAAGCCGAGTCGCTGCACAGATCGGCGGTCGCCCCGTCCTGCGCGCTGCAGCCGCTGCGGCTGTTCGGATTGGACAGGTCGGCGCCGCTCCAGTTCTGCACGACCCGGTAAGCCCGCCCCAGGGCATCATAGTAGGTGCGCGTCGTGCGGCTGAAGACCCGGCTGCCCTCCACAATCCACTCCACAGACGCGATGGCCTGCCCGCCGGCGTCGTAGATCGTTTGGGTGGCCAGGTTCGTCTCGGCGGTGAAGGCGGTCGTAGGCGGCGGGGTTTCGACCAGGTAACTCTGGCCGCTCAGGTTGCGCACCACCCATTCGACGCGGTTGGCGGCGTCGAAATAGGTGCGCGTCACCCGCCCCTGCGGGTCGATGTTGGCGATCGCATTGCCGCGGGCGTCGTACACCGTCCGGCTGATCCGGTCGTAAGTCGGGTCGGCGCTGGGGACGTAGTGGGTCGCATCGCAGGGATCGTTCTGCGGCGCGCTGGCGTCGCCGCTGGCGTTGGCTGCCTGCCGCACAACTCGCCCGGCAGGGTCGTAGCAGGTCCAGTCGCGGCGGCCGTCGGGCTGCTCCACGGCGACGACCCGCCCCAGAGAATCGTAGGTGTAGCGCGTGACCAGGGTTTGGGTCGAGCTGAGAGTCTGCGTGATGGTCGTGCGCTGGCCAAGCGCATCGTAGGCGTAATGAGCGGTCACCCCGGCCGGGTCCTGGACCGTCTTGAGCAGCCCCGGCGGCTGGGGCGCGTCGGCGCCGGTGGTGTAGGCATACAGCGTCGTCTCCCCGGCCGGGTTGGCGCTGGCGGTCAGCAGCGTCTGCGTGATTGGCGGGCTGCCGGCGACGAAGTTGGTGTAGGTGAAGACGGTCACACCGCCGAGGGTGTCGGTGACCGTTGTCAGGTGGTTCAGGCTGTCGTAAGTCATGCGCGTGATCTGGCCGGCGGCGTCGGTCAGGGACTCGAGGTTGGCGCCGTTCGCGCTCCAGGACATGCTTGTGGTGTGAGACAGTGGGCCGGTAACCGTCGTCGGGCGAAAATTATCATCGAAGGTTTTCTGCTCGCTCCGGTTCAATGGATCGACCGTCTGATCGGCGATCCCATGCGAGTTGTACTTGTGCTGTTGGGCGTTGTCCAGGGCATCGATGATGGTCGAGCTGCCGTCGGCGTAATAAACGATCTGCGCCAGCAGGTTCCCCAGGCCGTCTGTCTGGCTGATGGCGCGTCCCTGCATGTCGTAGTAGGTGTTCAGCGTGGTTTTGCCGCTCGGATCGAGCGTGCGTACCAGCCGGTGAGCGCTGTCATAGGCGTACTGCCAGGTCTGGCTCAGCACATCGGTCACCCCGATCAGGTCGCCACGGATCGGGTCATAATCGTAGCGGACCTGCCGGTCGGCGTGATCGCTGACCGTCGCAATGCGGTTTTCGCCATCGTACGAAATCAGGATGTAACGGGCGCCGCCGTCGGCGCTGATTTCCTGCAACTGCCCCTGCGAGTCGTAGGCGTACTCGAAAGCGCGCCCCAACGCATTCCGGCGGGCGATCAATTTGCCGCCGGCGTCGAAGACGAATTTCTGTTGGTCGGAGGTCGTCGCCGTGAAAACAGCCGGGTTTGTGGCCGTGCGCTCCAACCTGCCGATCACGCCGGGGCCGGGCGTGTAGGTTCCATCCGCATTTTCCTCGAACAGGATCTGGTTGCCCAGCACGCTTTGGAACAACACGTACCCCGGCATGCCGTCCGGGGCGCCGGAGAAGATCAGGCGGGCGGCGTGGTTGTGCGTCCAGCCGGGGCTGAACCCCTGGCCGGTCTGGTTCACTGCGGCCGAAGAATAAGACCGTTGGAACGCCAGGTCCCCGGCCGAAGTGGGGAAAGACAGGTCGGCGATGGTAAAGGAGAAGGCGCCGGTGCGGGTGTTGAGCGGGTCGCCGCACGATTCCTGGGTGCTGCAGGCCGTGATGCTGACGTTGCTGTCGCTTTCGGCGCGGCCGCCGCCGACCGTTTTGTCCTCGCCCTGGTTGAGGACCGAGCCGGGGAATACGTCGGTCGCGGGGTCGAACAGGCTCCCGGGCTGGCAGTTGTACATGCTTTGGGCCTGCGCCTCAGCCGCGGCCTGCGTATCGGCGCACACGTAGGTCGTGGCGTCGTCAACCTCCACGCCCAGCGTGTAACCGGTCGCGCTGACGTAGTGCCCAGGGTTGGGGTGCTGGGTCGTCAGCCCGACGTTCTGGGAGACCGCCCCGGCGGCGCTCTCGTTCCAGGCGCTCATCGGCAGGTTGAAGCTGAACTGGCCGGTCGGGACGGCGTTCGAGAAGGCGCCGATCTGCTGGCCGTTGAAACTGATCTGCCCGGAGTGCGGCCGGACGTTGGGCCGGGGGCCGTACGTCATCCGCAGGACCGCCGCGCTGACCGAATCCCGGTTCAGGAACGCCGGCAGCCGCAGCGGCGTGGAGATCACCGGCCGGTTGGTGCAGTACCAATCGGCGGTCGTGAAGGTCATCACGCAGCCCCGGATCGGCACGGCGAAGACTTGTTTCCCCGCCGGACAGCCGGTCGAGCCGGTCAACGATTGGCGGTTGCCGGCCGCGCTGGCCTGCAGTTCGAAGTCAATCTGCGGGATGCTCTGGGCCTGCATCCCGGCCTGAGCCGGGGCGGAAGCGTCGCCGGCCGAGAAGAGCGGATAAGCCACTACCGTCAACGTGCCGTCGGTTTCCAGCCGGCCGTGGTCCAGGCTGGGCTGCAAATAAACGGGCGCCGGCGCACCCGTTGCCGGATCGACGGCGGTCAGCGCCAGGTCTGTGATCGTCTGGCCGTGGTTGGTTATCGTGTAAGTAAGCGCCATCCGCTCGGTATCCAGACCGGTCGAGTCGAGGCTGAAATCGCCGCTGGCCAGGACGGTCAAATCCAGGTGGGCGCTGTCGGTGACCTGCTCGCCGCCGGCGCCGGCGGCAACCAGGCGGGCCGTCAGGTCGTAGTCCCTCAGGGCGGCATCCTGGGCGTGCACGGCCAGGGTCAGTTTCTGCTGCTCGTTGGCCGCCAGGCTGATGGTCTGGTCAACGCTGCCGCTTTCCACGAAATTGACGATCAGGTCGGCGTAAGGATTGACCAGCGTGGTGGTCAAGGTGTAGGGAGCGCTGGCAATATTGGTAACGGTAATGGAGACCCGCTGGTCATAGTCGCGGCCGATCGTCAAGGGCTGCGCCGGCCGTTCGAAGACGATGCCGTTGTTGACGCTGAACGGGATGGCTGCGGTGTTCGTTACGCCGCAGGTCGAGGTCACCGCGACCGTCCACTGATAACTGTGGTTGCGCTCCAGGTCCACGGTTACGGCGTGAGAAGCGCCGTTTGCTGAGGCCGTTGAAGTGATGGGTGTCCCCATATCATCTAAAACGGTCAGCTTTGCGTCAGTCTCCGGAACTGTGCGCCAGGCAAACAGCACCTGCGAAGAACTGCTGAC
>CAITNQ010000064.1 GCA_903893785.1 uncultured Gemmatimonadota bacterium
CTTGCAGGGTCAGCGGGTCGGCGGTGCCGCTGATCGTGTGCGTCTCGCTGATCACCTGCCCCAGGGCGTTGTAGGCCCAGGTGGCCGTATTGCCGTTGATATCGGTCATCGCCGTGCGCCGCCCGAGGCCGTTCGGCCCGGCATCATAGCCAAACGCGGCCAGCGTGTCGCCCCCCTGCTTCTTCGCCGTCAGGCGGTTCAGCGCATCGTATTCGAACATCACTGTCGCGCCCCGCGCGTCGGTTTGGCTGGCCAGGTTGCCAAACACATCGTACCCGTAGCGCCATTCGCCCATGTCCGGGTCCTGCATCTGCACCTTCCGGTTCAGGGCGTCATAGGCCAGCGCCGTCACATGCCCCTGGGCGTCGGTCACCTTCGAGAGCAAGTCGCGTTCATCGTAGTCATACGCGGTCGTGGCGTAGAGCGTGTACGGCCCCGTGCCGGCATAGTCCTCCACCCGGACCAGCCGGCCCCACGCGTCGTTTTCCTGCACGGTTTGGTGGCCGTTCTGGTCAATTTGGGTCGTGCGCAGGCCGTCATAGCCGGTGACCAGGGCCGAGCCGTCTGGAAAAACCTGGCGGACCAGCCGGCCCAGCGCGTCATAGCTGGCCGTGGTGTGCGGGAGGACATCCCAATCCGGCGTGAGCAGGGCGCCGCCGCTCCCATTTTTCGCCTGGGGCCGGCCGGTGTAGTGGACCTGGCCCCGCGCATCATAGGCGGTGTCCCGCACGATCAGCCCGCTGCCGTCCTCGTTGGGCCCTTGCGTTTGCAGCACTCGCCCCAGCCCGTCCTGAAGGGTCCAGGCGGTGCGATAGGTCCCCGCCGTTTCATCCCACACCTGCATGGTCAGCGCAAAGGGCGCCGTCACCGCGCCGTCGATCACCGCGGGATAGCTGTACCGGACATTGGGCTGGGCATAATCCGCCGTATAGGTGATGGCCGTCACGCGCCCCAGCGCGTCGTAGCCCGTGGTCGCGATGTGGCCGTTGGGGTCCCGCACCGTGACCGGCACCCCCAGCGCGTAATCATAGCCGGTGACCGTGGCATGGCTGAGCGCATCGGTCGCGGTGAGGGGGTAGGTCTGCTGCAGCGGGTCATACTCCGTCCGGGCCGGGCGGCAGGCCGCGGAAGGCGCGGGGAGGGTCAGCGGCGAACCGTAGGCGCTGTACGCGCACGTCTCGGTCTGATTGCCGAACGCATCATAGGCGAAGGCGGTGTCCACCGTCTGCGATCCGCCCAGCGTGGCCGACACGACCTGCGCCAGCGTCAACGCGCCAGTGATGACCGTGCCGGTGCCGGGCGCCTGGCCGTCGTAGCCAAACCATTGCTCCGCCACCGGGTTGCCCGCGCTGTCCCGCACGGTCTGGTGCGTCAGCTTCACCCGAGTCGGGATGTCAGCGTCAATTGTCTGGTAATCATATTGCGTGGAGCGGTACAGCGCCAGCGTGTTGCCGCTAAACGCATCTGCCCGGAGGAGGTTGCCGTTGGCCGTGTCATAGGTATAGGTGTAGCGCGTGGTGGGCGCCAGCCCGCCGCCATCCGCCACAAACGTATCGGCCTGGCTGGGGTAGACGAAATGATAGGCCTTCGTCGTGGGCGACACCGTGTAGGTGGTGTCCACCTGGCTCAGCACCCCCCCGGCCGGGTCCTGGTGTTGGGTTTGCCATTCCCGGCCCGCGCGCGGCTC
>CAITNQ010000065.1 GCA_903893785.1 uncultured Gemmatimonadota bacterium
CGGGGCCTTCAGAACCGCCCGTCGCGTTGCGGGTACCATCGCTGTGTTGCCGGGTTGGCCACGGGTTGGCTGCCGCCTGGCGGCATCGGGCCGCCCACATGGCGGCTGCCCAGACCCGCAGCGCGGCGCTGCGGCCGGGTGACCGCCATTGCCTGGGCCCTTAGCGCCCCTTCTGGCGGACCCCGCCGCCGTCTGGCGACGTGCCAGCGTTGCTGCGGGGTTACGACCTCCTGCTCGGTGCGCCCGTCATGTCGGTGGCCGCGGTGGCGCACGAGTGCAACCGCACCGCCCTGGGGCTGCGCCCTGATGATGCCTGTTTGAGCGCTGACATGCCGCCGGCGGCCAGGGTCTTGGCGGGAGTACCCATCCAGGTACCCACGTCGTGGCCGGAGAGGGTGAGATGCTCGCCAATGCCGCCACTTGCCGGGCCCAGGACGCTCAGCAAGTGAGCCCCTTCCATGGCGCGGTTGCAGCAGGCGTAATCCAGGTCCGGCAGTCGGCCGGCAAAGCCGCCGTTCTCCAGGCGCGCGGCCGCGCGCGGTGAAACCCCGAGGAAGGCCGCGCCGCCGCCGTCCAGGCCCGAGAGCACCGCGGTCGCGAAGGTAACGATGCCGCCGGCCACCCCGAGACCGGTGCGCGTTGGTGCCTAGCGATACCGACCATAGCGCTGAATGGCAGCCATCAGCAGGCGCATGCCGGTCAGACGGCTGCCGTTGTTGATCGAGCCGGCGGTGGCGAAGTTGAGGCCGCGCGTGTCACCCGCCTGCTCGAAGTCGCGCAGGAACTCGGCTACCATGTCAGCTTCGTGGTTGCGCGAGTACGTGAACGGCGCCAGTTGGCCGTCAATGATCGCCCGGGGCAGGTGGGCGCGGATCTCGCGCACGGTAACGGTTGGGCCAAAGTTGGTGCCCGTCAACTGCAGCTCCGCCAGCAGCGGCAACAGGTGGGCCATGGCCGAGTCGCTGTGTTGGTACCGCGTGTCGCCCGGCTCTGGCGCATAGCGCTCGAACACGGCGCGGTGGATGGGCATCGCGAACAACTCGTACATCGCCGGCGTGAACAGACAGCAGTTATCATCAGCCCACCCCCAACCGCGTGGCGCCGATGCCGGTGTGTCACCGGCCTCCTCGTCGAGCACCTCGGCCCGTGCCACGATCGCCTGCCCGAGCACCCTGCTGAACCGCTGCAGCAGGCCCGGATCATCGTAGTAGAGCAGCAGCAGTTCTTCAGCGCCGTAGATGGAGGTGGCAAAGGTGCAAGGGCCGCGCTGGCCGCGGTAGCGGGGCGGCGGTACGCCCAGCGCGCGCAGGCGTGCCTTCTCGCTGTCCCAGTTCGCCGGCAGCAGGAAGCCGCGCAGGTCGGCCAGCCGCTGTTCCACGCGGTCCAGCAGGGCGCTCAGTTCCGGGGCCGAATGGGCACTGCGCTGCAGCCACCAGGACCCGGTGGCGCCGCCCTCCCAGACATTGCGGGCCTCAAAGATGTCGTGGAGCTCCTTTACCGCCGGCCACTGGCGACGGGCGTCTTTGGGCTGCTCGGGCAGCAGGCGGCGGCCGACGATCTCCTCGGCGCGGTCGTTGTAGCGGCGGCTCAACTCTAGGGCCCATGGTTCGTCGGCGTACAGGAAGCGCCACCAGTCCTGGACCACGCCCAGTTCGTCGAAGACACACTCCCAGTTCAGAATGGCGCCGAAGCAGCACTGTGGGATGTCAGCCCCGAAGGGGTTCGCCCGGGCGCGCTCCTGGTCGCGCCAGAACGCGGGCAGGTCCACCGGCGCCAGACCGCCGGCAGCGTGCGTCTCGGCCAACAGGTCATCTACTAGGTGCCGGTGAGCGGCACTCGCGTCGGCATAGGCTCCCACGGCGCTAGCTCCGGACTGCGGCCAGATCGGCCGGTTCAACGGTGTAGGTGACGCCCGGCTGCGTGGCGAACTCCAGGTGCGTCCGGGGCGGTGCGCCGACGGCGACCGCGGCACCGTCGGCCGTGCGCACGGTCAGGGTTTGCCCTGGCCATGGCGTGGCCAACCGGCAGGGCTCGCCCAGCAGCGAGTGGATCTGCACCTCGGCGGTCTCGCCGTCGGCCCGACGGGCCGCGGAGACGCGGAACCCCCCCTCCGCGCTCAGGTTGGCCACGGTGATCTCCACGCCTGGCGGCGCGCAGGGAAACAGGCGCAGCGACTGGTACGACAACAGGAAGTTCTCCGGGCCCAAGCGAGCTCCCTCGCGCCAGACGCCCAGGCGGTTGCGCACGCAGCCATCGAGGTACGGTCGGTGCGGCTCCCAGACCCGGATCTGGGCCAGCGTGCGGCGCGCCAGCGCCAGCGTGTCCGGGGGGCTGTCCAACCCCACTTCGTCGCCCCAGAACACGGCGGCCAACGGCACCGGTATGTTGTATTCAATGGGCGGCGCCCCGGCGACATCAACCCACACCGGACCGTCCTCGCCCATGGCCGTGGGGTAGGGCGCCAATCGTGCGGCCGCCTGGCGCCAATCGGCGGCCGCGGCGGCGTCGACGCCCAAAATCGCCGCGGCCTGGGCCGCGGTCCGCAGCACGTAGCCAGTCAGCGTCAGGGCCGACAGGCAGTCGCGGTTCCGGGCAAAGTGCGCCGTCAGCCCCCAGTGCTCAGGTGACACCGAAGGGACCAGGTGCAGGTACCCGTCGGCCTCCTCGCTGAGGTACGCCCGGCAGAAACGGGCGCATGCCGCCAGCACGGGCCAGGCGTGGGTCGCCAGGAACTGGCGGTCGCCGGTGTGACGGTAGTACAACCACAGCGGCTTGCACACCAGGCCGTTCAGTCCGACATCTTGCTCCCAGGTCAGGTTGGTGTGGCAGATGCCGCGCGTGCGCAGCGGGAAGTGCACCAGCGGGTACATGGCGCCGGGCAAGTCGTACACGTCACGCGCATTCTCTTCTGCCATCGGCAGAAGGCCCGCAATCAATTCACCGAAGGCCACCAGTTCATCGGTCTGCCCCAGCGTCAACATGGGTTCGGCACGCACCTCGTTGAGGTGGAAGTCGTTGTGCCAGATCCCCACATCCTGGAACCACAGGCGCGTGTTGCCCACCGTGCACAACGGCACATCGCTGTAGTACCCGCCCGGTCGTCGCAGCCGCGGCAGCACCAGTTCAGGGGCGGCCAGGGCGAAGTCCGGCCCGGCGGCAATGCTGGCGCGCCGGGGGCGCCGGGCCTGGGCCCGCTCCACCTGACGTTCGGCTACCAGGCCAGCGGCCCCCAAACTCTCGGCCTCGTCCAGCAGTGCCAGGGCCGCGGGTACGGCCGCTGGCCCGTCGTGACGGGTGGCCAGGGCCACGACGACCGTGAAGCGACCGTCTTCGGGCGGCAGGGCGAGGGTGGCCGCCGCGCCCAGGGCCTGGTTGATGGGGGCGTAGTACTTGATCACGCCGTGGTCCAGCCGCCCTTCCTGCTCGGCCCAAAGCGGGGTACCCAGTCCCGCCGTCTGCCGCGCCAGGCTCGCAACCCCGCAGGTGCCCAGGACACGCGCTGCCAGGACGGCTTGGAACCCTTCGGGGAAAGTGGTCTCGGGCGGGAAATCCTGCACAATCCCGAAACCGCGGGCCTCCGCAAAGGGCTCCGGTGGGACCATGGGCTCGAATTCGCCGGCGGTGCCGTGGCCGAGGGTGCCGCTGAGGGGCTGCCCGGCGCGCAGCGAATCCTGGTGCCGCCAGACGCGGACCCACGGCCCGGCGCCGCCGCTCACCCAGGCATCAAAGACCGCCAGCGGGCGGCTCAGGCTGACCCAGACCTCGGCCCGCAGGCAGCCCCGGTTGCCCTCCACGACCAACTCGACCACCCCGTCCGGACGGGTTCGAGCGCGGGCCGCCGTGGCTCCCGGCAGGCCCACGATGGCTTGGCCGCCGGGTTTGGGGCAGGGGAACTCGTACTGGTTGTACAGGCCGTACACCGTGCGGTTAGGATCCGCGGCGACCTCATGCAGTCGGTCGCCGGCGGCCAGTTCGCGCAACTGCGCCAGGGTTACCAGGGGCTGACGGTCACCGAACCAGCGGCGATCCCACAGGTCGGCTCGACCGCAGGACAGCGTCAGCTGATCGGGTCGGCCCCAGATCCGCACGCCAAAGATGTCGTTCTCCAGCGTCAAGGCATCGTGCGGGTCAGGCGGCAGGGCAGCGCCGGTGACCGTTCCAACCTCAGCAGGTACGTCCATTTCCTGGATGCTCCCATTCGGGTGGCAGGCCCAACCGGCCGGGCCCAATCTGGGTCGCCGGAGCGCGGGCGTCAAACCGCCCCGGGCGCTGTGCCAGCCGGCGGTCGCCCCGACCCCGCAGCCGCGGGTTCAGCGCCGGGCGGCCTGGGCGTGGCGGCCTCGCCGGACGCCCTTGACAGACGGCGGCATCAACCCGACCTCGGCTGCCGTTGCTCGCCGCCGGGGGTGACGCCAAACCCGAGGGCTTCGCATGGGAGTATCCGTCGACCGCAGGGCCTGGTGGAAGTCGAAGGGATGGTTCCGTTCTGCCACGGCAAGGCCGCGCTGCTGTCCGAGATCCATGGTTGTGCGTTCACTCGCCAGGGCACCTAACCACGTCAGATGTCGTATCCAAGGGGCAGGCAGTACATATGCCAGGTGGAGCAGAATGCCGGCCTCGCGGTGGTGGAGGCGCGGCCTGACGCCGCTGACGCAGGGGTGCGCGCCTGACGCCCGTGGGGCCGACCTACCCCGCTTCACCGAGTCGCCGGCCGCTTACCGCAGGCCGGCCTGACGCAGGCGCCGGTACAGCGTGGCGCGGCCGATCTGCAGGCGCCGGGCGGCCGCGCTGACATTGTTGTTGCAGGCTCGCAGTACCGTCAGCAACTCGGCGCGCGCGTCCTGCGGCGCCGGCTCTGGCGCTGGTGCCAGACCGATGTGCGCCGAGGTGATGACACCGTCGCTAGCAGCCGCGGCGGCTCGCTCGACGGCGTGGCGCAACTCGCGGACATTGCCCGGCCAGTCATGGCCGCATAGCGTCACCATGGCGCTCTGGGTGACAGCCGGTACCGCCCGGGCCTGTTCCCGTGCCCAGCTGGCCAGGAAGTGCGCCACCAGGTGAACCAAGTCGTCCGGCCGGCAGCGCAGGGGTGCCAGCGCCAGCACGATGCCCCCCAGGCGATAGAACAGGTCGCGACGGAACTGCCCTTGCGACATGGCCTGGGCAAGGTCCCGGTTGGTGGCCGCCACCAGGCGCACGTCGACGGACCGCAGCCGGGCATCGCCGACGCGGCGCACCGCCTGCTCCTCGATCACACGCAGCAGGCGCGCCTGGAACGCGGGGCTGGCCTGATCCACTTCGTCCAGGAACAGGATGCCCCGATCGGCTGCCTCGAACAGTCCGCCCCGGCTTTCGTAGGCCCCGGTATAGGCGCCGCGGACATGACCAAAGAGTTCCCGTTCGACCAGCTCCGGCGAGATGCTGGCGCAGTTGAGCGGTACGAAGGGGGCGTTGGCGCGGCCGCCGAGCGTGTGGAGCGCGCGGGCAATCAGCTCCTTACCAGTACCGGTCTCGCCCTGGATGAGCACCGGCAGCCGGCTGCCGGCGGCGTGTCGCACTTGGTCCAACAGGGACCGCATCGCCGGGCTGGCGGCCACCAGGTTGGGCAGTTCCGGATCGAGCCGGGGCGCCGGCATCTCGTACAACCCACCGCCGCTCCGGGTGTGGAGGGGGCCCGTTGACGCCGCCTGCAGCACGGGATCGCGAAAGCGCGTCTGCACCGAAACAGCCAGTCCCACCCCAATCGGGGCCGGCAGCTCGCCGCAGAGCCCGACCTCGAGCGGGTCCCAACCCGGCAGGTCAATGGTGCCGCAGCTGTGCCATCCCGATGCCTGCGTGCCGGCGTAGGCAGCGAAGCGGTTCTGCTGCCGTTCCAGGCGCAGGCGTACCGGCCCCCCGGCCACCAGCCCGCGTCCAAGGTGGTGCAGGGGGCCGCCGGCGCGGGCTTCGAAGACCACCTCGCCGGGAGTGGTGCGATGGGCGGACAGGCGGAGGTAGTGTTCCGCATCGCGGCAGGCAATCAAGCCGCCACCACCGAGGGCGCAGGTGGTCGCAGCGTTGTGGTTAGCCGGCGGCAGACACGCCTGCAGGTTGTCGATCATCTCTTCTTCAGAGGCCAGGGTTACCTGCAGCACAAAGTCGCCAGCCAAAGGCTCGGCCAACCAGTGACGGTTGGGGTGCGGCCCCTCGCGGTTGGGCTGCCGCCACACCATCGACCCGGTCTCCACGGTCCACTCCGCTGCCTCGTCACTGCCGCCGGACACCCGGCCCGCAGTCAGCATCGTGCCGGTAGCCAGGGGCTCCTGAAGGGCCGAGGGAGCCCCAAAGTGCCACACGCCCTCGGTGTGGTAGCCAACCGATCTGATGCGCGCCCGAAGCTCATCCAGGCGCTGGCGGAACTCAGCGCTGTGGCCCAAGTCACGGAACACGCGTTCGACACTGCCCAGTTCCTGGAACAGGGCTCGCAGGTGCCCGCCATCGGTAGGGTATTCGACGTAGAAATCCTCGACCCCCTGCAGGCAGCGACGGGCCCAGTCCAGGGCTTCGGCATCGGGGGCCCGCAGCCAGGTCGCACACCCATAGCGGTACACCGGGGCCAGGATCCCTTGCGGGGCGGTCTCGCGCAGGCGTCGGCGCACCTGCATATAGTCGCCCAACTGCGCGGACAGCACATCCAGTTCGCTCTTCAGGCATGCCGTCACCGCAAGCTCGTCGCCCACCGCCTCGAACTGCCGGCGTGCCACCGCCAGACGCGCGAAGTAGGCTTCCCAGCGCGCCTCGGACGCCAGCACCATGGCCATGCTCTGGTGGTAGAGGGCTGCCCCTCGGGGGTCGCGTGGGCTGTCGGCATCAATCGCCGCCGACATGTCCATTGGCGAGTCCGCCTTGGACGCCTCGATATGGGCGATAACTCGGCGCGTGAAGAAACCCCAATAGGGCTCCAACAGGCGCTGCGGCAGGTCGGGCAGGAACGTCAGTCGGCGGCCCAGGCCCTCCAGCTCGCGCTCGGCTGCTGCGTCCTTGGCGCCCGACTGCATCAGCAGGCGCAGGAAGCGCACCCAGGTCGCCAGAGGCGGCTCAACCAGTTGCGGCAACAGGTCGTAGGCTGCCTGCACGTACTGGCGCTGCGCCGGGCTGTGACCCCGGCTGGTCTGCGCCAGCCGCAGGAGCAGCAGGGCCTGCGCCCGCGGCCCCCAAGCCCAGCTCCGAGCAGCCTCGTAGTAAGGGCGCGCCAGCGCGTGCTTCCCCAGATCAAGGTGCAGATCGCCCACGCGCTGATACACCGCCAGATGGAGCTCCGGGGGCAGGTTCTCAGCCTTCTGGCTCAGGCCCAGGGCCTCCAGGTAGAAACGCAGCGCGTCGCGCCAGTGCGAGGCGCGGGCGCCCTGTTCGAGCAGCGCCACGATGGCGCCTCCGGGGTCGCCGCCGCGCGCCAGATGGTACGTGCGCTCCGACGCCGACAGCGTCGTCGACGTGCCCAGGCGAGCGTGGTAATCCTGGCGCAGGGGTGCACTCAGGCCTGCCAGCAGCGCTTCGCGGAAGCGGTTGTGGGCAAAGCGGAAACCCCCATCATCGGCGACCAGCAGGCCCTGTTCAGTGCGCAGTCGTTCCAGGCGCCGGGCGACCGCCAGGGGCTCCTGGTCGATAACCGCGGCAACGGTTGCCGCCGCGAAACGCTCGCCGACCACGGTCGCGGCCGCCAGCAGCTCGCGGTCAGTGGTTTCCAGCCGTGCCAACCGGGCCTCGATGAGCGTGCGGCCCGCCGCGCCGCCCTCGCGCCCCTCGATAGCCGCGCGAATCTCCTCGACGGCCAACAGCGCGATCCCCTCGCTACGCCGCCATACGCGCGCTGCCAGGTCTTCGTGCCACTGCGCGGCGGGCACCATCTGGCGGGCCAGGTCCTCCACCTCGCCTTGCCCCAAGGGTGGAAGTACCAACTCGCTCAGGCGCTCCTGTCGGTACCAGTGCGAACGGCGGGCGAGCAGGGGCGCCAACGACGCTGACTCCTCCTGTCGATAGGCGGCCAGCCAGAGCACCGGGGCCCGGCTCTGCCGGTGCAGGACGTAGTCCAGCCACGCCAGCGTGCCCTCGTCAGCCCACTGCAGGTCGTCCAGGAACAGGCACAGCGGCCGGGCGCGACCCTGTCGTTCGAGGTACTCCGCCAAGACCGGGAACAGGACCATCGGCGTCAACCCGGCCCGGCCGTCGGTCTCTTCCTGGTGCAGAAAGGCCTGCAGGGTTGGCCCGGCGGCGCTGCCGTTGCCGGGCAGGGCCACCAGGGCCTCGTTCAGGGCGTGGTACGATGCTGCGGCCTGGTTATCCCAACAGCGGCCCTCAGCCGTACCGCAGTCGGCGCCGACGGCGGCGAGGAACTGCCGCACCAGGGTGGTCTTGCCGACTCCGGCCTCGGCGGCGATCAACACCAGTCGCGGGCCCGTGGCCCGAGCCAATTCCAGCTGCTGGCGCAGTTCCGCGAGTTCGTGTCGCCGACCGACGAAAGGGGACGTCAACATGGGTACTTGAACTGCCGGAAGGCCGGCGGCTGGGCAGTTGGAAGGTGCTCCGGCCAGAGGGGCAGCGGCGACAGACCGGGGTCTGTGTACCGGTCCGTGCCGACCGAGGCGCTGGCGTGGCACTGGCCTTCGACCCGCAACGCCTCGCCTGGGCAAGGGACAACATACCCGGGTCCCGCGCAGATGGCAAGGATTTGCCAGTGTATTGCCATTGACCAAAGTGTATCGCTGAGACAGTCGCGGGCACTGCGCCGGGTGCGCGCGCCGTTCGGGTGATCATCGCTAACGAAGACGGCCGCAGTTGCTTGCGGGCGAGCATCCGGGGCCGTAGCCGGTCCGGTGAGGATGGCGTGAGTCTTGAGGCGGATACCCGGATTGCATCAGCTGGGATACGACCGCGGCAACCCGGGTCAATGGCGGTACCCCTTGCGCCGCCGCCGCGCGCGGCCGGAACAGTGGCATCGGTCACGCCCGGACCGACCCTAACCGAGGTAACAGCCTCAAGGAGGTGACAGTTGTCCAAAGCGATGTGTCTGGTGGTCACCGTGCCGTGATCCTGCGCCCGGGCCGCCGGTGTGTCCAGTTGCCGGCTCGTCCAGGGTCCGTGTGGACCAAGCCAGACCGGGCCTTCCCCAAGAGAGCCAGCACGCCGGGAGGGAGCCGCCCCGGCCGCAGACCCCTCGGCGCGCTCGTGGCCGCCGTACAGCCGCGGTCCCCGCCCTGGGCTGATCCAGGACGGGGACCGCTTGATGCCACTCGCTCAGGTCTGGCGCTGGCGTGGCGCGATGCCAGCGGCAACCAGGCTACCTGACTCTACTTGAGCAGCACCAGGCGGCTCACGGCGCGCCAGGTACCCACCTGCAGTTCAGCCAGGTACACGCCGTTGCCGACCCCCTGGCCGTTGGCACCGCGACCATCCCAGGTCACCTCGTACGCGCCCGCCTCCTGCACTGTCGCCACCAGTTGCCGCACCAGCTGACCGGTGGTGCCGTACACGCGCAACCGCACCGGGCCTGCCTGCGCCAGTTCGTAGTGGATCGTCGTCGTGGGGTTGAACGGGTTCGGATAGGTTCCCACCAGGCGCGTGACCAGGCACGCCGTTGGCCGTTGGCGCAGCACCACCTGGTCGCCCGCCGTGACCGCCCATTGGCCTGCACCCGCCAGCGGCACCACGGCGCCGTTCACCACCAGTTCCCACCCGGCTTCCGCCGACGCCTGCCACCGCAGACGCTCGACACCGCCTTGTAGCAGCACCCGAGCGCCCTCTTCGCCGGCAGGCACCTGCAGCGACTGTACGCCCCCGGTCAGCTGCACCCGGGCGTCAAACAGGCCCGCGGGCGGCAGGGGCGGCAGTTCGGACACCTCGGCCGGTGCCACCCCCAGGTGCAGGGCTTGGGCCACCCCGCTGCCTTCTGCCCACAGCGTTGCGCCCGAGGCCGGTGCGGGCACCGAAGCCGCCACGCGACCGGCCGCCGCAACCTGCCCGCTCAGGTCAAGGCTGGCCGGCCAGGCCAGGTTTACCCAGTACGCCTTACCCGGGTCCATCGTCGTCGCCACCTGGTACCCACCGGCGTACCCATAGACCGAAACCAGGGCCGGGCAGGCCGTCTGCAGCGCCGCCACGTCCAGGCGCGTGGCCCCCGGACCCACCATGCTCCACCGGGCCGGCAACGTCTGGGTCAACGCCGTATCGGCGTACGCGGTCCCCTTGACCGTGGTCTGCGTGGCTTCGCGCAGGTTCACCCAATAGCCGGTTCCCGGCGCCAGCGCACTGGCGGGCTGGTAGCCGGCGGCGAAAGCGAACAGCGAGGTGGCCGTCGGGAACACCGCGGACAGGCTCGGGTCGGCGACCTGACAGGGGAGCGA
The DNA here is from genome assembly GCA_903893785.1 of uncultured Gemmatimonadota bacterium. Classification (GTDB taxonomy): domain Bacteria; phylum Latescibacterota; class UBA2968; order UBA8231; family UBA8231; genus CAITNQ01. The sequence continues at coordinate 10,380 of CAITNQ010000065.1, forward strand.
GACCATGCTCCAGCGCACCGGCAGATCGAAGGTGTGGCTGACCTCGCCGGCGGGGCTGTAGACGACCTGCAGCAGGTTCCGTCCGGCCACCGTCAGGGTACAGCTGCTGGCCGTCCGCAGGTTGGCGTACACCTCGGTCCCACCGGTGGCCTGGTCCACGAACATGAGCCCACCCGACGACGGCAGCAAGCGCGGATCCCACGCCAGCGTTACCGGCAGGTCGCTGGCTTGGGCCTGCACTGCCAGGATCCAGGTTGCCCCGTTGGTTTCGACACCCAGGCCGCGGTAGTCGGTGCTCAGTCCGTTCAACGGCGACGCCAGCCACCGCGCATCGAAGGCGGTTTCGGGCGGTGGCGGCGGCAGCTCGCTCTCGCCAAGGGCACTGTCAAGGCCGTCGGTGGCCCCGTCCGCGAGGCCCAGGCGCAGCGCCAGCGTCTGGGCGTGGGCCGTGGTCACCGACAGACCCATGGCCCACGGCAGGTCGGCCGCTGCCCGGGTGGTGATCACCACCGTGTCGGGCTCACTGCGGGTGGTGGCATCGCTGACCCGGAGCACGAAGGCGTAGGTTCCGGGCGTTGGGCTGGTGGTGAAGCCGGGCCGCGCCGCCGTCACCTCGGTCAGCGTGATCCCGTCGGGGCTGCTCCAGTGGAAAGACAGCGAGTCGCCATCACTGTCGCTGCTGCCGCCGCCGTCCAGCGTCACGCTGCTGCCGGCCACCACCGTCTGGTCCGGACCGGCGTCCGCACGCGGCGTGCGGTTGGCGTCGGCCGCGGCCAGGCGCAGCAGGCGTACCCCGGTCGCGCCGTTGCTGTAGTCGGGGTCAAGGCCATCACGATAAGCAACCCGCGTGCCTCGCACCGCCGTGTAGAATATCCCCCCCCCGCGCACCACTCGCGTCGTTCCCACAACCGGTCCCGTAGGGTCGGTCTGCGCTTCGTTGCCATAGCCGCCGTACCAATCGCCGACCCACTCCCAGACATTGCCGTGCATGTCGTACAGGCCCCAGGGGTTGGGCCGTCGCGATCCCACCGGCAGCACCTGCACCTGGCCCCCGTTGGACATGGCCGTGTCTGACCAGGCGTAGTCCCCGAGCAGGGCCTCGTCGTCGCCGAACGACCAGGCCGTCGTGGTACCCGCCCGCCCGGCGTATTCCCACTCGGCCTCAGTGGGCAACCGGTAGAGCGAGTCGCCGGCCGCCCGGTTCAATGCTTGCACCAACTGCTGGGCTTCGGACCACGACACGCCCACCGCCGGTCGAGCCGCGCCCGACTCGCCCGGGTAGCGGGGTGTCCACGGCGTGGTCCCGAGCACGGCTTCCCATTGGGCCTGCGTGACCTCGTACTGGCCCAGCCAATACCCCTGCGTCAGCGACACCGGGTGTTGCGGTCCTTCCCAATCATAGCGGCCCACCTCGGTAACGGGTGAACCCATGGCCAGTTGGCCCGGCGCGATCCACACGAAGTCCATCGTCTCGTCGCCAGGCAGTTGCGCTGTCAGCGTGGCCGGCATGGCCAGGTCGGCGCCAGCCATCTCGCCGGCGGCCGCCACGGCCGTCGTCACCGCCAGCATCCACCCCATGAACCGCATCGCGCTGCTCCTTTCGAGGGTCGCGGCAGCTGGCCTGAGTCGCGTGCCTGAACCAGCGGCGGCAAACACGTACCGTGTCGTCGCCGGCCGCTTCGCCGCGAACCGGTTCGTTAATGTTTGTTCCATGGCTCGCGGCGAGGGTACGCGCGGGGCGTGCCCGCCGCCGATGGCTGTGGGACCGCGAGCGGCCGTCCGCTAGCGGGCGGCCGCTCGCGCCACGGCAAGGTTATTCGAACAGGAAATCCGTGTTGCGGACCACCGGGAAATCGATCGGTGTCGAGTAGAGGAAGGCCGCGTTGGGCGTGAAGTCGCCCAGGGTCTGGTGACGCAGGGACATCAGCGTGTCCTGCTGGACGGAGGTGAGTGTCTGGCCCACTTCGGCGAAGTGCGTCGCCATGGCATGCACGATAGCGCCGTCTTCCTCGCCGTACGTGCCCATCAACTGGAGCACCAGGGCCGAATCCGGCGTGCCGCCGGTCAAACAGCGCCGAAGTTCCGTGGCCACCTGCTCGCGCAGGGCGACGATGGAGTTCAGGTGGGGCCGCTGCAGATCGACCAAACCGGTGACCAGCTGCGCCTGCACCGGGTTCAGTGCCGCGACAAAAGCGTCACCCATGTCGGCCGTGATATTGGTCCCAATGCTGTAACCGGGGTTGCCCACTGCCGGGGCGTCCTTCAGGTAGAAAGACCCGAAGTAGGTCCCCTGCCGTTCGGGGCAGAAGTACACGTCGGCTTCCAGCGACCCGGCGTACCAGCTGTACAGATCGCCGGCGTAGGTCATCACCGCGATCTTCTCCGCTTGCGTCAGCGGCCGCAGGCTGGTCGGCTCGGGGACCACCGGCCACGAGGTCATGCCCTTGCCCACCATGGCGTCGAGGTAACTCCGTTGCGTCGCGCTCAGGTGGTAGAGGATATCACCCATGACCACGGCCCGTTGCAGGCAGATGCGGCCGTCCAGGCGGTACAGCTCGGCCGAGAACGACTCCACCGCCGTGGCACTCAATTGCGTCGCGCCCACCGGCAGATCACCGGTCAGCAGCCGGCGGAAGGCCGTCATCAGCACGAACCGTTGGTACCCGTAATCATCGATACTGGTCAACTGCCCCTGGGCCAGGGTCACCAGTTGCGCCATCTGGTCGGCGTCGAGGATGGACAGCATGTTCAGGGACGCATTGGTCAGGAAGTCGGTGTTGTGCCCCATTTCGCTTGGGTCATTGTCGCGCAAGTATTGGAAACCCCAGAAATCAGCCACTTTGCCGGGCGGGAAGAACGAATCCGCGCCCAGACTGCCACTCAGGTAAGCCAGCCCGTCGAAGGCAATGGTCATCGCCTGCGCCTGATCGGAGAGCGTCTGGGCCATGGTGAAGGACCCGGGCCCGGTGGGGGCGGTCACCGTCACCACCACCGTGTCGGCGACGCTGCGCACCCCGGCTTCGACGACCACCAGGCTGAAGCGGAAAACCCCGGCGCTGGCCGCCACGAAGGTCGGCTGCGCGATCGTGGTGTCGCTGAGGGTGACGCTGGCCGGCGCTCGCCAGGCATAGCTCAGGCCACCGCCGGAAGTGGCCCGGCTGCCGCTGCCGCTCAACTGCACCGTCACCCCGGTCGCCACCTGCTGGTCCGCCCCGGCGTCGGCCACCGGCGGCGTGGCCGCGGTGGGTACCACGGCGCCGAAGAAGTCGGCGAACAGGAAGAAGTCGGCCAGGTCAACGTGCCCTGAACGGTCCAGATCGAAGGTGGTGCTGGTGCCGCCGAAGGCGTCGCCGAAAAGGAAGAAATCGGCCAGGCCGACCCGGCCATCGCCGTTGAAGTCGCAGGCCGCGGCCCCCACGCCGCCACCCGTGCTCGGGCGTGGCGGGGCCACGGTCAGGGTCAGCGACGGCATGGTCACGCCCGCGAGCAGACTCGTGCCACCCAGCGAATTCAGGGCGGCGAAGACCACCGACAGGGTGCCCTGCTGCCCGGTGCTGCCGGCCGTGACGAAGCGCGCCCTGGCCAGACTGATCACCCCGGCCGCACCGGTGGCGCTGACGCGGCTCAGTTGCAGCGAGCCGTTACCGGTCTGGGTCTGCGGGTCGGCGAAGGCCGTCGTGCTGCCGTTCCGCACCGCCGTCAGGCTCAGCAGCGACGGATCCCAGGTGAGAGTTGCCTCATAGGCGCCCAGTTGCTCCGCGCTGCCCGAAAGGTCGACCACTAACTCCACCTGGATGGTGTCGCCGGCGGCCGGTTGCGTGTTTCCCACGTCCAGTCGCACGGCGACCGCTGCCGCCGCGGCGGGTCCGGCGCTGACCATCGCGGTCAGCCACAGACCCAACAGGAACACCACCGCACCCTTCCGCATACTGTCCTCCCCTGAGTTGATCCGCCTGCCCGTGATCTGGCGTCAGCCCGCTCCTGGCCTGCCCCGGCCCCCGACCCCCGAACGGGCGCGTCGCGGGCAGCCGGCATCTTGGGGCCCTTGGGCCCGGAGGGCGACACCAGGCCCGTGCGCCGATGGGCGTCGTCGCGGTACCGGCCCTGGCGGCGCTTCCGGTCCGTGCGCCATCCATTGGACGCCCGCTACTGCTGTCACTTGCGGGTGGGCGGCCGAAAAACCGCACGACACGCCCGCCCGGGCCGACCTCCCGGCGTCCCCGCCGGGTTGTTCGGCGGCCGGGTGCAGCCGATCTTCTGGCCCCGGTGACGCCGCGGGCCAACCCAAAGGAAAGGCAAGGTCATGCAGCCAGTCACGGCGACGACGTTGGTGAACGGTACCGTCTACGCCCGGGCCGACGAGCGCTTCTGGCTGGCCCGCCTGTGCCACCTGACGGTGGGTCGCGAGGGGCTCGATGTCGGGCCCGCATCCACCCAGGGCGTGGCGGTGCTGATCGTTGACGGCCAACGGTACGAGGCCGGGCAGCTGGTGCTGGACAACGTCGACGAGGCCTCGAACGCGGTGGTCTGCCGTTGGCGTGTGGGGGGCACGGGGGTGCGCCTGACGACGCGTTGGGTCGGCGATCCGGCGACGGCCGTGGTCAACCGCAGCGACACGTTGACCAACGCCGGCGATACCCCGGTGATCGTTTCCCGCTGCCTGGCGCGCCTGGCGTTGCCCCCCGGGCGGTACGAGTGCTACACCCAGCTGAGCCGGTGGTGTCACGAGAACCAGGGCGACTGGCAACGCCTGCACACGGGTCTGCGGTTGTCGCACCTGTCCGGACGCACCACCGAAGGCGCTACGCCGTACCTGGCGATCCGCGCGGCCGGCACGGCCACCGGGCTCGCCTGCCACCTGCTGCCCTGCGGCAACTGGACACTCCGGGTGGCCCCGGTGGCCGACGGCGGCGACCTGCCGTTTGCCGTGGTCGAATTGGGACTGGCTGACGAGAACTTGCACCGGCGGCTCGACCCGGGGCAGTCTCTGGCGCTGCCGACCTTGCTGTTCCAGACGTTGCCCGAAGGCGAAGCCCACCTGGCGGCGCCGGCGCTGCATCGCTGGCTGCTGACCCACGCCTTCCGCGCTGCCAAACCCACGGCGCCGGTGGTGTTCAACTCGTGGTTCGACCAGTTCGAGATCCTCGATGTGCCCCGACTCCGCCGCCAACTGGCGGCCGCCCGCGAAGTGGGCTGCGAGGTGTTCGCCATCGATGCCGGTTGGTACGGCGCTGGCGGGCCTGACTGGGGCGCGCAGACCGGTGACTGGCGGGAGAAGACCGAGGCCGCCTTTGGCGGCCGCATGGGCGAGTTTGCCGACGAAGTCCGCGCTGCCGGGCTCGGTTTCGGCCTGTGGATGGAGCCGGAACGATTCGGCCCCCAGGCGCCCATCCGGGCCGCGCACCCCGAATGGTTTGTCACGGTCGGGAGCAATGCGCGCCTCGATCTGACGCAGCCGTCGGCGCGCGCCTGGGTGCGGGCGGAGATCGGCCGCCTGGTCGAAACCTATCAATTGGCGTGGATGAAGATAGACTTCAATTTCGCCCTGGACGCCGATGCCTCGGGGGCCGAACTGGGCGACTACATGGCCCTCTGGTACGGCGTCTTGGACGAGGTCCGTGCGACCTACCCCTCGACCTTCTTCGAGGGCTGCTCGAGCGGCGCCATGCGGGCTGATCTGGAAACGCTGCAGCATGTGGACGGTCACTTTCTCAGCGACTCCGTGAACCCCACCGACATGCTGCGGATCACGCAGGGCGCCTGGCTGCGGTTGCCGCCGGGCCGCCTGACGCGGTGGACGGTGGTGCGGGCGGCGGCGCAGGCCGCGCCCGAATATCGCCGGACCGTCGCCGAGTCGCCCCCGTTGGTGCTGGTGCCCGGCGGCGCGGTGTGGAACCCGGTGGAGAGCACCAGCCTGGAGCTGGCCCTGTTGGCGGCGGTTCCCGGGATGCTGGGTTTCAGCGGCGACCTGGCCGGGTTGCCGCCGCAGTACCGGGCCCGGATGGCAGCCGCCGTGGCCTTCTTCAAAGCCTGGCGGCCCTTCATCACCGGGGGGGTGGGCCACCTGTTGACCCCGCCCCTGCCCCTGGAAGCGCGCGAGGGCTGGATTGGTCTGCAGCTCCAGGACCTGACCGGCGACCGCAATCTGGTATTCGTTTACCGCCTGGGCGCGGCCGGTACCCTGTCGGTTCTGCCCCTGCGCGGGTTGGCGCCTGCACAGACCTACGCCCTGCGTTGGTGGGGCCAGGACGACGCCGTCGCTGACCGGCGCGACGGGGCTGGCCTGATGCGCGACGGCCTGCCGCTGCAGCCGGGCAGCGGCCGCGCCGCCGTGTGCGTGGTATGCGCCGAGCGGAGCGCGTGAGTCAACGGGTGTTGCTGCGATGGGCCTTGGTGGCCCTGCTCGCCATGGCCCCGCCGGCCCACGGGTGGACGCGCCCGGCCACTTCCGGTTGGTCCTGGCGTGCCGACGGGCAGGTCCTGGCCTCCACCGCGCTGGCGCAACCGGCCGATTCGTGGCTGAACCACGGTAACCAGCTCCTGGCCGTGCCGCAGGCGACTTGGGGTACCGAACTCCGGCTAACCGCCCGGGTCCAGGCCGGACCGCGGTGGCAACTCGTCCTGCGCCCGTCCATGGCCGCCTCGGCCCAGGCCGTGGCGGTGCAGGACCGCCCGACTCAGTGGCCCCGGCGCGAGGATCTGAGGTGGTCTGAAGCATACCTGTACTGGTCGGGCACGGATGCCCTGTCCATCGCCTGCGGCCGGCAGAACTTCCAGTGGGGACCGGCGGAGTTGCTCAGCCCGAGCAATCGGCTGTTCCGCGAGGTCAGTGCCTTCCGCGACGCCAGCTACGC
>CAITNQ010000066.1 GCA_903893785.1 uncultured Gemmatimonadota bacterium
CACCTTGCCGTCGGCCGGGCTGCACAGCGTGCCCGGGTCCGGGTCGAAGGGCCGCGCGTCGGGTCGCAGGCGCCGCGAGAAGAAGGCGTTGAAGGACGGATAGCGCTCGAGCGGCAGTTCGGCTTCGCTGGGGTCAATGCCGAACGCCTGCGCGAACGCAGCAATGCGGCCCCGGCTGGCGGAGCGGCTCTGCGACCAACCGATCAATCGCGAGCCCAGTCCCAGGCGACACAGGCCGACCCGGCAGCAGGCGCCCGAGAAGCTGTGGTACAGCCACCGGAGCACGGCCTCAGAAGGGATCTGCTCGGTTTCCAGCGCGCCGGTGCAGCGATTGCGGTAGCGGACAGGTTCAGGCATGCTCAGGCTGTGCGGGCCGGGGCGCCCCGGCGCCCCGGGGCGACGTTGGCCGGTGACATCGGCGCGCGGGCGCTAACGGATATGGAGTTCACAGACGCGGCGGAAGTGATGGCCGTAGATCGCCAGCGTGACCGCCAGCGGGAACAGCCGCGGGCGGCTGCACAGGGTCCAACCGAGCAGGCGCCAGTAGTGAAAACGCTCGCGGCCGAAGATACCCAGGCGCACGATGGAACGAACAAAGGCCAGCGCGTGTTCGCGGGTGAACGGCAGGGTGAATTCCGGCGTGCGGTACTCGCGCAGGAACGTTCGCACGCGCTGGTAATAGGGTCCCGGGGCGTAGATGTGCCGCATGATGCGGCTGTACCCTTCGCGCAGGGCGTCCAGGCTCATGTTGGGTATGATGTTGGTGGAACCGTCCACATTGTCGCCCGACATGCGACCCAGCAGCCGGCCCTCCCGCCCCAGGCGCTCGTACAGCGGTGTCCCGGGCGGCGCCTGCAACAGGCCGACCATGGCCGTGACAATGCCGCTGCGTTGGATGAAGTCGATCTGGCGCTGGAAGATCGAGGGGGTATCCGAGTCGAAGCCGACGATGAAGCCCCCCTGCACCTGCAGGCCGTGGCGCTGAATGACCTTGACGACCTCCACCAGGTCACGGCCGCGGTTCTGCTTCTTGTTCGCCTCGGCCAGGCTCTGCTCGTCGGGCGTCTCGATGCCGACGAACACGGTGTCGAAACCCGCTTTGACCATCAACTGCATCAATTCGGCGTCGTCGGCCAGGTTCACCGACACCTCGGTGTAGAACGGGACCCGCTTGGCCTGCTGCCAGTCGATGAGCGCCGGCAGCAACTCGTCCTTCAGGTACCGTTTGTTGCCGATGAAGTTGTCGTCGACGAAAAACACCTTACCACGCCAGCCCGAGGCGTACATGCTGTCGAGTTCGGCGACGATCTGGGGCGCGCTCTTGATGCGCGGCCGGTGGCCGAAGAGGGTGGTGACGTTGCAGAATTCGCAGTTATAAGGGCAGCCGCGCGAGAACTGGATGGCCATGGACGCGTAACGCCGCATGTCCAGCAGTCCCCAGGCCGGCACCGGCGTTCGCTCCAGCGAAGGGTACTCGTCACTGGTATACAGGCGCGCCGGCCGGCCAGCGGCCAGATCGGCCAGGAACTGCGGCAGGGTCAACTCGGCTTCGTTGAGCACGAAGTGGTCGACCTGCCCAAACGCCTCGTGCTCGGCGGTGAACAGCGGCCCGCCGGCGATCACCCGCAGCCCGGCGGCTTTGCACCGGTCGATCAGTTCGCGGGCCGAGTCGCGCTGCACCACCATGGCGCTGATCAGCACGCAGTCGGCCCAGGCCAGATCAGCGGCAGTCAACTCCTGCACGTTGGCGTCGACCAGCCGCTTGCTCCACGCCCGCGGCAGCATGGCCGCCACCGTGAGCAGGCCCAATGGCGGCAGCACGGCCCGCCGGCGGATGAACTTCAGGGCGTGCTTGAAGCTCCAGAAGGTGTCCGGGAACTTGGGGTACAGCAGCAGCGCCTTCATCCGCCACTCCCGCGTGGGGCGCCCTCAGGCCGTGCCGGGTACCCGGTTTTGATTGCCGGCCGTGCGGCGTCGCCCTGGGGCAGGGCACGGCACGGTGCAGCAGTGAATATAGGCGGACCCAGGCCTGCCAGCCATGGCGGCTCGGGTGCCGCTGGGGGGGTACCGAACCTGCCTCCCGGCTTCACCGACGGCCGTACTCCCAGGCTTCTTCGTACATGGCAACGATGTTCTCCATCGGTGTCACCGGCTGGATGTTGTGGCACGGGGCCAGGATGTACCCAGTGCCGTCGCTGGCCAGGCTGTCGATGCAATGGCGCACCTCGGCGCGCACTTCCGCGGGCGAACCGAAGGGCAGGATGCGCTGGTTCTCAATGCCGCCGTGGAATGCCAGCCGATCGCCGAAATCACGTTTGAGCGCCGCGGCATCCATTCCCGGGCAGTTCCACTGCACCGGGTTAAGGATCTCGATCCCCATGTTCACCAAGTCGGGAAGGAAATCGCGCATGGCGCCGTCGTCGTGGTGCATCACGCGAACGTTGTGCTGGCGGCACAGGTCGATGAAGCGCTGGTGATGGGGGGCATAGAACTCCCGGTACAGGGCCAGGCTGATCAGCGGCCCGGTCTGTGACCCCAGGTCGTCGGTGACCTGCGCCAGGTCGATCAGACCGTCAGCCGCCTCGAACAGGCGCTGGTGGTAGGCGTAGATGAAGTCGCAGGTGCGGCGCAGCAGGTGATGGGTGAACTCGGGCGCCAGCACCGGGTCCATCAACGACAGCTCCAAGCCCCGGAGCTTGTTGTGCTGATAAAAGGGGGCCATGTAGCCGCCGGCCACGGCCTGCGTGCGCCGGCCCGCCAGCGCCTGCTCGCGGACAGTGGAGAAGTCGAACCACTCGGCCTGGGGCCACGGGTACGCCTCCAGATCGTCGATGGTGGTGGCGCTGGCCAGCGGGTGGCAGGAATATTCGTCGTAGACGCCGGTGGCATAGGCCATGGGGCGCGTGCGGATGCCCCAGTAGTCGCAATTCTCGCCCGGCGGGGCGACCAGCGTCGGGCCGATGTACGCCGGCCCGACGCCCGCCATGCCGTCGATGTGCAACGCGGCGCGCACCTCAGCATCGGTGCCGAAACGCTCGCGCAGACGCTGCCACACCTCGCCGGTGGCCCAGATGTCGGTGGGCACCCGGTCAAAGGGCTGGCGGTGGATCGCGGCCAGGACACGTTCGCGGGCGTTCATGCCAGACAGCGGCACCATGTTGTTTCTCCTTGTGCGTGCCAGGGGCCGGTGGCGTCGCGGCGGCGACGCTCCGGGTTCAGCCCAGGTCAGGGCGATCGGTGAACGCTACGGACGGGGCTTCCGCCCCGTGCAGCTCGAGCAGGACCAGTTCATTGGCGCCCGGCCGCAGCAGGGGGGCAGGCACGTACAGGGTGCGCTGCGGGCCTCGTTGCCAATACCGACCCAGGTTGAAGCCATTGACCCAGGCGACGCCTTTGGTCCAGCCGGGCAGGGCCAGGAAGGTGTCGTGCGGCTCGTCGGGCACGGTGAATTGACCGCGGCAGAACGCCGGGTATGCGCTCGGCGGGCCGGCCGACCACTCAAGACCCGAAAGGTCGTCGAGGGGGAGCGAACGCAGGGTCCAACCATACAGGTACTGCTGGCCCAGCACGACGCCCTCCGTGATCCCCTTACGGTCCAACAGTTCGGGCCCGTAGTTGATCCGGCCCATGTTCTCCACCAGGAGTTCCAGTGTGGCGCCCCCGGTGGGCACGGCAAAACTGAGCCCCGACTCGGGTCTCTCGCGCTCCAGCGTTCCCAGCAGTTGGCCGTCAAGCCATACCAGGGCCCGGTCCCGCAGGTGCCGCACGAGCAGCGGCGCGGCGGCCCGCGGACCCGAGACCCGCGTGCGGTAGTAGATGAAGCCGAAGGACTGGCCCAGGTTCTCCATGGGCTCGGGGGTGGCGCGCAGCACCGGGGTCGACAGCTGCGACAGCGACGCCAGCAGCGGCACCGACTGCTCCAGGCACACCGTTCCCAGGGCCATCTTGGGCGCCGGCGCCGGCACCGGGTCGGCCGGCAGCTCGGCATAGCGGCCGATGACTTCGCGAATGGCGAAGTACTTGGGCGTCGGGTCGCCCGCCTCATCCAGCGGCGCGTCGTCGTCGTAGCTGGTTATCGTCGGCTGGTACTGGCCCTGGTGGAAGTTGGCGCCGTTGTAGAACCCGAAATTGGTGCCCCCGTGATACATGTAAAGGTTGACGGAGCCGCCGGCGGCGAGGATCCCGTCGAGGGCGGCGGCGGCGTCGGCCGCCGGCCGCTGGTGGTGGGCCTCGCCCCAGTGGTCGAACCAGCCCAGCCAGTATTCGCCGCACATCAGGGGGCCATCGGGCTGGTACTCGCGCAGTTTGGCGAAGGCGCCGTCCGCGCCCGAGCCAAAGTTGGCCACCTTGTGAATGTCGGGCAGGGTACCGTACTGCAGCATCTCGTCGCTGGGACCGTCGGAGGTGAACAGGGGGACGTCGATGCCCCGCCGCCGCAGACCGTCGGCCAGGTGGCGCAGGTAGGTCTGATCATTGCCGTAGCTGCCGTACTCGTTCTCTACCTGCACCGCCAGCAGGCGGCCGCCCCGGGTCACCTGGTGCGGCACCAGCACGGGCACCAGGGCGTCCAGGAAGCGGTCCACAGCTTCCAGGTACGTGGGATGGGCGCAGCGGAGTTTCATCCCCGGGTCTGCCAGCAGCCAGGCCGGCAAACCGCCCAGATCCCACTCGGAGCAGATATAGGGCCCCGGCCGCACCAGGGTCCACAGGCCGTGTTCGGCGGCCAGTGCCAGATAGGCCGACAGATCGAGTATGCCGGCGAAGTCGAACTCGCCCGGCCGCGGTTCGTGGCGGTTCCACGCCACGTAGGTCTCCAGCGTGTTGAGTCCCAGCAGGCGGGCCTTGTGCATGCGGTCGCCCCAGTACGCGGGCGGGACGCGGAAGTAATGCATCGCGCCGGAGAGGAGGCGGAACGGCTCGCCGTCCAGCAGGAACTGACTCGTGCCGATGCTGAAAGTGGCCATGCGGGATGACTCCGCGATAAGGGAGGGGGCGGGCGAACTCGGCCGGGGTCCAGGCCGGCCTGGCGTCGGATCCGGTCAGCGGTCGGGCAACAGCGGTTGGCGCGGCAGGCCGACACCGCGCAGGACGGCCAACGGGCCGTCCCTCCGCAGGCGGGCCAGCGCGTCGGCATCGCGCACTAGCAGGGCGCCGGCAAAGCCCATGGCATTGACGCCAAACCCCTCCCATTTCTCCTGGCGGCGGGGCACCAGCAGCATCCAGCGTCGCGTGGCCAGCAGGTTGTGCGGGGTGGTCGGCGGCATGGCCAGGGCAGTGGTCAGGCGGTGTTGGGCCACCTCCAGAGCGGCGGTGTCAATGGCTCCCAGCCGGACCAGGGCATGGGCAAACGGCAGGCGGTGGCTCTGCACCACCGCGTCGTCCTGCAGGGCGACGGTCAGCACCGGCTCCAGGGGGGCCCCGCGGCCTCCGGCGGCCGGGGTCAGCGGCACGTACTGCAGGTGCCGGTGGCGCTGGCTGGCGCCGGCGGCCTGGCCGGCGTTGTAGAAGGCCAGGCCCTCAAACGCCGACAGGCAGCGCGACATGGCATGCAGGTCGGCGGGCGTCAGCAGGCCCTCCTGGGGCGCGAAGGCGCGGGTCACCATCAGCAGATGCAGGTCGACGACCGGGAACTTGTTGAGCAAGCCCAGGTGGGTGGGCGACAGATCGGTGACGAGCAGCTCCGGATCGTGGGGCAGGAACGGGTTGAACCCCGGCGGCGTGGGCTGGAAGGCGCGGTGCGGCCGGGCCTGGGGCCCCAGGACCCGGATCACGAAGTCCAGGCCGTCAGCCGTCAGTTCCGTAGTGGTCGTGGGCAGCGGCTGCAGCGCGCCGGTCGCCAGGGCGCTGCGGCTGCGCGCCGCGATCGCGGCCAACAGGGGGTCAGCATGGGTGTCGGGGTCCACGAAGGCCTCCGGGGAGCGCGCCCGTTCCTGGGATGGCGGCAGGTCTGAGAAGATAGCACCTGGCCTGCGGCCCCGCTCCTGGGGGGCTGGCTTGTCGCACCCGCGGCGGGCCGCTAGATTGGCCCGCTTGCCGCCGGGCCGCCGCGGCGAAGCCGAAGGCGACCACGGCAGGGGCCCGTTTGGGCGACGGGTCCAGGTCGGTCGGTACTGCCACACCTGCGCCCGCCCGCCGGTCACGCGCCGGTCATGTGGCGCCTGGCGCCCCCGCCCGGGCGGCGGGCATCGCGGTGGACCGGGGCGCCCGGGCCTTCGTGACCGCGAGGCCGCTGCGCTCCATTCTGTCAGGACCGCCCGCTGGCGGTCAGATGGGCTATGGCCACACTGCGAGCCGTAATTCTGGGCAATGGCGAACCCCCGTCGCTGGCACTGCTGCAGCAGGTGCTGGTCGGCGCGGACCTGCTGTTGGCGGCCGACGGCGGGGCCAACACGGCCGTTCGCGCCGGGCGCACGCCGGACTATGTAGTCGGCGACCTGGACTCGGTGCAGGCCGCGGTGCTGGCGCGGATCGAGGTCGCCCGGCAGGTGCGCGTGGACGCCGACGACACCGGCACCGACCTGCAGAAGGCCCTGCGCCTGGCCCTGCAACTGGGCGTGGGGCAGGCTGACCTGCTGGGCTTCACCGGCCGCCGGCTGGACCACACCTTGTGGAATGTCAGCCTGCTGCGCCCCTGGTCTCGCCACCTGGCTCTGCGCCTGCTCGACGACTACACCGAGACGCGCCTGATCGACCGGCACATCCGCTTCGCCGCCGTGCCGGGCCAGCGGCTGTCCCTGTGTCCGGTGGCCGGTCCCGCGCGCCGGATTCGGACCTCCGGCCTGCGGTTCGCGCTAGCCGACGAGGACCTAGTCCCCGGCGAACGCGACGGCATCTCCAACGAGGTGACGGCCGAGGTGGTCGAGATCTCCGTGGCTGAGGGCGAGCTGTTGTTGGTGGTGCAGCGCGAAGGGGCTCCTGGCCTGGTTACCTGGTTGGCTCCCTGAACGGCGCGCTTGCGGTCCCGCGACCCAGCAAAGGAGCCGGGCGCGCGGGCTCCCAACCCGGCCGCTTGGCTGGCCGGTCGATCGGCCATGGATGCCGGTGACCGGCCTGCGCCTGGCGGCGCCTCAACGCCGGGGCAGCAGCCAGGCGCCCAGGGCACCGAGCAGGGCCACCGCCGCCGCCAGCAGGAAGACGCCGGCAAAGGAGTGAGCCTGATCGGCCAGGTGACCGGCGATGCTGGGCGCGGCGGCCTGCCCCAGGCCGAAGAACAGGGTGATAAACCCCAGTCCTGCGGCCGCCAGGGCGCTGCCCAGCAGGTCGCCGCAGGCTGCTGCCATGATGGCCGGGATGCTCCAGGCCGTCACGCCGAACAGCACGGCTGAAACGATGCAGGCCCAGGACTGGTCGGCTTGCGCGAACAGCGCCAGAGCCAGGGCCTGCAGCAGGAACACGGCCACCAGCGCCGTGCGCCGCCCCCAGCGGTCGGAAACCGCGCCCCAGAGGAAGCCGCATCCCAGGCTGCAGGCACCCAGCAGGAGGAAGGCGCGGCCTGCCTCGATCTCGGTAAAGTGCTGTTCAGCAACCAGATACTTGGCGAAGAAGGTCATGTAGATGATGTAGCTGAAGCCGTAGGCGGTGTACACAGCGCCCAGGTGCCACACGGGCCGCGAGCTGTACAGGCCGCGCAGACCGGGCTGCCCGACGGACGGGCGCGGCTCGCCACCTGCCGAGACACTCGGCGGGGCGGCGCTGCCCGGCGACCGCAGCACCCACATGGCCAACAGCGCCGCTGCCAGGGCCGCCAGGGCGAACAGCAACCAGGTCAGGCGCCAGCCGGCTCCCGGCGTGGCCAGCAGGACGGGCACGCCGACGCCGGTGAGCATCAACGCGAATGACGAACCCGTCACCGCCACGCCGGCGGCGCGGCCGCGATGCTGCGGCCCGAACCACCCCGGCCACATACCCATGATGGCCACGTTGGCGGCGCCGCTGCCCATGCCGGTCACCGCCCGCCACAGGCACAGGGCCGCCAGGCTGTGGGCCTGCGCGGTCAGCGCCATCCCGATGCTGACCACCGCCAGGCCGCCGGCGGCGACCCAACGCGCGCCCCAGCGCGAGGCCGCGGCGCCGCCCAGCACCGCCAGCAGCAGATAGCCGGTCAGATTCGCCGTGGCGATCATGCCGGCGGCCCCGTTGTCGAAGCTCAGGTCCTGCTGCATGGCGCGCAGCACCGTGGCATAGCCGAAGCGCGCCAGACCCAGGGCGGCGAACACGCCCAGGGTCCCCGCCGCCAGAATCGCCCATCGGCGGCGTGCTGCAGGCTCGGTCAGGGCGAGCGGCGCGGTTTGGCTCACATGGGCCTGCTCTCGGTTCGGTAGCCTGGCGCTGGTCTGGGCGGCGGCGGCCGCCGCCGGACTCATGGCCGATACACTACTGTCGCGGCCTCCGGGCGCAACGGCCGAGCCGTGGAGCGCTCGCACGCTTTGGCCTATTTTACCCCCTTGGCGGCGCGGTGGCAGGGGGGTCCCGGCGTGGTCCGGGCAACGGCTGAACGCGGGAGGTAACGGTGAAGCAATGGGGCGCGATCGAGGCCGGCGGTACCAAGTTTGTCTGTGCCGTGGGCCGCGGCCCGGAGGACTGGCGCGAGGAGATTCGTTTTCCTACCACCACGCCAGCGGAAACCCTGGCCCAAACCGTGGCCTTCTTCCGGCGCCACCAGGCCCAGGCGCCCTTGGCTGGTGTCGGCATTGGGTCCTTCGGCCCCGTCGATCCGGACCCGGCCTCGCCGGGTTGGGGTCGGATCACCACCACGCCCAAACAGGGGTGGACGCAGACCGATATCGCCGGCGAGGTGGGGCGCGCTCTGAACGTGCCCGTTGGTTTTGACACCGACGTCAACGCGGCGGCTCTGGGCGAAGGGCGCTGGGGCGCGGCGCAGGGCCTGAGCAGCTTCATTTACCTGACCGTGGGCACGGGCATTGGCGGCGGCGGCATGACCGACGGCCGGCTGCTGCACGGCATGCTGCACCCGGAAATGGGCCATGTGCGCGTGCCCCACGACTGGCAGGCGGACCCCTACGCGGGCTGCTGCCCATACCATGGCGACTGCCTGGAGGGTCTGGCCTCGGGTCCGGCGCTGCAGGCGCGCTGGGGCGATCGGGCCGCTGACCTGCCGCCGGACCACCCTGCCTGGCAGCTGGAGGCCCGCTACCTGGCCCTGGGGCTGGTGGCCTATATCTGTACCCTGTCACCCCAGCGGATCGTCATGGGGGGCGGCGTCATGGCGCAGCCGCAGTTGCTGCCCCTCGTCCGGCAGCAGGTGCAGGAACTGCTGCACGGGTATCTGCAGACGCCGCAGATTACCACCCAGATCGATCGCTACATCGTTGCCCCTGGACTGGGTCCGCGATCCGGTATCGCCGGCGCACTGGCCCTGGCCATGGACGCTGCCGGTTGAGTCACTTCGGGGGCTGGCCAACCCGTCTGGATCGGCGGCCCCTGTCGAGTTGTGCCCACCACAGAAAGGATAACCGATGAATATCCTCATGCTGCGCCATTCCGCCGGCTTCGAGCACTCTTATCTCCCTGACGCCGAAGTCGCCATCAAGCAGATCGCCAAGCGCAATGGCTGGCAGGCCAGCACCACGCACCACCTGTCCCGGATCAGCGCCGAGTCACTGGCCCAGGTCGACGTGTTGGTCTTCGCCACCACGGGCAACCTGCCGTGGGAGCCGGCGCAGAAGCAGGCCATCCTCGATTTCGTCACCAATGGCAAGGGGTTCTTCGGTATCCACAACGCCACCGACACCAGCTATGACTGGCCGGAGTACGGCGAGATGATCGGTGGGTATTTCAACGGCCACCCCTGGACGCAGGAAGTGGGGGTCATCGTCGAGGACACCAACCATCCGGCGACGCGTTCGCTGGGCACCAAGTTCCGCGTGTTCGACGAGATCTACACCTTCAAGAGCTGGGACCGGGCCAAGACGCGGGTACTGGCCCGCATCGACAACGAGAGCGTCGATCTGGGTAAGGGGAACCGCGAAGACCACGACTACGCGCTGGCCTGGTGTCACGACTACGGCCAGGGCCGGGTCATGTACTCGGCCTTCGGGCACCCTGACGAACTTTGGCACCAGGACTGGTTCCAGGTGCACATCGAGGGCTGCCTGAAGTGGGCGGCGGGGTTGGCGAAGTAGCCCGCTCGGAGGCCCTGCGGGGGTGGCATGCAGCCGGGGCTCGGCCGGTGGCCGGGCCCCGGTGGTTGTTCTGGCGTCTCAGGCGCTGACGGCCGGGGTTGCCTCGCCCAGCAGCGCGGTCACCCATTCGGTCAGCTTCTTCTCGACCGCCTGGTTGATGTACAGCGTAGCCAGGGCACAGCCGTGGCAGCGCTCGGTATCGGGCAGCCGGTCCAGGCCGGCCAGACCGGCGGCAACGCCGGCGAAGAACCCCCCGTCACTCGCCTGACCGACGGGCTCGAGGCGACGGATGGCGTGCGAACCGCAGCGGAACTGCAGACCATCCGGAGTGTACGACCCCTGCGTCGGGGCCACGTAACAGTAGTCAGGCAACGCCAGCGCGCCGTACTGGCCGCGGGCCGAGGTGGCGGCATAGGCGGTCAGCCCGCCGCGGTGCTCCACCCGCAGGAAGGGGTTGCTGAAGTACCCGAACAGTACCCCGCGGGCCTCGGGGGCCAGGCCCAGGCTGGCCTGATAGTCATCCCAGATGCGGCAAACCTCGTCCCATACCGGACCGTAGAAGCGCTCGAACTCAGCGACCGTGGGTCGCAAGGCGTCGTTGCTGCGGCCCCCGACGGGTATGATGTGGGGCAGCAGATCGTGGCGGAACGGGTCTTCCCGCGCTGCCGTCAGCTTCTTGCGCTGCAGCAGGAACCGCACCAGGTCAGGGAACAGTTCCAGGTTGCGGCGGGTCAGGACGCAATTGGTGTGGATCTCCGGCCAGGTGGCGCCGGTCAACTCGCGGGCCAGTTGCACATTGTACACCCCGGTCAGTACGGCCTCGATCTCGGTTCCCCCCAGCAGGAACCGCTGTAGACCGGCATCGGCCGTGTCGACCGATATGTGCAGGCGCGTCAGGCCCGCGCGGACCAGGGCCAGGGCCACCGCCGGCGTGATCAAGGTGGCGTTGGTGTTGACGTTGACCGCGGCGCCGCGCTGCGTGGCATAGGCGATCAGTCCGTCCTCACCCCACACCTGCTCGCCAAGCAACAGCGGCTCGCCGCCGGTCAGGTAGATGTAGGGGCCGACGCGGTCGTTGTTGGCCGTCACCTCGTCGATGATCTGCTGCCAGCCGTCCAGGCCCACCGTGGCCTCCACATGGGGCTGGTTGCAGTACACGCAGCGCGGCGAGAAGTTGCAGTCGGCGGTCAGGTTGAGGCCGAGAAACGAGGTCTTGGGCCGCAGCTGGCCCAGCTCCTGTGGCCAGCGCCCCAGCGCCCGTCGGAGGACCATCGGATCGCGCGTGCCGGCGGCGGCCAGGGCTCGGACGCGATCCTCGTTCAGCGCCACGAGCTGGTCGAAAACCGTGCCGATGAAATCGCGCGTGTGGCCGGGCTGCCGTTTGGTCTGCGCCACCGTGGCCACCGTGCCGTCGGCGATCGCCTCCTGCCAGGCCGGGCTGGCCAGCAGTTGCCGCAACTCAGCTTGATGCAACGAGGGGTAGTGGTCCAACGCGAGCCGGTCAGGAGCAGCAGTCATGGCATCGACCTCAAGAACGGTTGGGCGGGCATCGCGCCGCCTGGGTGGGGTGGCGACCCGGGGCCGCAGCGGCGCGGGCCGCCAGCCAGGCAGCCGCCGTGGCCCAAAGGCCAAGGGCGGTGCTTACCTCTGGACAACCCATTCCCAGGCGCCGTTGGCGCGTGCCTCGACGGTCTCCAGCACCACTCTGGTCAGGCCGCCGCCCCAGGTCCGGCTCAGGCCCGGGTCGTCCAGTGGCAGGGCCTCGATCCGAGCGCTCAGCAGGTTTGCCGGGTACCGCAGCGTGGCTGCGGCCGTCGTGCGATCGTCGCCCAGCGGTCGCGCTGCCAGAGTCACGCGCCCGGGTTCGGCCAGGCAGGCCGGGCACGGCGTTAACAGACTCACCGCCACCGGGCGCGCGTCGGCCAGCTCGAACGTCTCCTCGACCAGCACCCGGCAGCCCCGCTCAAGGCGGATGCGCCGCTGCCACCGCAGCAGACCGGCACCCGGCGGGTACGCGTTGGCCAAGTTCAGGTCCAGTTGCGCCTGGCCGGCATCGGCGTGCCAGTCGACCTCGGTCGCGCCCCAGGCCCGCCCTGGGGCCTGCATTACCCCGCCGATGGTGGGCACGGCGTGGTACGCGGACTGCATGGTCCAGATTTCGTAGCGGCGGTCGCTGAAGGTCTTGGCGGTGTACGCCTCCACGCCCGCATCGACGAACAGTGGTGCGCCGTCAAGGTAGACGACAAAGTGACCGACATCGTTATGGTTGTGGCTTTCGCCATTGTGGCCGCCCTTGGCCGCTACCTGGAAACCCGCGGTACTGCCGGCTTGGTCGCGGGCCACCATCACCTGGATGTGCGGCATCCATACGTCGCGCGGCAAGGGCGGGGCTGCGGGCGTCGCGGTCAGCGCCGCCAAGTCCAACAGGGTGGGTACCTGCCGCGCCAGGTTCTCGCCTGCACCGCGGTGCAGCAGATCCTGCACCTGGCAGCTCCAGGCGCCCAACTGCGCCAGCTGCGGGTCGCCGATGCGTTGGCCGTAGCGATAGGTCAAGCCGGCCGGGGGCCGGACCAGGGCCGGGGCATCGGCGAAGTTGACGAAATACGGTCCGGCCAGCTGGGCGCGGTAAATGTAACGGCCGATCTCGGCCACCAGAGGTTCGCCGAACACATCCAGGGCCCCGGCGGTGGCGCTGGCCAGCAGCTCGAGGCACTCGAACAGCGACGCGCCGGCACGGCTCCAGTACCCGGGTCCTTCGTCGCAGCCGCCGTCGGCGGGGTACGGATCGATGAACCGGTCCAGGCTGCGGACGCTCTTGGCTACGGCGGCGCTCCGCGCGGCCGGGTCCGGCTCCAGCAGCAGGGCGACCGTCAGCCAGTTGCAGTTGCACCAGGGGTTCCAGTTGTTCACCGATTGGCCGTGGAAGCCCATCCAGAAGAAATCGTCGC
This sequence comes from uncultured Gemmatimonadota bacterium, assembly GCA_903893785.1. Classification (GTDB taxonomy): domain Bacteria; phylum Latescibacterota; class UBA2968; order UBA8231; family UBA8231; genus CAITNQ01. The sequence goes on from CAITNQ010000066.1 coordinate 13,091, forward strand.
GCTCCCGGCATGGCTGCAGCACGCGCCGTTGAACCTCCGTCAGCAGGCGCGGTTCCAGGCGTGCCGAGACGCTGTTCAGTTGCGGTCCGAGCAGGTACCAGACCCAGGCCAACAGGCCGGCGGTCTCGCCGACGAACAGGTCCACGGTCGGTTCGGCGATGTCGGGCAGGCCCACGCCGGCCTGCTGCATACCCAGGTGCGCCGGCACGCCCCAGTAGCTTTCCTCGCAGATCGCCCACACGATGTCGACGATGGCCTCGACGTAGCGGCCCTGGTTAGTCAGGCATTCGGCGACCGTCAGGTCGGCCAGCCGGTTGCGCCGACCGAAGTGCAGGCTCTCAAAGCGGCTGCGATTGCCGTTGCGGGCGTACTCCAGGAAAACGGTGGCCGGCAGCGGCGGCAGGGGCTGGGTCAGGGCTTCGTCTGCCCGCGCCAGATGGGCGCGCCGCGCGGGTTCGGGAACCGCTTCCCAGG
>CAITNQ010000067.1 GCA_903893785.1 uncultured Gemmatimonadota bacterium
GGCGGCATCAACCGGGCTCTAGCTCCAGTGCCGCCAGGCGCCGGCCGCGGGCGCTGCGTGGGGTTCGGCCCGGCGACGGCACCCGGGTTCAGGCTCCAGCGCCGCCGAAGCCATCCAGATCGGACGGGCACAGCCCCCGGGCGCCAAACCATAGCGCCCCAGGTCTATGCCCGCGACGCTAACCCAGACCTTCGTGGGGGGCACCGTGAGGCGGCAGGGGCAGGGCGGAAACACGCCCAACGCGGGCGCCCTTGCGCCTGGCTTCAACAGCGAAGCCTGTCCGCCGGCCAGGGCCGCAGCAGCAACCCGGCTGCCAGGCCCGCGCCCAGGGTCCCCAGGACCAGGTCCCCCAGGGTGTCGGTATACGCTGTCTGCAGTTCAGGCGACACGCGGATGAAGGCGAAATACTCAGCCACCTCCCACCACACCGCCAGGTGGGCGCCCAACGAAACCACCAGGAGCACGAACACCCAGCGCCGGGCGACGCGCGGCCGGAGCAGGAGACCCAGGCCCCCCATCAACAGGGCCCACTGGGTGAAGTGCATGATGTCGTCCCACACCTCGACGGTGTTGAACAGGTTGAGGGCATTGCCCAGCGTATCGATAGTGAACGGCGATGACACCAGCAGGTCGGCCAGCAGCGGGTAAGCAGGCGATCCCCCGACGCGCCGCCGGCGCACCAGCAGCCAGGCCAACGGCACGACGGCGACGCCCAGTGGGTAGAGCACCAAGCGGGCGGCGATGCCTTTGCCGACGTACTGGGGCAGGCCAGCGAACACCGCGGCATGGGCCAGGAGGAGGAGCAAAGCAACCTTCACCAGCACGTTGCCCCAGAGCAGTAAGCGCTGGTTCATCGCCCCCCCTCGACCGGGCGTGAGCCCTCGGCCGGACCGGCCGGCGGAGCCCCCGCGGCGTGCGTTCTGAAGCGCTTCGTTGCCCCCGACCAACTCGCTATCGGCAGACGTTTGGCGAACGTCGCCAGCGCCCGGCAGGCGTAACCGTCGCCGACCGCGCCGCCACCTGGGGCCAGCCGTTCAGCGGCAGGCAGGGCCGACACGGTCCGTGGGGACTAAACCGCCACTCCTGAGGTCAAGGTCGCCACCGACGCTCAGGGCGCCGCGGCCACGCCCAGCGCTGCCTCCGGCGCTCCTGGTCCGCGTGCAGGCGCGGAGAGACGACGAACAGGCAGAAGCCGAGGACCATGGGTATGACGACAAGCACGGGCAACAAGGCGTATGCCATGCGGCGGCCTTTCCCTGGTCCGGCGGCGGGCGGTGCGGCAGCGCGCCACGGGCGCGGCCACCGCGGCAATGTACCCATGGCGCACCCGCGGCGCCACCAAGGCGCGCGACCGGGGCGCCCCGTGACCGCTGGGCGCCGCGAACGCGGCCGGCGACGGAACGACGTCGACCGTTCAATCGGGCGTCGAAGCTGCAGCCCGGCGGGGTGTGTCGTCCGGCCCCAACACAGTACATGCTACTCTGAGTCCGCACGGCCGGCCAGCCCTGGCCGTGCGTGAGTGGGATGCGGGCGTTGGCCGCGCGGTGCCGGTTCGAGCCCATTGGGGCCGGGAGGCAGCCCCCCCGGCAACGGGCGAGCCGCGCAGGGCAGCGTCACAACAAAGGCGACGCCCTCGCCCGGACGGTTGTCGATCCGCACCGTGCCACCGTGCCGGTCGACTATGCCGCGAACGATGGCCAGTCCGAGCCCCGTGCCCTTGCCAACGCCCTTGGTGGTGAAGAAGGGCTCGAAGACGCGGTCGACGATGGTCTGCTCGATACCGCCGCCGTTGTCTCTGACGCAGAGCTCCACCGCGGCCCCGTCGCCAGTCAGACGCGCCTCGATGGTGATCTCGGGCCGCCAGGCCGAGGCGCCGTCCGGACGACGCAGGCGCCACTGGTTGACCCGCAGATCCAGCGCGTCACGCGCGTTGGCCAGCAGGTTCAAGATGATCTGTTCCACCTGGTTCGGCCACCCCTGACAGAACGGCAGATCGTCGGCAACCTGGTTGCGCAGTGCGATCCCGTGGACCCGGAGCTGCGCCCCCAGCAGCTTGAGCGCGCCGGTGACGGGCGTGGCCACTGCGAAGGCGACCGGGCTCTGCTCGCTCTCGTCACGCGCAAACACCCGCATGTGGTCAATGATCACCGTGATCCGGTCCACCTGAGCGATGATCTCGCGCAGGGTCTCGTGCTGCTCTTCAGCGGATATGGGCCACTGTCGCTGCAGCCCCAGCAGCATGCCTTCGGCAAAGGCGCGGATGCCGTTAAGTGGCTGATTGAGCTCGTGGGCGACGCCGGTGGCCATTTCACCCAGAGCGCGGAGTCGGTCGGCCTGCACAGCCTGCAGGCGCTGCGCGGCCAATTCCTCTTCGGCCCGCCGCCGCCAGGCCAGCTCCTGCAGGCGCAGATGGGCCTCGGCGACGACCGGCGCGAATCGCTGCACGACGGCCACCTGTTCGGCTGCCAGGACGTCGCCGGTAGCCGCGCATACGACCAGGACGCCGGAGCCGAAAGGCACCTGGACGCCGGCCCCGCCTGTCGGGCCGTCCGCGTTATCGCCCCACAGGTCCAGCAGGCCAGCGCCCCGATCCGCGGTCGGCTCATCGCGGGCGATGATCTGCTGCACCACAGGCAACAGGTGCGGCGCCGCAGCGCGGCGGGCGTCGGCGGCCGCGGTCGGCCGGTACACGAGCACCTGGCCAGCGTCGGCATCGACCGTGGCCACCTGGCAGGAAACCGGACCGAGCAGCGCGGACAGCTCCTGCCCGACGCGGCCGACAATGGCAAGCCAGTCTTCCTCGCCGGCCATCGGGGGGATCAGATTGCGGATACGGTCAACAGCCAGATTCGCCCGCATGGCCCGTTCGGACCGTCGACGCCCGGAAATGTCCCGCAGGAAGGCGACCGGGTTCCCCCCTTCTTCGGGGCGGAACTGGACACTCACCTCCACGTCGAAGACCTGGCCGTCCTTGCGGCGGTGCTGCGACTGGAACCGGTCCGTGCCTTTCGCGGCCAGCGCCGCGATATGCCGCTCCACATCGGCAGGCTGCTCCTGGGCCTCCAGAGCGGCGATGGGTAGGCCGATCAGTTCAGACCGATCATAGCCGCTCATGCGGCAGTAGGCATCGTTCACCTCCAGCAGACGGCCCGCTGCGTCGGCCACCCAGAACCCGTCCATCGCCGTGTTCAAAATGGTCCGGTAGCGCTCCTCGCCGCGTCGCAGGAGTTCCAGATCCCGGGTACGACGCAGGGCGACCGCCAGCAGGCCGGCGAACTCCTCCAGAGCCGCCAGGTCATCGGCGGTGAAGCCCGCGTCCTCCCGAGTGCTCACGCCCAGCGAACCCACGCCATCCGACAACGGAATCTCGACCACCCAGGCCACTTCCGTGGGTGGGAAACCGACCGCCTGCAACCGCTTCCGGTCGACCACTACGGTGCGGCGACCGGTCCAGGCTTCACCCACCCACGGGCACCGGGACAGGGGAATGTCCAAGCGCGCCTCGGGCGCCGGCGCCAACACATGAGACCAGTGCTGTTGGTAGCATCCGGGCTGCGTCGACGGCATCTGCACCGACAGGCGGTACACGGGCACTCCCAGGCCCCGCAGCGCCTCGGGCCACGGCCCGCGGAGGTGGGCGTCGAGCGTGGGCATGTCCGACAGGTCGAGGATCTGGTCGCGGATCGTCGCCAAGGTTCGCGTGCGCAGCACGGCAGCGCGCAACGCGACCCCTGCTTCCTTGAGTGCGGCCTCGGCGCCGCGCCGATCGGCCACTTCAGCTTCCAGCGCCGCCACCCGCGCCGTGGCGACGGCAAGCGCGGCGCGCTGGGTCAGCGCCGCGCCGAGGGCCTCCACCAGCGCTTCGATGGCGGCCAGCGCCCC
>CAITNQ010000068.1 GCA_903893785.1 uncultured Gemmatimonadota bacterium
CACCAGCTGCGCCCGCATGGCGGTGCCCTCGACCAAGAACGCTTCGCCGACCGCGAACAAGCGCCGGTAGCGCCGCAGCCATTCCGGCCGCCGGGCGTACTGCGTGGCGTCGGCGCCGTAGAAGGAGGTCAGCAGCGGCACGCGGCCGCCGCGCCGCGCCGCCAGGCAACGCGCGCCCTCGTAACCGAAGTGCGCGTGCAGCAGCGCCGTCTGATGGCGCCGCAACAGCCCCCCATAGAAGGGGTACTGCCCCCACACGCGACGGACCAATCGGTTGGCCAGACGCTGCGGCGCCGGCCAAGCAGCGGCAGAGACCAAGGCCGGCACCGGGAACTGGTCCAGATTGGCCGTGTCCTGGGCCAGCACCAGGGGCTGGTAGCGTTGCAGGCCGGCAATCTGGGCGTGGATCCACGAACCGGCGGTGTGCAGATACAGGGCCGTAGCATGGGCAGCGACTGGCATCAGGCCAACCGCACGTGGGCCGGCAGGTCCAGCAGGGGCGGCACACGCCATACCAGAACCCCGGGGTTGGGGGCCGCCTCGAGCAGTCCGGCCAGCAGTTCGCGGCAGGGTTGGTTGCGGCTGGTGGATTCGGGGCGCACCCACAGCGCGCGCGCGCCGAGACGGGCTGTTCGCTGGCTCAGGTGGTGCAGCATGGCGGCCTCGACGCCGCGGCCCATGACGCGACAGCTGAGCGCCAGCTGGCGCAGCCAGACATCGCCACCCACCTGTTCGAGGCACGCCAAGCCGGTCAGCCCCGCGTCGCCGAAGCGATCGCGCACCTGGTATGTCCACACCTCGGTCCCGGGCGTCGCGGCCCAGGCCAGCAGCTCGGTTTCGGTCGCCCGCTGACCCGTCAACGTCATCTGGTTGGTGCGATTGAGGAGCTGCGCGGCCCGCGGCGCCTGGGCCAGGCCGAGCGGCTCCGGGGCCACCACCAGTTCCAGCGAAGCAAGCCACTGCTCCAGCGACGGCACCTGGCAGCGCAGCTGGCGCCGCTGCCGCTCGGCCACATAAGCCCGGGTGCGCCCGGTGTCTTCGCGGCTGTGGGTGGTAACGTCGAAGCAGCGCAGACCGAGGAGTACCGGCACGGCCGCCGAGGGATCAACAGGCCATTCCGGCACCAATACCGCGGGCAGGGCTTGGCGCACGCGGTCACGCTCAGCCGGCGTGTCATCGACAAACACCGCCGCCTCGGGGCCCAGGTTCAATTCAGCCAGGAGATCGGCGATGTGGGCCGCCTTGTCGCCCCAGTCGATGCGCCAACCGGCGAAATCATCCGGGCGAAGCGCCATGCCCGGGTGCAGACGCAGAGCTTCCAGCGCCGCCGCCTCGTCATTGCGGCTGGCAATGGCAAGCAGCACGCCCCGCCGGCTGAGGGCCTTGAGGGCGACCTGCAACGCCAGGTGCGCTTCGCCTACCGGATCGTGTCCCCCTACCCGCAGACCGGCCCACCCCACTTCCCCCAGAATGCCCCCCCACAGGGTGTTGTCCAGGTCGACGATGACGATCTTGCGGGCTTGCCCCTGCAGGCCCCGCAGGGCAGCCTTGATGTCCGCCACCGCCGCCAGGAACACCTCGCGATGGTACGGGATCCGCCCCAGGAACCACAGCTTCGGCGACCAGGCGGCCGCGCCCACGGTTTCGATCCATCGGCGCACGTCCAGCACCAGCGCCCGGGGTTCGCCCGCCAAGCCCTGGCAGAGCTGCAGGTTGGCCTGCAGCAGCCCGTAACCCAGCCCCAGGCCGGGGCGCTGATCGAGTGCCCCATAGCCGCGCTGCCACGTCGGCAGCGCCCACGTGCCTACCAGCAGCAGCCTGACCCGAGTGGCCGCCGACAGCAGGAGCTGGACATAGGCATCTACCTGGTCGGCGATGACCTGATCGGCCACGGATTCGCCGCGGCACCGGGCCGCGAAGCCGGGCAGGACGGCTTCGGGATGGGTCCAGACCAGGCAGACGTCCGGGCCATCGGCCCACACCGGGGCCTGAGGGTCAGCCAGGGTCGGCAGCACCTGCCCGAAGGGAGCCGAGACGGCAGCGACGGCGGGCGCGCTGGCGTCCTGGGTCAGCAACCCGGTGAGATTGTCCAGGTTGGCGTCGCTGACCACCAGCAGGCGCAGCGGCGCGGTCACGGCGACGGCTCCAGCGTGGTCGTGATGTAGTCCACCAGGGAGGCGACGCGCCTGAAGGGGTTCTCGGCCGCGTTCAGGAGCGCCTCGTCGGCCAGGTTGGGTGCGCACCCGTAGGCCTGGCTGAGTTTCTCCTCGACGCCGACAATGAGGTTGACCAGACCAAGCGAGTCCAGCGGACCGTCGGCCCCGAACAGCGGGGAGTCCGCCTCAGTGCCGGCCCGCTCGCCCGGCGGCAATTGCTGGTTCAGTTCGGTGATGGCGGCCACCACCAGTCCGTGCACCCGCTCCCGTTGGTTCACCGACAGATCCGCCTCCAGTCGTTCAACCCAGGCGCCCGGCCAGCCACGACAACGGCGGCTCGGTCGGGCAGCCCCGGTGAATCAGACGCGTGTAGATGGTCACCCGCCGGGCCGCCAGATCCGCCATGGCGGCCAGCAGCGGGGCTGCCGCAGCCGCATAAAACGGCGCCCCGTACCGGTGGTGGACCTGGCACACCGCCGCCGGCAGGTGCCGCCGGGCGTAGGTCGGTATGTTGCGCCAGCGGATGCGCGGGTGGGCCACCAGGGTCTGGATGCGGTGTTCGCACCCGTCGGCAGCCACCACCCGACCGCCGTACAGCTGTTCCCGGCGGGTCTGGACGGGAAAACCCGTTGGCCACAGGTCCTCGACGCAATGGACAAAGGTGAGGACCGACGGATCCACCCCAAGGCCGATGATGCGCCCGCCCACCTCGGCCAGAGCGGCGAAGGGGCTGCCCGCGCCGCAGGGCCAGGGCGACGTGCCGTGGGCCCGGGTCAGGTCCCCGGCCAGGGGCCCCAAAGCGGCGACCGCGTGCGTGGGGTGCAGGCTGCGGCAGGCGCCGCGCTGTCGCCGAGCCAGTTCGGCAATGACGCCCATGGACGTGGGGTGCAAACGAACGTCGAACACCTCGTCGCGCGCCAACCAGGTCTCCGGGCGCTCGCGCAGCTGGGTCGAAGGGAACAGCAGCGTGCCGGTTGGCCCGACAGCTTCGCGCAGCAGGGCGAGGACGCGGTAGAAGGGAAAGGCCAGGTGCAGTCCGACCAGCGACGCGTGGACGAAAACCACCTGGCCGGACGCCAAGCCCAAGTCTTCGGCCAATAGCCGCCGGAACTCGTCCTCGCCCACCGCGGGCAGCCGGGCCACGCGCCGCTGGCGATGGTGATGCAGACGCGTGCGTCCCCAGGCGTGCACCGGACCGGGTACTACCCATCGCGCCAACCTGCGCCACATGGCCCCCCCAGCAGGCAGCCGTTCCGACCCTCAAGGCCATTGACCGCGGCCCGCCCCAGGCAGTGCCTGAGACGCCCAATGGGAAAATAGGTCCCGTCGGGGCAGGCCTCAAGCGCCCCCTTGGCCGGCCGGCGGCCGGCCCGTATCCTTGTCGCCGGCGGCGCCGCCCTTCCCGAAGCTGGGCCGGGAGGCCGACGGGCCCGCTGCGGACATGGGGTTGAGCCGGGGTCTTGGGGTGAGGATTCGGCACGCCCCAGGGGCGCCACGGCCACGCACCGCCACGCCGATGCCAACGGGAGGCACGCGATGGCTGCACCTTGGCGCCACCTGGGGCTGGGCCTGTACCAGGTAGCGAGGACCATCGGCGTGCCGGGTCACTGGCCGGCGCTGTGGCGCGACCTGGGCGCTGGCCGCGCGGTGGCCCTGCCCGATGAGCTGCATCTGCAGGCCGCGCTCGACTGGCTGTGCCGCGCCCAGGACGCCAGCACCGCCGGGGGCGTTTCGGCCGGGTATTTCATGGGCCGCGGTTGGGCCCCGCCCTACCCCGAGACCACCGGTTACATCATACCGACCCTGATCCGCGGCGGCGCGGCGCTGGGCCGGCCGGAACTGCTGGGCCGAGCGCTGGAGCTGGGTGACTGGGAGATCGAGCTGCAGTTGGGCAGCGGGGCCGTTCGCGGCGGGCGGGCCCGTCTTGACCGGCCCGCGTACCCCGTAGTGTTCAACACCGGCCAAGTGGTGTTCGGCTGGCTGGCCCTGTTCCGCGCCCTGGGTGAGGAACGCTTCCTGGCCGCCGCCGCGCGGGCGGCCGACTGGCTGGTGACCACCCAGGACGCCGACGGGAAGTGGAGCCGTCATGTGTATGGGGGGATGCCGACCGTTTACCACACGCGCGTCGCCTGGGCGCTGTTCGAGACCGCCGCGGACACGGGCGAAGAGCGCTATGGAGCGGCCGCCAGGGCCCACATAGACTGGGCCCTGGCCCAGTCGGACGAGCACGGCTGGAGCCCGGCCATGGCCCTGGAGGCCGGAGCCATGCCACTTACCCACACCATTGCCTACTCACTGCGCGGTTGGTTCGAGAGTGTGCCCTACCTGGACGCCCGCGCCGCGGCCGCGGCCGACCGACTGGTGCGCAGAGTTGCCGCCGCCATGGCCGCCGCCATTGTTCCGGTCGGCGGCCGGCCGGCTTCCCTGCCCGCCCATTTCGGTCCCGGCTGGACCCCGATCGCAGGCTCCGCCTGCCTGACGGGAGAGGCGCAGATGGTCGGGCTGTGGACTCGTCTGTACCGCCGCACCGGCGATCCGCGGTTCCGTCGCGCGGCGCGCCGCTTGCTCCTCGGGCTCAAGGCCGCCCAGTCGCTGGCCAGCGGCCATCCGGGCATCCACGGCGCACTGGCCGGGTCACGACCGGTGTGGGGACGGTACCTGCGCTTCGCTTACCCCAACTGGGCGACCAAGTTCCTCGCCGACGCGCTCCTCGAACAGCACCCAGGCCAACTGGCCGGTCTGCCGGCGCTGCCCGGCTGATATCTCGCCTTGCTGGGGTCGACCCGGCCGACGATATTTGCGCGCCATGATCCGACCCTATCAGCCCCAGGACCTGGCCGCGCTGCAGGAAATCACCGCCGTGTGCTTCACCGGCGTCTCGGTCGATCGCAACATCGAGTTGCTGTTGGGCCTGGTGGGCGGTCATGACTGGCGCTGGCGCAAGGCACGGCATATCGCCGCCGATGTGGCCGGCGAGAATGCCCGCGGCGTACTGGTCGCTGAAGAGGACGGGCAGGTAGTTGGCTACGTCACCTGCCGGGCCGACGCCGACAGCCGCATCGGATGGGTACCCAATATCGCGGTTCGGCCTGAACACCAGGGCCGGGGCACCGGGCGAACGTTGCTGACCGCAGCCCTGGAGTGGCTGCGGCACGCGGGCATGGAGTGCGTCCGCATCGAGACGCTGGAACAGAACCCGGTGGGCCAGCGCCTGTACCCCAGTCTGGGTTTCGTCGAAGTGGCCCGACAGATCCACTACGTCAAACGCCTTTGAGGGTCATGGACCGCCTGAAAGAACTCGCTGGCCGCCAGGCCGCCGAATACATCGCCGACGGCATGGTGGTCGGCCTGGGTTCCGGTTCCACTGCGGCCCACGCCATTCGGGCCATCGGCAGCCGGGTGGCATCCGGGTTGCGTATCCGGGCCATATCCACCTCCGAAGCTTCGTCGCGCCTGGCACAGGAGCTGTCGATCCCGCTGATCACGCTGGCCGAGGCCCAGCGGCTCGACGTGACGATTGACGGCGCCGACGAAGTGGACCCGAAGCTGGACCTGATCAAGGGCCTTGGCGGGGCCCTGGTGCGCGAGAAGGTCGTGGCCTGGTCGACGGCGCGCCAGGTCATCATCGTGGACCCATCCAAGCTGGTACCCCGCCTGGGGACCCAGGCGCCGTTGCCGGTGGAAGTGGTGCCGTTTGCCTGGCCCGTCGTGCAACGGGCGCTGCTGCAGCGGGCCGCCGAGGCGCCACTGCGCCTGGACGCGGCCGGCCAGCCCTATTGCACGGACAACGGCAACTTCATTCTGCACTGCCGGTTCACCGACGGCATCGCCGATCCGGCGGCACTGGATGCCTGGGTCAACAACCTGCCCGGGGTGGTCGGGAACGGGCTCTTTGTCGGGTTGACCCACACCGTAGTCGTCGGCCAGGCCGACGGCACCTGTCGCGTCATCGAACGCCCCGCGGCCGTGGGCTGAACGGCCTGCCGCCGCCGCCACACAAGGACAACCGATGGACGCCGAGAATTTCCTGCTGACCGTGCAGACGCTGTCAGCGCGCCGCCATGGCGCGCCGCTGGAGCAACTCCTGGGCATGACCCGCGAGCAGTGCAATGCCTGGCTGGCCTCGCTGCACCAGAAAGGGCTGTCACTGCGTGACGCGGAGGAGACCATCGCCGCGGTGGTGGCCTCCCGCCAGCAGGAACTGGACCCGGACGAACTGGGCGAGTTGCTCCGCTACGTCTGAGACCGAGCGCCTGCGGGCGGCCTCAATCCCGCACGATCCCGAGGCGGAAACCGGCTTCTTCGTACACCTGGAAGTACCCGCTCTGCGCGCCGATGACCAGGAGCGGCCGCCCGGGGTCCGAGCCCGCCCAACTGGCCTGCACCTCGCCGAAAAAGACCTGGTGGTCACCGATATCCTGCGTGGCCACAACGCGGCACTCCAGGTTGGCCAGGCACTGGGACACCAGCGGCGGCCGCACCACGCGGCCCGGTTGCGGGGTCAGACCGGTGGCGGCGAATTTGTCGGTGTCGGCGCCTGAGTGAGTGCCACAGTACATCAGCGCCGGGGCCAGGTCGACGCCGGGAATGGCAATGACGAACTCACCGGTGGCGGCGATGTTCCGGCCGCTCTGGCTGCGCCGGTTAATGCCGATGGCGTACACCGGCGGCGTCAGACTGGCCCGCATAAGCCAACCCACAGCGATCAGATTGGGGCGACCATCGGCCGACACCGTGCTTACCAGTGCGGTGCGTTCCGGGGTGTTCCATCGGCGGTCCACTTGGGCAAAGGCGACTTCTTCCACGGGTTCCCCCTGGGGAGGCGGTAACAGCAGTCGAGGACGGGCCAGGCGGCCCGTTGCCGGCAACCTAGGGGGCCGGTCCGGCGCCGGCAAGAAACGGGCGAGCCCGGTCGGCGCCTCTGGGCGCCCGACACTACCCTGACGCGGAGGCAGGCGATGGACGGCACTCTCCGGTGCGCGCGTTGCGACCGTGATCATCGCCACCAACCCGCAGCGTGGCGCTGCCAGGTGTGCGCCGGCCCGCTCAACTGGCAGCGGGCGCCGGGCCCGTGGTGGCGGCGCCGCGATCTGGCACGCCGGCCTGCCGGGGTCTGGCGGTACCGCGAGGCGCTGCCCTGCCTGGAGCCCACGGCAGGTTTGGCCGACATGGCCACGCCCCTGGTACCGCTCGATGTCGCGGGCGTACCGGTACTGGCCAAGTGCGAGTTCTGTCTGCCCACCGGGTCGTACAAGGACCGAGGGGCGGCGGTCCTGATCCGCTGGCTGCAGGCCGCCGGCGTCACCGCCGCCCTGGAAGACTCTTCGGGCAATGCCGGGGCAGCCCTGGCCGCCGCCGCCACGCGTGCGGGCCTGGCCCTGACCGTGTTCTGTCCAGCGTCAGCCCCACCCGGGAAACGGGCCCAGATTCGCGCCTACGGGGCGCGCTTGGTGGCCGTCGAGGGCCCGCGCGCGCGCGCCACCGAAGCCCTTCTCGCCCACGCCGAGGCAACCGGGGCGGCCTATGCCTCGCACCTGTGGCACCCGCTGTTTCTGCACGGCGTCAAGACGATGGCCTTCGAGCTGTGGGAGCAGTTGGGGGGCGTCGCGCCGGCGACCGTCGTCTGCCCCACCGGGGCCGGCAGCATCTTGCTCGGCCTCCATCTGGGGTTTGCCCAGCTGCTGGCGGCCGGCCTGATTCGGGCCCTGCCCCGCCTGGTTGCGGTGCAGGCCGAGCGTGTCCAGCCGGTCTGCCAGGCATGGCACGCTGGCGATGCCACCGTCACGCCGGCAACAGCCACCGAACCGACGCTGGCCGATGGCATCGCGCTGCCTGGTCCCGTGCGCGGCATGGAGGTCCTCGCGGCGCTGCGCGATTCGCGCGGCATGGCACTGGCCGTCACCGAGGAGGAGATCGCGGACGGGGTGCGCCAGCTGGGGCGGGCCGGGTTGTGCGTCGAGCCCACCTCCGCCGTGGTGTGGCCAGCCTTGAGCCGCCTGCACCAAGCAGGCCGGCTGCCCACTGACGGCGGCGTGGTAGCGATCCTCTCCGGGAACGGACTGAAGGCTGTTGGGGTGCTGGCGGACCTGATCGAGCCGGAGGGAGCGCCGGCAGCGCCTTGACCGAGCCACCCAGCGACGCGACCGCCAACATCGGGGGCCGGCGCTGCCTCAGGGGGCCGATCCCTCCAGGTCCTTCAGGCGCGCGGCTTCGGGCAGGGCCCGGTAGAATGGATCCAGCGGGTAGCAGCCGGATACCATCCCCTGCCGCGGCCCGGTGGTGCAGTGACTGAACGTGCGACACAGGCGCCGCCGGTCGAGGCGCCCGTGCTCCAATACGTCCCGCGGCAGTTCGGGGTAGGACAGGACCATACGCCCCAGGCCGACGAAATCGATCATCCCGGCCCGCACTACTGCCTGCCCCACCAGCGGCAGGAACTCCTGCAGGTACGTGTAGCCGGTGCCAATCGTCGGCAGCGACGGGTGGCGCGCCTTGACCACGGCGGCGGCCTGTACCTGCCTGGCCACGCCGACCAGCGGATCCTCGGGCGGTTGGTATCCGTCTGAAGGCGGGAAGAGCGCCGGGCGCTGGATGTGGGGGTTGTAGTACGGGCTGCCGGCCGAAAGGTTCAGCAGTTCGACGCCCAACTCGACCATCAGATCGACGAACTGTAGCGGTTCACTCAGGTCAGGGCGGTCGGGTTGGTCGGCGGCCACGCCAAAACCGTAGTGATAGGGCAAGCAGTCTTCCCACGTTTCGGGGATCCCGCGTCCCATGTGACGGGCGCCGGTGTCGGCCGGATCAGGGTGGAACGGCACCATGTCGAACAGACTGAGCCGGACGCCGATCGCCAGTCCGGGGACCTCAGCCCGGATGCCGGCCACCACCTCGCGCAGGAAGCGCGCCCGGTTCTCCAGCGAGCCGCCGTAACGCCCCGGACGCGTGCGGGCGCCGAGCAGCTCGTGCAGCAGGTACCCGTGGCAGTGCTTGACGTCGACGAAGTCGAAACCGAGCTGCCGGGCCAGCCGGGCAGCGCCGACGAAGCGGTCCACCAGACGGTCCAGGTAGTCGTCGGAGACCGGGGGGTGATCGTCGCTCAGGCCGAACTTGCGGTCCAGGATGGGGTGCCGGTAGGCGATGATGGGCTCCAAACGCCCCGATGGCCGGCAGAAACGCCCCGAATGGGTCAACTGCAGCCCCACCAGCAGATCGTCGACGGTGCCACAGGCCTGCCGATGCTCGTCCCGCAGCCGGGTCAGGAGCTCGACTAGGCCCGGCGCGGTCTGGTCAGACACCATCAGCTGGTGCGGATTGGCGCGTCCCTCGGGGACCACCGCGCAGGCTTCACAGCCCCAGATCAGCTTGGCGCCACTGCGGCCGAAATTGGCCCAGCGCCGGCGGGTATAGTCCGTGGGCAGTCCGTCTTCGGTGCCGTCCCATCCCTCCATGGGCTGGACCGCGAAGCGGTTGCCCAGACGCCGGCCGCAGACCTGCAGGGGCTGCCCGAGAGGTGACGACGGCGCCTGGAGCACCTCGTCGTCGCATGGCAGCACCGCGCCGAGGGCAGCCAGACGAGTGCGAAAATCGGCGGCCGACTTGATGGTCGAGATGCGGGGATAACGCGGCGCCTCAGGTATGAGAGCAGCATCCGGGCAGAACCAGCGATGGCGCCGCCGCCGGGCAGCGGGGGGCACGGCTGGGCAGTGGCAGTCAGGCGGAACTGGCGCTCGCCGTCGGGCGCTGCGCCCGCCCGAGCAGACGCAACACGATCGCCGCACCGACCGCGATCAGCCCCAGGCTGATCAGTTGGGCGTCGCTCAGCCCCCACAGAACCTTCGGATTGATGCGAACGAACTCGATGAGAAAACGCGCCAGGCCCGTCAGGATCAGGTAGCAGCCGAACGACAGTCCCGGTGTGGCCAGACGGATGCGGGTCCGCCAGAGCAGGCCGAAGATGGCCAGGTTGGCAAGAGTCTCGTAAACCGGCGTCGGATGGACGCGCTCAAAGGTCGGCACGATACCTTGGGGGTAAGCCATCGCCCACGGCAGGTCCGACGCCACGCCGTAGTCGCCATCACCGGCAAGCTGGCACCCGATGCGACCCACGGCGTACCCGATCGCCAGGGCAATGCCGGCAGCATCGGCGACCTGGGCCACGGGCACGCCGCGACGCCAGGACAGCACGACGATGGCCGTGGCCGCAACGATGAAGCCGCCGTACCAGGTCAGCCCCGCACCCGAGAAGGTCACGCGCAGGAGTTCGCCCCAAGGCAGGTGCGGCGGCGTCTCAAAGGCCACGTAGTAGAGCTTGGCGCCCACCAGCCCCCCGACCATGGCGGTGGTGACAATGGTCGAGCCGAACTCCGGATCGTGGCCCTTGCGCTCGAGCTCGCGGCGCAGAAAGTGCAGCGCCACCAAGAAGGCCAGCGCCACCATCAGGCCGAAGCTGGCGATGGTCACGGGGCCAAGGTGCAGAACATAGGGGCACATGGCTCAACCGCGTTGGGGGGACGTGATCAGGGTCTGGACCGCCGTCCGGACCCGCTCGGCCAGGGCCCGGTGGTCCTCGTAACCGCCGGCGGCCACCGGTGATGCAACGGCGCCTGGCTCAATAGGTGGACCAAAGCGCAGTTCGATCGGCTGACGCCGCGGCCAGCAGCGGCCCCGAGGCAGGGCTTCGCCGGTGCCGCGGATGGCCACCGGCACCACGGGCACGGCGAGTTCGCGCGACAGCAGGCCGATGCCCGGTTTGAAGGTCTGCAGGCCGCCGGTCAGCGAGCGGGTGCCTTCGGGGAAGACGAGCAGAGGACTGCGGACCCCAAGCAATGACCGCGCCACGGCCAGGCTTTCGCGGAAATCGCCGTAGCGGTCGAAGGCTTCGGCGCCGAGCCAGTGCCGCACGAACCAGCCGCGCACGCGGGAACGCCGCAGGTAGTCTTCTGCGGCAATGACAGTACAGCGCGCCACCCACGGCCGGGTCGCCACCAGCACGGCCACCGAATCCAGGTGGCTGGCGTGGTTGGCAGCCAACAGGTACGGGCGGTCCTGCGGCAGGTGCTCAAGCCCCTCCGCACGCAGCGGAAAGACACGCGCGAACAGCCATCCTGTCGGCCCCCAAAGCCCGTGTCGCACGGCAGCCGCCAGGCGACCTCGAGGCGCCACGGCAGCGGCACCGGAGCCCTCATCGGACACTTGGAGCGCGCTGACGCCGGTCGGCAGGTCAGCGTCACCCGCCAGGCACAGATGGCCGTCCGCGTCCAGGCTACCCTTCACGCTCGTGTGCAGCCACCCCGAACGAAGCACCTGGGCCGACAGGTCAGCTCGCCCCAGGTAACCCGACATCAGTGCCGGGCCGCGCAAGAGCACTTCGCCCGGCCCGGCCGCAGCCGCCAGGCGTACCTCGAAACCCGGCAGGGGCACGCCCACCGAACCGCAGCGCATGCCATCGGCAGGATGCACGGTGACGACCGGGCCCGCCTCAGGCACTCCCCAGGCCAGACACACCGGCACGCCCACGCCGCGCAACGCCTCGGCGGCCACGTCGCCCAGTTGGGCAGGGGCCAGGACCAGGCGGGCCTGTTTGAGCACCGCCACCTCGCCATCCCAAGCTTCGGGCTGCCGGGCCGCGTCCGCGGCCGGCGCCAGGCACGCTTGGCTCGCTACCCACACCTCAGGCACCGGGTCGCCAGACGCCACCGCCGAGGTGCTGCACCGGAAGTGGATGGCGGCGCCGCTGGCCAGGGGCCACAGCAGCCCGCCGACCAGGCCCAGGCCGCTGGCCAAGGGCAGTGAGACCGCGACCCGATCGCCCGCTTCCAGGCGATGCACTTCGCCCAGGGCCAGGGCATTGGCCACCAGTGCGGCGTGGGTCATGACCGCGCCGCGGGGAGGTCCCAGCGGGCCGGGTGACAACCAGACGACGGCGGCCCCGGTGGGCGCCACGGGTGGCCAGTCATTCGGCTCATCGGCGGTTGCCGACGGGGACGCC
This sequence comes from uncultured Gemmatimonadota bacterium, assembly GCA_903893785.1. Classification (GTDB taxonomy): domain Bacteria; phylum Latescibacterota; class UBA2968; order UBA8231; family UBA8231; genus CAITNQ01. Next base: position 12,145 of record CAITNQ010000068.1, read on the forward strand.
AGGGCCGTCGCCCCGAGTTCCAAAGGTAACGGCAGGACCGCCGCAGCTGCACCGGCAGGCAGAGCCGCTAGCACGCCCGGCAGGCGCGACCCGGCCACGGCCAGACCCCTGGCCTCAGTCTGGTCAACCAAGGTGGCCAGTTCGCTGTCAGAGGCAGCCCCATCGACGGGCACGACCACGACGCCCAGGGCCGCGCTGGCCAGGAAGGCGACCACCCAGGCCGGGCCGTCGGGCCCGCTCAGCAGCAGGTGGTCGCCCTCGCGCAGGCCCTGTTGCCGCCAGTCACGAGCCAGGCTGTCGACGCGCAGGCGCAGTTCGGCACAGGTCCAACTGACGCCGGTGGCAGGATCGGCCAGGGCCACGGCATCAGCCCGCTGCAGCGCCGCGGCGAGCACCAGATCGTCGACGGTCCGCAGACGCTGTTCGGCCTGCCAGCGGGCCTCCTCACCGCCCAGGTCCTCGCCGCCGTCGAGCAGACCATCGGCCGTCACTTCCTCCTTGAGCACATGCCGTCGCAAACCGGGCAGGTGGACGCGCAGGAAATACGATCGCCAGTCAACGCGCCGGACATCCATGAAGAAACGCTGCTGCTCATCGGCCGGCAGCGCGGCGTGCAGCGCCAACAGCCGGTCGGCTTTGAAGCGGCAGTTGAGGGTGGTGTAAGCAGTGAACAGCTCGGTAAAGTACAGCACCCGCCGCAGGCGCTTCTCAAGCGCGGCCAGACGCCTCTTGCGCGCCGGCGGGGCTAGTCTCTCGGGGAGGCGGTCCAGCACCCACTGGCGCACCCGCAGCGGGTAGAACAGTCCGAGCAGGAAGCGCCAGCGGAACTGCCGGACGCTGGGGAAGGTCCAGTCCGGCAATTCGGGCACGCTACCGTCGCGGCCACGCATGGGATTGTCGCGGAAATACTGGCGGATGTAAGCGTAGATCTGCGCTGCCAACAGGGGGTTCTCGGCACTGGTCGCGGCCTGGAACACGCGCACCTGGTCGCGGTCGGCCTGGGTAGCGCAGGCCAGGATGCCATTGACGACGATGTCCACGGGCACCAGATCCATGGCGACATCGGCGGCTACAGGAAAATCCGGCACCATGCCGCGGCCGTAGGCCACGATCAACGGGTCGGTAACCTTGAGGCCGAAGATCCAGCCCGGTTCGGGATCGTTGAGGCTGCTCTCGACGACGCTGGGCCGCAAGATGACCAGACGGACCCGGCCGCGGTGACGGACGAGCATCTGCTCGCCCATGGCCTTGGTGAAGGTGTAGACGTCGTTCCAGCCCCGCGATTGAGCCCGCCGGGTGCCCTCCGCCACCAACTGCCGTTCGCGCCAGCGGCGGACGCGATCGTCGACCAGTTGCGCCAGACGGCGTTCAGATGGGCGGCGCGCCCGGCTCTCGCGCAAGATCTCGCGCCGCAGGCGCAGGCGCAGGGGTTCGGCCGCCGCCTCGGCGTCCACACGGGCACAGAACGCCTGACAGTCAGCGATCTCGGCTTCCGGATCGAAGCTGCCGACACGGTCGCCGCGGATCATCTGGCGGATATCGCGGTCCTGCGGCAGCACCTCTTCGGCAATGGCCCCAGGCAGGCGGCCGCTGACATAGGCAGTGGAGACCTGGACGAAAACGGGATCGCGCTGGCAGCAGGCCGCAAAGCGCATCAACTCCAGCGGCCCTAAGGTGTTGAGGCGTACCGACTGGTCCAGAGGCTCGTCGAACGTGACCGTAGCGGCGACGCTGATGATCAGGTCGACCTCGGCCACCAGCTGCGCCCGCAGGTCCGGGGCCATGCCCAGGTCGGGCGAGGTCATGTCGCCGGCTATGGCAATCACCTTGGCGCAGGCGGCGGCGTAACCGGCGGGGTTCTCACGGCGGAAGCGGTCGAAGACGTCGGCCGTGAGGAGCTCCCGGGCTAGCCTCTCGCCGGCCGACAGCAGCGCGCCACCAGGCTGCCGACGCGGCCGGATAAGCACGTACACGCGCCGGACTCCGGCCAGATCACGGAGCATTTTCGCCACCAGGCCCTGGCCGAGGAACCCAGTGGCACCGGTGATCAGCACGGTACGGCCGTCGTAGAACTCGGTAATCATGTGGCTACCGGGAACGGGCAGTGCGGATGTGTGGAGCCGGATCACCTCCGGCAACAAGGCACGGCCCCGCAGGCCGGGCGACGGCGTCCCGCCACCGGTCGGGCGCCGGGCCAACAGGCCCGCGAGGCGACGCCCCTAGTCACCGGATCGCCACGATCCGGAGATCGGCGCGGCTAATATAGGCTAGGAGGCCGGCGGCACAAGGAACAGGTCAGGCCCGGACCGGCTTGCCGCTCCTCGGCCGGCCCCCCATATTGGCCATATGGCATATCCCCCATCGTCCCCACTCGGTTGACGCTATGGCCACCAGGGCGCAGAAGATCCGCCTGGCGGTGTTCTTCCTGGCCGCCAACGGGCTGCTGGTCTTGATCCTCGGGGCAGTGGCCGGGACCCGGCTGATGGGCGCGCGCGAGGAATACAGCATCGAGTTCCGCGGCGTGTCTGTCAGCGGCCTGAACGAAGGGGCCCAGGTGAAATACCAGGGAATCACGGTGGGCCGAGTCGAGCGGATTTACGTATCGCCCACTGACATCGCCGCGGTGATCGTCGACATCACGGTCGAACCGGCCAAGGTCTCGCACGCCATCCGCACCGACACTCAGGCAGCGATCTCGAACGCCGGCATCACCGGCCTCAAGAGCATCGAGCTGGTACCGGGTTCACCGACGGCAGCGCCCCTGCGCCCCGGCTCGCGCATCCCGGCCAGTTCTTCCCTGCTGACCAACCTGCGCGAGCGCGCCGACCTGCTCGGGAACAAGATGGAGCAGGCGCTCGACCACCTCAACGAGGCGCTCGGTCCCGACAACCAACGCGAGCTCAGTCGGCTGGTGGCGCGCGCCGCCGATCTGGCCGAGCACCTTGACCAGGCGGTGCAGGAGAATCGCCCGCCAGTGAATCAGGCGGCGTTGAACCTGGCCCTGGCCAGTCAGCATCTGGCCAATTCGGCGGTGAACCTGGACGCCACGACCGACTCGCTGCACCGGCTCCTGACCGGTCGCCGGCTGCAGTCCACGGTCGGCAATCTGCAGGCGGTCAGCCAGCAACTGCGTCAGCAGCTGGAGGGTCCGGTACCCAAACTCGTTGCTGACCTGACCACCACCGTGGCCCACATCGACGAGACCTTCGCCCACGTTGATCAGACGCTGGGCGCGACGCGCAGCAACATTCTGCGCGCCATGCAAGACTTGGAGGAGACGCTGCAGAACGTGCGCGAGACGACCGAGATCATCCGCGACAACCCCTCGGTTCTGATCCGTGGCGGCGGCCGGTCCAGTGAGTAATCGGCTCCCTGTCCTGACCGCCGGGATCGTGGCCCTGGTAGCGTTGGGCGGGTGTGCCGGTCTGCTGGGCGGCCGGGGCGAACTACCGCAGCGACGCTACTACGCCCTGGCGGTGGAGCCCCTGCGGCGGCCGCTTGCCGAATCGGAGCGTCCCTATGCCCTGCAGGTGCAGGTCCGGACTTTTGAGGTACTGCGGGCGTACAACCGCAACGAGATCATCTACCGCCGCGACCGCTACGAGCTGAAGCGCGACGGTCTGCACGGCTGGGCCGTTCGTCCCGGCGACATGGTCACTGACTGCGTGGTCCAGTACCTGCGCCAGGCGGACCTTTTCGCCTCAGTGGGTGGGGACCGCGAATTCCTTGAGCGGCGTCCCGACCTGATCCTGACCGGCCAGCTCCGGGTCATCGAGCGCTATGACAGCGGCGATCTGTGGGCGGCCCGCCTGGCCGCGTCGCTGGAACTGGTGCGCCAAAGCGACGGACAGGTGATCTGGCGCGGCGAGTTTGACCACGAGAAAAGCGTGTACAACGCCGACATGACCTATACCGTGGCGGCTTTGAGCGAGATCCTGCGCAGCCAGATAGAGGGATTCGTCCGCGATATTGACTTCGTGCTGTTGAACCAGAAACGCCTGCGGGAGGGGCGCCCCCTGGCTGTGGTCGCGCCCGACAGTAGCCAGGCAACCGCGGTCGACAGCCTGCCAGTTGCCGATACCCGCAGCCCCGCCGGCCGGGACTACGAACTGATCCCCGGCAAACTGGCTCCCTGACCGAGGTCGTGATGCCCAACCGTTGGCTCCCGCTGATGCTGCTGTGGCTGCTGCCCGTGGCAGCGTGGCCCGATGAAAGTACCTGGACCGCGCCGCCCGCCCGGGCCCAGCTGGAGCTGGACCAGTCCCTGTTGCCGCGCGGCAAGGGGCTGCTGTTCGTGCCGGCCATGACCAGTTCAATCAATGAACCGACGTACCGCGTGCTGCAGGGCAAACGCGAGGTCGCGGCCGCCAATCCGGGCACCGGCGTGCTGCTGCTTCCGGGCGACTACGTCCTCCTGGTCGGATCCGGGTCGGCGTCCCAGATGCTGTCGCGGCCCATCCGCATCGTCGACGGCTACACCACCCTGATCAAGCCGTTCTGGTCTGGTCTGGTCATCAACGTGATCGACGAAGCGCGGACGGCGGTCAACGAAGCGTACGAGTTGTTCGACGAGTCTACGGGCGACAACTTCGGCGTGGGGTTCGGTATCGAGGAGGAGCGCGGCGAGGCCGTGCGCACCTGGCTGCTGCCCCCCGGCGTCTACTCGGTATTCCGTGTCGGGGAGAATGCCTCGACGACGCGCAAGTTCAGCCTCCGACTGCTGCCCGGTGAGCTTCAGCAGCGTCACCTGGTGGTCGGCAAGACAACGAAGGACTTCGTCGGATTCTATCCCCCCCAGAGACAACAGGGCGCGACGGCTCAGGTGGCAGCGGGGTGGAAGAGCAACTGGCAACTGGGTGCCTCGGCCCTGCTCAACACGACTCAGGGACACAGCAACGGCGATGGCGCCAGTGTGTCGCTGTCGGCCCAGGCGGACAACGCCACCATCTACAGCAGCCGACGCCACTACGGCCTGCTGCGGCTGGTGGCCGAGGAAGGTTTTGCCAAGGAAACCGCCCATCCTCTGACCAAGTCAGTGGATCAGATCGAAGCACGGGCTACGTACATCTACCGGGTCACCCGCCGTTTCGGCCCTTATCTGCGCGGCGTGGCCAACACCAGTGCCTTCCCCACGCAGGTCCGCTACACATCGCCGGCCGACCTGACCGTCCTGGACGCGGCCGGCGACACCGTGGGGGTGCGACGCGGAATCAGTCACTTCATTCTGGCACCGCCGTTCTCGCCTCTGCACCTGCGCCAGGGGGTTGGCGTGAATTCGCAGCTGGTGCGGTCGTTCCGCCTGAACCTCAACCTGCGCGTCGGCCTGGGAGCGCGGCAGAGCCACGCGGTCAAAGCCTATGACTTGAGCGCCGACCGGACCTCGGCCCGTCGCCTGACCGACGCCTCCAGCACCGGCCTCGAGTCGGTGGTCACCATGGACGCGCGGGTTACGAGCATGGCCATGCTCGATTGCGAGTTCGACATGCTGATGCCGTCGGCCGCCTCCGCCTCCTGGGAGTTCAACTGGGAGAACCGCCTGCGCCTGGCCCTGTCCAAATTCGCCAGCGTCGACCTGGTGGCAGACCTGACGCGCGAGAGCCCCCTGCGACGCCTGCAGGCCAGACAGCAACTGCTGCTGCGCCTGTATTACCTGCTTTGAGGCCCGGTGGCTGACGTATCGCCGCGCCCCGACGGGGCGCGGTTAGACGGTCCCCTGACCGTGTGGACCGTCGCCCAGACGGCGGCCCAGGTGGAGCAGTTGCTGCGACAGACGGCCAACGAGGCGGTGTGCGTGGACCTGGGGGGCCTGACGCGGCTCGACCCGGCCGGTGCAGCCTATCTCCAACGCCTGCCCGTTGACGCCAGGGCCTGGGGCCGATCGGTCCGTCTGACGCCACTGCCGGCGTCGCTGCCGCCCCTGCCGCCACCGCCCGAGGCCGGTACGCCCGCGACGACGGGAATGGCGCCGGGGGGGCTGGAACGTCTGGGCGGGGCGGTCCTCGAGCTCAACCGGAACCTGGCCCGGCTGGCCTACCTGGCAGCCGACCTTACCTGGGAGGCGGTCGCCGCGCTAGGGCGGCGTCGGGGCATCCGCCCGGGCACATTCACGGACCAGGCCGTGGCCATGGGCCCCCAGGCGGTCCCCATTGTGGCCCTGATCCTGTTCTTGGTCGGGGCCGTGTCAACCCTGCAGGCCGCGGCGCAGCTGCGGCAGTTCGGTGCCAGCATCTACGTGGCCAATCTGCTGGCCATCGGCATCACCCGCGAGCTGGGGCCGCTGATGACCGCCATTGTCGTGGCCGGCCGCACGGGCGCCGCCGTCGCCGCCGAGTTGGCGACCATGAAACTCAACGAGGAGTTGGCCGCCCTGCAGACCATGGGCATCGCGCCGCTGCGTTTCGTCGCGGTCCCCAAACTATGGGCCATGGTGGTCTGCGTCCCCCTGTTGACCGTCCTGGCCGACGTGATGGGCTTGCTCGGCGGCACCGCGGTGGCCGTGCTCTACATGGGCCTGGCACCCGAGGCCTTCGTCGCCCAGGCGCTGGCAGCGCTGATGTGGCGCGACATTGTTGCCGGGTTGATCAAGAGCGTGTCGTACGCCTGGGTGGTAACGGTCATCGGCGTCCACGGCGGGCTCGGTTGCCGCGGCGGCGCGACCGGCGTCGGCCAGGCCACCACAGCAGCGGTAGTGCGGGCCACCTTCGCGATCATCGTCGTCGACTGTTTCTGGGGCCTGGCCTTCTACCTCCAGTGAGCCAAGCGAGCGGCAGCCTCATCCAGACCAGCGGTCTGCAGGTGTCGTATCAGGGCCGCGCTGTGCTCCAGGGGGTCGACCTGGCGGTCCGGGCGGGTGAAGTGGTGGCGATCCTGGGGGGCAGCGGCGGCGGCAAGAGCACCCTGCTCAAGGCTATCCTTGGCCTGGTGCCGGCCGATGGCGGGTCGGTGTACCTGCTCGGACATCCCCAACGGAGCGAGGAATCGATCACGGGATCGGAGGGGATGCGGCGGGTCGGCGTGCTCTTCCAGCAGGGGGCCCTGCTCCAATCTCTCACCGTCGCCGAGAATGTGGCCCTGCCGTTGGAGATGCACACGCAGATCAGCCGCAGCCTGCGGCGTGACATCGTCCACCGCTGCCTGGAGCAGGTGGGTCTGGGGCAGGCTGGCCAGCGCCTGCCGGCGGAGCTGTCGGGGGGCATGCGCCAACGTGCCGCCCTGGCCCGGGCCCTGGTGCTGGACCCGGACCTGCTGCTGTGCGACGAACCGGGCGCCGGCTTGGACCCGGTCACGGCGGCGGGCATTGACCAACTGCTGTTGGAGCTCAATCGTCGACGCGGTACCGCCCTCGTGGTCGTCACGCACGACCTGCTGAGCATCGCACGCCTGAACGGGCGCGTCGTCATGCTCGCTGGGGGCCGGGTGGTGTTTGACGGCCCGACGGCCCTGGCACGCCAAAGCGACGTGCCGGCCGTGCACGCTTTCTTCCACGCCGGAGACTGAACCCATGGAGGTAGTGCTGGTAGCCGCCGTGGCCCGCAACGGCTGCATCGGTAGCCAGGGCAGCCTGCCCTGGCATTATCCGGCCGATCTGCGCCATTTCCGTCGGGTCAGCGCCAGCCATCCGGTGGTGATGGGCCGCCGCACGTGGGAGTCGCTGCCGCGCCGTCCGCTGCCCCGGCGGCTGAACGTCGTCATCAGCCGCCAGGCGGACTACGCCGTCCCGACGGGCGTCTGCCGCTGCCCGACGATGGCCGCGGCCCTGTCCATCTGCCGGGCCAGCGAGGCCACCCGGGCGATCATTGCCGGCGGTGCTGAGGTGTACCGTCTGGCCCTGCCGCTGGCCGATGAACTGGTGATCACGTGGGTGCCGGACACCCCTGCCGGCGACACGTTCTTCCCGCCGTGGAACCAGGGCGACTGGGAGGTCCGCGACCGGCGTTGTCAACCGCCGCTGGAATTCGTTACCTACCGCCGCCGCGCCGTCCCATGACCCGGCAGGCCCCCCGGCCTGCCCTCAGTGGCCCCGCCGTCGCAGGTGCGCCACCCAGGCCGGCAGCTGGGCCACCAGATGATCGATCTGCGCCGCGTGGTTGCCGGGCCCCAGACTGAAACGCACAGCGCTGGTGGCCCGCTCGGGCCCCAGTCCCATGGCTAACAGGACGTGTGACGGCGCTGGATCCTCGGCGGCACAGGCCGACCCGCTGGCGGCAGCGATGCCGCTGCGGTCTAGGCTGGCCACCAGGGCCGCGGAGTCCACGCCGGCGAACGACAGGCTGCTGGTATTCGGCAGGCGCGCAGCAGCCCCGCCATTCACGTCAACGCCGGCCACCGCACGGCGCACGTCGACTTCCAGGCGATCGCGCAAGCGCCGCCACTCCGACTGCGCCTGCCCCCACTCGGCCAGCACCAGCTCCGCCGCGCGGCCCAGCCCCACGATACCCGCCACATTCTCGGTGCCGGCGCGGCAATTCTGCTCCTGGCCGCCACCATGCAGCAGCGACTCGAAAGCCATGCCCTGGCGGACGTAGAGCGCCCCGACCCCCTGGGGCCCACCAATCTTGTGGGCTGACAGGGCCAGCAGGTCGACGCCAAGGTCGTCGACCTGCACCGGAATCTTGCCGACGCTCTGAACCGCATCGACGTGCAGGGGGATGCCGTGCTCCCAGGCCACCGCGCCCACGGCCGCCACCGGCTGGATGACACCGGTCTCGTTGTTGGCGTGCATGACGCTGATCAGGAGGGTATCGCCATCGACCGCGCGGGCGACATCATCGGGGTCCACGACCCCGTCGCCGTCTACCGGGACATGGACGATCTGGTACCCCCGGCGGGCCAGGGCCCGGCACGGTCCGAGCACGGCGGGATGCTCGATGGCGGTCGTAACAATGCGGCGGCGCTGTCCAGCTAACCCCGCCAGGCCCTTGATAGCCAGGTTGTCGGCCTCGGTGCCCCCAGCCGTGAAAACGATCTCGCTCGGCAGGCATCCGAGCAGTCGGGCCACGGCCGCCCGGGCTTGCTCCACGGCCTGGCGGCCGCGCCGTCCCCAGGCGTGCAGGCTGGACGGATTGCCGGCGCCGATGGCCAGGTAGGGCAGCATCGCCTCGAGCACGTCGCGGCGCAGCGGCGTCGTCGCATTGTGGTCGAGGTAAACGGGATCCAAGGTCGTGGCTCCGTCGGCGAGGGCAGGCGTGGGCCCCAGTCCGGGGTCCCACCGATGCGTCCCAAGACTGGTCACTGGACGCTGAAACTGATCGCCCGGACGAGCACCGGGCCGCCGGTCAGGATTTCCGCCTGGCTACTGACCTTGGTGCCGTCGGCCAGCAGAAAGTCGGTACGTGGGGCGGGTTCGTCAGGTGCCTGGCGCAGCACCACCACCGCGCCCGCGTCCCCCACCGCCCGGCCCAGGAAAGATCGCATCTCGGCGTCCAGCAGGTCCAGTCCCGAGTAACGGACCACCTGTCCCTGTTCCACTCTCTCGGCCAAGCGCTGCCACAACTCGCTGCGGTCGTCGGGCAGACGCGGCGCCAGAACGATGTAGAGCGTATAGACCTGCACCTCCTCGCCCAAGGTCACCCAGGTGTCCTGCCCCGGGCCGTACTCCCACCGGTCAGCGAAAACGCGACGACTCGACAGTACGTCCGTAACCAACCCGCCCGAGCTGTAAAGGAAAGCCCAGACATACGCGTCCTGACGCAGGCGCACCCGCACCTGCAGCCGATCGCCGGGCTGCAGCACGGCTTCGGGGGCCAGCTCCACGGCTCGCGTCAGCCCCCCTTCGCTGCGCAACGCCAGGCGATGCACCTCGGCGCTCAGGGCCGCGGGTCGCGCGCGTTCGTCGCCCCCGGCCGGACGCTCGGCAAGGGTCCGGATCAGGTCACAGCGGGCCCGCACTGAGGCGACCGTGGCCACGGTGCCGCCGGCCGGGTCAATCACGAGGAGACGCAGGTAGCCCCACTCGCCCTGTGGAGACCAGCGCCCCCCGACGGCCAGCGTGCCGGTGGCCTGGGTGCGCCAGAGACGCTGGGGCACGGACTCCTCTTTGGCCCAGCTAGCGCCCGTGCCGGCCGTGTCGGGCCACACCAGGTCAGTGCCGGCGGCGGTCAGCGCAGAGACCAGGTGCCGGTCCCAGGCCCGGGTCGCGGGATCGGCCAAGCCGGCGTCGTCGCGCACGCCATACCACACCACCGCCCGCCCGGCGGTGCACTGTCCTACGCGGGCGGCAAGGGCCTCAGCCGCGCCCTCGATCTGGGCGGCAGCGCCCGCCAGTCGCGCCGGACGGCCGCACGCCGCTACGCCAATCAGGGCCAGCAGAGCCAGCGGGGCGGACAGGCCCCTAGTCAGTGGGATCACGCGCCCCCCTTGGCGACCGCCGGTCGCGGTCGGGCCGCCATCCGCGCCCACAGCAGGCGCGCCTGGCGCAGGATGTCACGGCGGCGGCTGTCGCGCTCCGGTATCTGCTCGAATACGCCATGGAACGCCGACACCGCAGCCTCGCCCGCCCCGGCCAACAACTGCAGGAAGTGCGGGTAGTGGTCACTGCGGTCCAGACGAATCAGCAGGCTGGCCAGCAGGAAGCGCGAATCGGGATCCATGGGCCCAAAGTCAGCCGCCGAGCGGCGGTATGCCTGCAGGTACATCAGCGCGCCGCTGGGGTCCGAAGTGAGGCGATGGGGGCTGGCCGCCAGGACCTCCTGGACGGCCGGATCGCTGTGCAACTCGGCCACGGCTGCGGTGGCGAATGCCGTCGGGTTGCCGTCCCACTGCGCCAACACCTCGGCGGCCCGCGTCACTACCCCCTGCTTGCGCCCCTTGAACGCTTCCCAGTCGTCCTCCTCCACCAGGCGCTGGCGGTTGACGAGGGTCTCCAGTTCAGACCGCGCCGAAGGACCGGCAGCTGCCACCTGAGCCACCAGCTCCCCGTAGTTGGGCGCCAGGTCGAGGCGGATCAGCACGCCGGCCAACAGTGGCTCCAGGTCGTCGTCCAGGCCTTGGCGCAGGACGGCCCGCAGGCGTCCCACCCGCGCGAACACTCCGGCCGGGTCAGAGCTCAGCGAGCACAGGTACGCCCACAGGGCATGGATCAACGCGTTGGCCTCGGCCTGGCCATCGCGGTACGCCGCCAGGAAGCCCCGCAAGCCGGGTCCGCCGAGGGCCACCAGCTGGCGCAGGAACAGCGCCCGCGGCCGCGGCACTCGGGCCCGCCCCAACGCGTCAAGGGGCGGGTGCGGGTCGAACCGCAGCGCGTCGCGGTAGTCGTGCAGGGCCGCAATGAAGTCAGCCGGCGCCAGGTCCTCACCGCGGCGCTCGGCTTCCGCCCGGGCCGCGCCGTGGATGATATCGCGGTCGAACAGGAACATGCGCGGGAAGTTGAAGGCCTGGGCCAGGCGCTCCGTCTTGCCTTGGGCCCAACGCATCTCGGTGTCGGTGTCGAACAGCCGCCGGGCCAGGGCGTGGGGCTCGCCGGCGGCGGCCTGGGCCGGCGGCAGGCCAAGCAGTCGCGTGCGGTAACCGAGGGCGAACTCAACGGCCTCCGAACGCCGGTCATCGACAGCATCGCGGCGATGGCGGTTGTGGGCCCGCACCAGTCGCACCTGCAGCGGTTCGTTGAAACGCAGCCCGGGCAGGGCGGCAACCTGAGCTGCGTAGGCGGCGATCATATCCACCAGCAGCAGGTAGTCAAGCAGCATCCAGGCGGCGTGGATGAGCCCTTCGGCGATGGCCCAGTAGTCATAGCCGCGCTCTTCGGCCGCCAGCAGCAACCCCTCGGGCACGTAGATGGTCCGCCGCCGACACCCCAGGTGCAGCGCCTGGTGGCGGCGGCTGTCGCCGTAGAAAAGGAAAGCGCCGCCGCGCACCAGTGTGAGGCTGAACGGGACCGCGAGCAGGGCCTCGCGCAGGGCCACGGGAACCTTCCCGAAGACGCGCCAGAACAGCAGCACTAGGCGGTCGCCGGAGTGGAGCTTGGGGAGCCGGTCGTCGTCGGGGAAGAACGGCAGGCGCGTCTGTTCACCGTACAGTATGTGTTTCTCGGCGCCGGCCAGGGTGTGGTTTACCTCGTCGTGGCGCACTTCGCCGTCGAAGATGCCCAGATTGGCGGTCGCGGCAGGCACGGGCGGGTGAGCGGCCATGGGGTCCGCGCTGCGGTTCGGGAGGCGGTTCCGACACGTGTCGAGCAGAACGGCTCGAATATAGGCTGCGGCGCCGTGCCTGTCATCGCCGCCCGGGCCATGGCGCGTTGACAGGCGCGACCCGGCCTCCTATTGTACCGCGACTGGCCTTGACAGGGAGGGCGCGATGACCTTTCGCCGTTGGCTGTGGCTCGCCGTGGCGCTTGCCGTGGCATGCGGTGCTCCCCCGGGCCCACCACCGGCCAATGAGCCACCGGTGGCCGAAGCCGGGCCGAACCAGGCCGCGATGGTGCACCAGTCGGTGCGCCTGGACGGGTCGGCCAGCCGTGATCCTGAAGGCCACGAGTTGAGCTATCGGTGGACCGGCGACGCCGCCAACCCGGCGCCCGTGGCCACCGGCGCCGGCCAACCCAGCTGGACCTTCGTGCCCACGGTCACCGGGACATACTGGTTCCGCCTCGTGGTCAACGATGGCGAACAGGACAGCCAACCGGACTCGGTGCGGGTGGTGGTTCGCAGCACCAATACGGCCCCGGTGGCCAATGCCGGTCCGGACCTGGTCTTCGCCACGGGTGGCACGGTACCGTTAAGCGGCGCCGGCAGCTATGATCCGGATGGCGACGCGCTGACCTACAGCTGGCAGCTGATCCAGTCACCCGTGGCAGTCGTGATCGACGGTGCCAACACCGCACGCGCCAGTGCCTCGCTGATCACCGCCGGTGACTACCGCTTCCGCCTGCAGGTAAGCGATGGTCAGGCGACGGCCCAGGACGAGGTCACCATCACGATCAGCGCCGCGGCAGATCAGCCTCCCATTGCCAGCGCGGGCGCCGATCAGCAGGTGTCGGTCGGCGCCGTGGTCACCCTGGACGGCAGCGGCAGCTACGACCCCGAAGGCCAGGCGCTCTCCTATCGCTGGTCGGTGGGTCGTACTCCCGACGGCCACCTGCTGCTGTCAGACTCCCTGGCCGTGCGCCCCACTTTCACCGCCAATCAAGCCGGCGAATACGTGTTCGCCCTGGTCGTTGGCGCCGGCGGCCTGGTGTCGCTGCAGGACGTGGTGACGGTCACCGCGAGCAGCAGCGGCTATCCCCAGCACGGCGGCATGACTCAGATCCCTGCCGGTGCCTTCAACATGGGTTCGGCAGAAGGTTCGGCCGACGAGCAACCGGTACACCGCGTCGAGCTGGCGTCGTTCTGGATCGACCAGCGTGAGGTCACGGCAGGTCAGTACCAGGCGTGTGTCGATGCCAAGGTCTGCGCCCCCGCCGGCCAGTCGGCCAACTGTAACGCGGGACGCGCTGACCGTGCCGACCACCCGGCCAACTGCGTCAACTGGGCCCAGGCCCAGGCCTACTGCGCCTGGGCCGGCAAGCGTCTGCCAACCGAAGCCGAGTGGGAATTCGCCGCCCGCGGTCTGGACAATCGGCGCTTCGCCTGGGGGCAGGATTACCCGGATCCGACGCGGATGAACTACGGGAACTTCTACGGCGCCACGACGCCGGTGGGCAGTTTCGCCTTCGACGTCAGCTTCTACGGCCTGTTCGACATGGGCGGCAATGTCCACGAGTGGACGGCTGACTATTACGATCCGGCATTCTACAGTGTCAGCCCGGCGGCCAATCCGACCGGTCCGGCTGCCGGAACCTACCGGGTGGGGCGCGGTGCCAGTTGGCGGGTCGGGATGCCCATCGAAGCGTTGACCGCCACGGTCAGGCAGGCTTTCGTACCCGACACGCGCGACAACGCGCTCGGGTTCCGGTGCGTTCAGCCATGACGCCGACAGCACCCAAGCGCGCGCTGGTTCTCGCCGTCGACGACGAACCGGTAATCCGTGAGCTGATGGCCCGGTTCCTCGAACCCGAAGGGTACGAGGTGGCGGGCGCCGGCAGTGTGGCCGAAGCCCTGGCCGTACTCGCCGCGCGGCACGTCCGGTTGATCCTGCTGGATCTGCACATGCCGGGAACGCAGGACGGCGAGGATCTGCTGTTCGCGCTGCGGGACCAGGGCAATGACGTCCCCGTGGTGGTGGTTTCCGGTTGGATCGACGAGGACTCGTTGGCCAACCGGCCCGAGTGCGTCTGTGCCCTGCTGGAGAAACCGGTAGAAGGCGCGCAGCTGGTGGCCGTCGTCAAACGCATACTGGGCTGATGTCAGGCGGCGTCATACCGCGCCCGGCGACCAGTCTTCACAGGCGCTGGAGTGCCGGTAGGAAATACGCGGCAGCCACTTCCTCCCACCCCATGGCTCCGGCCAAGTCAGCGGTGGCCGCGAACCAGTCGTCCCCGGCCTGGCGGCGGCGCGCCAATCGCACCGCCAGTTCGTCGGCTAGCCGGCGGCTCTCAGCGACCTCGATCCGCGTTAGGGCCGCGGCGTCCAGGCCCAGGGCCGCCTCCAGGCTTGCCGGGGCGCGCTCTATGTAGGCAGCCCGGACCACCGCCTCGGCAGTACCGCCAGGGGTCACGCGGTCAACGAATCCCAGGCAGCCGCAGGCGTCACCGACGACACACACAGCCCCGGCCGCCAGCGGCTCCAGCAGGGCAATACCGAAAGGTTCGTACAGCGACAGCCCGAACTCGACGTCGGTGCCCCATCGCAGGTCATCGAAGGTCATCTCTGCCGGCATGCCCGGTCCGCACGCGCTGCGGCTCCAGCCGAACTGGTTGACGAAAACCGCGCGCACGGCCCGGGCCCGCGCATTGAACGCACGCACGCGCAGGTCGAAGCCCACTTCGCCCGGCGACAGGTCCGGGGCCCCCTCGCGATGCACTAGCGGCCATCCGTAGGTCGCGGCCATGCGCTCTATGTCGGCGGGCAACCGCCGCCCGGTCTCGGTGGCGAGGACGATGACGGCGGCCGTTTCGCCGCGCTCGAGCAGGGATCGATCCAGCTCGGACAGCACCATCAGGTCGCGGTGCAGGCCTTTGCTGGGTACCAGACGAGCCACGTGCGTCATGACCCAGTCCGGCTCAAACCCGAGCAGGCCAGCGAGATAGTGACGCAGACGAGCCCCGGCCTCGAGCCGCCGCGCCGCGGTCGGCGCCCGCGCGGGCAGGCCATTGTAAACCAGATCGATGGACCGCTGGGCGAATTCAGGGCCGAGGAAGCGCAACTCCTCCACCACGCGGTCGCCGACGGCCAGAATGCCATCGCACCGCCATGCCTGGCGGACCAGCACGTGCTTGTGGAAGTGGTCTTGAGGACCGAAGACGTCCTCGAGATAGAGACCCCGTGCCAGGGCACGGGCCAGCGTCCCATAGAACATGACGTCGCCGCCGGCCGCCGACTCGACCACCGAGCGCACGGTGGCCACCTCGTGGGCGTAGAACAGCGTCCGGTAACGGCGGTCGCCGATCATCAGGGCTTTGAGCACCGGTCCCATGCCCATGAACTCGTGGGCCACCAGGTAACAGGGGTCTGGGCCGGCGCCGAGCAGTCCGGCGATGGCATCGTACCCAGGCTCGGAGAGCCTGAGGTAGTGCTCGTATTCGGGCATCCACTCGTACCGTCGCGAGTCGATCCCGAAGCGCTCGGACAGGTAATACTTGAACAGGTCGAAGCCGGCGGGGGCGTGCGAGACATCGACCAGGACGACTTCGGGACGGGCCTGGCCTCCCTCGTGGGACCACTGCCGGCGCCCGTACACCAGGCGTACGCCGTACCGCATCGCGACCGCGTCCAGGACCGGGCCCACGGCACTGTCCCAGACGCCTCGGCCGTTGTCGAAGACCACCTCCCCATCCGGGCCCAGCGGGTTGGCTGCGTCGGCATCGACCAAGGGTCCGAGGAGAATCGTACGGTCGATGGCGGCCGTGTAGCTGGGGGCCGCCAACAGCCCCCGCAATACAGCGCCGATGCCGCCGGACTGGTGCACGGCCTCGTGGGTCACATGGACGACGGTGGCCATCGGCTACCTCCTGAGCGTACGGCTGGGCACCAGGCCTGGGCGTGGGGCGACGGCCGCGGCGGCAAGCCGCGGATTGCCGCCGGACGCAGACCGCCAGAATGGAAGTATAGCCCGCGGCCGACGCAGCGTCTACCCGGTCTGCGTTGCCCATGCACCCGGCGCAGCGTATCTTCGCCTGGGCCGGGCGGCGGTAAGGCCCGGCTCAGACCGCCCCGCGGCACCCGTCACGGGCCGGTAGCCGAGGAGGTGCCAGGGCCGTGTGGCTCGGGATCGCCACCGCCGTGACCGGCGTCCTGTTCGCGCTGGCCAGGTTCGTCACCGTGTACTGGCTCCGCCAACTGCGCGAGGCGGTGCTGGTGGCGCAGCACGAGACTGCCCATAACGACCAGCGCCTGGCGCTGCTGGCCGAGCGCCAGGGGCTGCAGGTGGCACGCCAGCGGGCCCTGGTCCGCCGGACCGACGAGATGCGCTCGATCACCGAGCGTCAGTACCTACGCTTGGCGGCCATGCTGCCGCGTTCGCTCGTCGCTGACCTGGAGCGCTGCCGCACGCTGCACGCCGAGCCGGCGGTGCGCGATCTGCGGCTGCTGCAGGACCTGGGGCTGCTCGCCCGCGTCAACCAGGCTCTGGACCCCATGTCGCTGCTGCTGCTGCGCGCGCCGGCAGATGACGAAGCCGCGCAGAGCTGGTTGACGGGCCAACTCGCGGGCTTGGCCAATCGGCAGGCGCTATCGTACCGGCAAGCCGAAGATGGCGTCGTCGTCTGTTCACTGCCCAATCCCGACTCGGCTCTGGCGGTGCTCCGCAGCCTGTCCCAGGGCGAGACGGGCGCTGGCGCGGCACGGGTCGCGGCAGCGGTGCATGCCGGCATGCTCATTCCCGACGAAGCCGGCGAGGTCCACCGCCTCCTGGCCCGCAGCCTGCTGCACGCCCGCCGCCTCTTGGAGCAGGCAGCGCCGGGTACGGCGCTGGTGAACCGCGCGGCTTACCGGGCCCTCAGCCGTCGCGACGGGTTGGAGCCGTACGAGCCGGACCCGCGCCTGTACCGCTTCACACTGGTCGCCGCACCGCCAATCACAGCGGGTGAAGGGTGAGAGACATCAGCCTGATCTTACTGCTGGTGTTCGCCGGTCTGCTGGCGCTGACCCTGACGGACTACTGGGTTCGCCGTCGCCGCTGGGGCGAGCAGCTGCAGGAAATCCGCGAACGCCTGGCGTACCAGGAGGAGCGGATGGCAAGCATCCGACAGGAGCTCGACGACATGTCGGTGGAGACGGAACTGCTGGAACAGGAGTGCCTGGCGCTGGAGGCGCGGCAAGCCTGCATGCGCGGATTGGATCGCTACGGGGCGGCCGACAACTCGGCCCCGGGTCAGGAGGCTACCTATGGCTGATGCCGCGATCGATTTTCCCGCCGCGGCGGCCGCGGCGTTGGTTGCTGCCGCGCTGCAGGAGGACTTGGGGACTGACCGGGTGGACACGGCCGCCGATCTGACCGCTGCCGCCGTGGTGCCGGCTGATCTGCCGGCTACGGCGCGCATTGTCAGCCGCGGGCCGGGCGTGATCGCGGGTCTGCCGGCAGCGCGTCTGGTCTTTGCGGCTCTGGACCCGGAGGTGGAGTGGCTGTCCGCCGTGGCCGATGGGCAGTACTTGGCTGCCGGGGCGCCCGTGTTGGCGGTCCGGGGCAACGCCCGCGCCCTGCTGGCAGCCGAGCGCACCGCGTTGAACCTGCTGCAGCGGTTGTCGGGCGTGGCTACTTTGACGGCGGCTTTCGTAGCTGCGGTAGCCGGAACCCGCGCCCGCATTACCGACACGCGCAAGACCACCCCGGGAATGCGCTCCTTGGAGAAATACGCCGTGCGGGTCGGCGGCGGGGTCAACCACCGGATGGGCCTGCACGATGCGGTGCTGATCAAGGAGAACCACGCCGCCAGCGCGGGTGGCGTCGCCGCCGCGGTCCGGCAGGCCCGTGCCTTCCTGGCCCACACCCAGCGCAGCCACGTGCCCGTGTACGCTGAGGCCCGCACTCTGGCCGAGGTGGAGGAACTGCGGAGTTCGCCGCCGGATCGGGTGATGCTGGACAACATGGCGCTGGCGGATCTGGCCACCGCCGTCGGCCGGCTGCGCCAGCTGCCGGTCCCGCCCGTGGTCGAGGCCACCGGCGGCGTCAATCTGGCCACGGTCCGAGGGGTGGCAGAGACGGGCGTCGACCTAATCTCCGTGGGCGCGCTGACCCACTCGGCTCCGGCGCTGGACTTGAGCCTGCTGTTCGCCTCGGTCCTGGTCTGACGAGGCTGCAGGCGCTAGTGCCGGCATGCCAGGTGCCGTTCGGCGTGCCCGGCTGCCTCGGTAGGCGCTGAGGGATTGTCAGGCTATCGGCGGGCCGGGAGCCTCAACCGCCACTGCCGAAGCAGCGGCGGTGCGACTGGCCGTACTGACAGGCTTCATCCAGGAAGGCCTCGATGTTGCGCAACGGCGTACCACCGACAATGCCGTTGCCAGCGCCCAAGCACATACCGCCTTCGGGGCGGTCGAAGGTGTCGATCAGTTCGCGCACGCCGGCCCGCACCTGCTCGACGGATCCCTCGCGCAGCAGGTGCTGGACATCGAAACCCGCCCAAAACCCCAAGCGCGAACCATAGTCAGCGGCAACCTGCCGTTCGTCCATGGTGTGCTTCTGGACCGGGTGGAACATGCGCACGCCGGCATCGATCAGCGACGGCAGCAGCTCGGTGTTGTTGCCGCAGCTGTGCAGCCACCAATGAATGCCATGCTGCTGCAGCAGCGCGCCAATGCGGTCGTAGTACGGTTTGAGCAGGGCGTCGAAGGTCTGCCGCCGCATCATGGGTTGCGTCTGGTGGCCCAGGTCATCGCTGGTCCAGAAGCCGTCGGGCGCCATCACCTCAGCCGCCTTGGCGATGCTGCGGCAGTAGAGCTGACACAGCGCGTCGTGCAGACGATGGATGTGCTCGGGAGCCTGGTAGTAATCGACCATGAGGTTCTCCATGCCCCGCAGGCCCCACGGGGTCTCGAAGAACAGCCCCCACCAGCCGACGATCAGGTACGTGTCGGCAGCATGG
>CAITNQ010000069.1 GCA_903893785.1 uncultured Gemmatimonadota bacterium
CACCGACGGGGCCATTTTCCACCGCCCCATGCGGGGCCAGAAGTCGATGCCGAGTCACGCCCGTCAGATCTCGCAGGACGATGCCTGGGCGGTGGTGCACTACATCCGCAGCCTGCAGGACCGGCTGCCGGTGGCTCCACCACCGGCATTGCCGACCCAGGCCGCGAAATAGGAGGGCGGACAGTCATGAGCCATCACCACGATCACGCCTTGCCCCAACCGCCCGCGCCTATCCGCATGCCGACCTCGGCGCGCAATGTCGCCGTCCTGCTCGTCCTGCTGGGCCTGGGAACGCTCGCCTGGGCCTTCCAGGCGGGTCGCCCCGAGCTGGCCTGGAGTTCGTACCTCATTGGCGCCTACTATACCCTGGCGCTGGGGGTGTTCGGTGCCCTGTGGATCTCGGTGCAGCACCTGGGGCGGGGCGTCTGGTCGGTGACCATGCGGCGAGTTCCCGAGGCCATGACCTCGTGGCTGTTGCCCGGCGGCCTGCTGGCGCTGGCGGTCGGCCTGGGCGCCCCGTATCTGTACCATTGGTCCCATGTGGAGGCCGTGGCCCAGGACGAGTTGCTGCAGCACAAGTCGCCCTTCCTGAACACCACCATGTTCTATGTGCTGATGTCCGTCTGCCTCGGTGCCTGGGTGCTTCTTGCCCGGGCCATCACCGGCAACTCGCGGCGCCAGGACCAGGAGGGGGGCATCGAGCTGACCCGGCGCAACGGCGTGCTGTCGGCCGTTTTCGTCATCGTCTTTGCGCTGTCCATCAGCGTGGTTGGCTTCTACCTGCTGATGTCGCTGGAACCGCACTGGTTCTCCACCATGTTCGCGGTCCTGCTGTTCACCGACGCTTTGCAGACCGGCACTGCCTTCGTAGCGCTGGTGGTGGGGTACCTGATCCTGCGCGGCGACTTCAGCGGCTTCGTGACCCGCAACCACCTGCACAGCCTGGGCAAGATGGTCTTTGCCACCACTGGGTTCTGGGCCTATATCGCGCTGTGCCAGTTCCTGCTCATCTGGTACGCCAACATCCCGGAAGAGACGGTGTACTACATCCGCCGATGGGAGAATGGCTGGCAGCCGTACCTGCTCCTGCTGCCGGTGGTCAAGTTCCTGGTGCCCTTCATCTTCATGGTGCCTCGCTGCTGCAAGCGCGAGCCACAGCCCCTGATGATGGCTTCGGCTTGGCTGCTTTTCGCCCAGCTGTGGGAGCTCTACATGATGGTGGCGCCCGCCGTCGGCCACGGTGAGAGCGCGGCCCATGGCCACCTCCCTTGCGTCGAGTTCACCGTGGGGGTGGGCTTCCTGGCGGCCTTCTATCTCCTGTTCGCCTACTGCCTGGGGCGCCATGGTGCGGTACCCCTCAAAGACCCGGCGCTGCAGGAGAGTCTGGAGTACCATCCTGCCTGAGGCCCCTGGCCGTCGGTCACCGGTCGCGCGGACGGCTGCTCCACGCGCGACCGGGCCGGCGGGCACTGCTCCTGTCGGCGCGGCCGCCGGGCCAGGGCGCGGTCCGGCCACGGACTGCCGCCCGCGAACGCGACTGGCTTGCCGGCCGGCGGGCCGTTCTCACGCACGGATGAAGCCATGCCACGTTCTCGCCGACTCGTCTGGGGTGCCCTGGTGCCGGTACTCGCCACGGCCCTGTACCTGGTGTGGATGCAGGGCCGCGGGGCGCTGCCGGCCGGCGACCCAGGTACCGCGGGCCTGGGTGCCACGGATCTGACCGGCGCCGACATCACTGTGGTCGCCGCCGACCTGTTCGTTCAGGTGGCCGCCCCCGCCCGGCCGCTGCGGGCGTTCTCGACCAACCGGCTGCTCTTCCGCGTGGCCCGCCAGGCCGACGGAGCGGATCCGGTGACGCCTGTCGATCCCGTGGTTTCCTTCGCCATGACCATGCCCATGGGGGACCACCGCTACGCGCTGGTACCGGCCCCGACGCCGGGTTGGTACCAGGCTGACGTGGTCCTGCCGGCCTGCCCCAGTGGCAGCCGGCGGTGGTTCGGGACCCTGGAGTTCACGGCCGCCGGCCAGCCCCGCCGCGCCCAGTTCGCCTTTGACCTGGCGCCCAAGGCGCCCTGATGCTGCAGCCCCTCAGTCTGCTTGGCTTCCTGAGCTTGGGCCTGCTCGGCGGCGCTGGGCATTGCGTCGGCATGTGTCTGCCATTTGTCCTTATCGTCGAACGGCGGTTCGGCACAGGGCGCCCGTCCCTGGGCGGGCTTGGGGCCCAGCTACAGTACGCGGGCGGACGAGTGTTCACCTACGCCGTCCTCGGCGCCGTGGCCGGTGCTGCCGGCTCGGTGCTGCAGCTGGCCGGGGGCCTGTTGGGGCTGCAGCGCGCCGCGGCCATCCTTGCCGGCAGCGCCCTGGTGCTGTCCGGGGCTGCCTCGCTGGCAGGCCTCCGCTGGGGCGGTGCGCCCGTCGGCGGCCGGTGGTTGGGTTGGGTTGGGAACCTGGGCTCGGGAGGCCGTTTGGGCCGTCCCTGGGCCATGGGCTTGGCGCTCGGGCTGTTGCCGTGTGGCCTGGTCTACTCGGCGCTGATCGCCGCCGCCGGCCTCGGGTCGCCGGTGGCCGGTGCCGTGGGACTGCTGGTCTTTGGTCTGGGCACGGTCCCGGCCCTCTTGATGGCGTCGCTGGCAGACCAGTTCTTCCGGCGCCAGCGGGGCTGGGTGGATCGGCTGTCTCAAGGGGTCATTGTCGGTATGGGGGCTTGGTTCGTCTGGCGGGGTATCGCCGGGTTCTGACGTTGCGGGTGCAGCGCCACACGGCCGGCTGGGCGCCGGCACAGGAGGCAAGGGCATGGCGGATCTGGTGCCGCAGGGCGTGGTCATTGAGCAGGGACCCGAGGACTGGCAGATCGTGCAGCGGGACCGTCGCGGTTTCGGCGTCCTCCGACTGGCCGGGCGTTGGTACAGCGCCACGCCGGGTTGCGTCGAGGTGCGCTTGGCCGAAGAAGACACCAGCGCGCCGGTCTCCCCCTCCCTCGACTGGCAGCGGGTCGACACACGCGCGGACGGTACCTGGGCCACCGACTTGGTCGACATCCCCGGCGGCGGGCTCTACCGTCTGGAGACGCGCTTCAACCCCGAGGGCAACGTGGCCGGCGAATGGTCCATGCGGGGCGACATGCGGCACCATCTGGGCGTTGGCGAACTCTGGGTGATCGCCGGGCAAAGCAACTCGGCCGGGTACGGCCGCGGCGTCGTCTACGACCCGCCCGAACTGGGCTTGCACCTACTGCGCAACAACGAACACTGGGCCCTGGCCACCCATCCACTGAACGAGTCCACCGACACCTGTCACCCGGTCAACCGCGAGGGAGCCAACCCGGCCCACGCTCCGTACCTCCAGTTTGCCCGGGTCCTGCGCCGGGCCTTGGGCGTTCCCGTGGGCCTGGTGCAGACCGCCCTGGGCGGATCGCCGTTGAGCCAATGGGATCCGGCCGAAGGCGACGCCGGGCTCTACCGTAACATGATCCACTGCGTTGGCCTGGCTGGCGGCAGTGTGCGCGGCGTGGTGTGGTACCAAGGCGAGTCCGATTCGTCGCCCGAATTGGGGACCACCTACGCGGCGCGGTTCTCCCGCGCCGTGGCTGCCTGGCGCGAGGCCATGGGCCTGCCCGAGTTGGCCGTGATCACGGTCCAGCTCAATCGCGTCACCGCACCCCAACCCGAGGGTGCCGACCTGGGGTGGTCGCTGGTGCGCGAAGCGCAGCGCCAGGTTGCCCGCCGGTTGGCCGGCGTGGCCGTGGTCCCGGCGCTGGACCTGCCACTCAGCGACCAGATCCACACCAGTCCGGCCGGCAATCTGATCCTGGGCGAGCGTATGGCCCAGGCGGCTCTGGCCGTGGCCTATGGACAGCCCCGTTGGTGGCGAGCGCCAGAGATTGCCGCGGCTCGCCGCGCCGGCGACGGCCTGTGGCTGGAACTGACCTTCGACCATGTGCAGAGCCGGTTGGACACCCTGGAACCGGCGCGACACCCGTTCCGTGTTGAGGAAGCCGGTGGCGTGCTGCCGGTGGCCGAGGTCGCTTACCCGGGTGGGGCCGTGGTGCGGCTGCGGTTGGCTCGCCCTCTGGCTGGCCCGGCCTGCGTGCACGCCGCCTGGGGTGCTGACCCGGCGCCCTTGCCGTTGGACATGGAGCGGCTCATGCCCATCCTCGGCTTCCACGGCGTACCCATCGAGTAGAGCCTGGCGCGTCGCGGTCCCCAGGGCCTTGCCGGCCAGGTGCGACGACCACCCGGACCGCGGCCCCGCGTGGCGACGGCTTGGCCTGCGGCCAGGTGCGACGGCCCGGCCCTAGACCAAGTGCGACGCCCCCCGGCCTGCTTCGCCAGGTGCGGTGACGGCTCGGATTACAGGCAGGTGCGACGGTCGCCAGTTTGCGGCCCGGCGGGGGAGCGCCGCTGCGCGCGTCTGCCCTGACAGCGGCCGCGGCCAAGCGCGCCCTGGAGCACTTCGCTGCGTGGCCCACGGGCGACGCCGGCCTGCCAGGCACCGGCCGCCACCCGTCGCCGCCGGGTCCGGCCGGCGCGGTGTCGTTGACACCGATGCGCGATGGCGTTGTTTGTTGCGGTCTGTCGCAGCGGGGGTGTGACAACCGTCACAGGTCCTCAAGCGAACCACGGTGACCTGATCAGGCCCGCCAGTGCCTGGTCTACCCGGGAATCGCCGCATGCAGATTGGCAGCACTGAGGTCCGCCAGGCGGAAAGGCAGGTCCGCGACGCCATCGCCGCCATGCCGGCCGACGGCGACATGAACGACGTGCTGGCCGCGCTGCGGGCTGCGTTGCGACGGTTGGCGGTCCCCTTTCGCCACTGCGGCATCAATCTTGTGGCTGATGATAGCGCGGGCCAGGACGCAGGCCTGAGCCATCTGGACCGGACCGGAACCTGGCACACCGTCGCCGCCCCTGAGGCCAGGCTAGTGGTGCGCGGTTTCTGGTCCCGCGGTGAGCCGGTCTATCGCCGCGATTTGGACTGCCACGACCCCTTTACCGAACGCGAGCGGATGGCCGTTCACTACGGCCACCCGGTGCGCAGCGTGGTCGATGTGCCCTTTGCGGGCGGCACCCTGGCGGTCAACAGCGAGGCGGCGAACGCCTTCTCTGACGAGCACGTCGCGGCCCTGGTCGATTTGGCCGCCGTGCTCGAGGAGGGCTTCCGGCGGCGCGAGGATCTGCTGCGTCTGCAGCAGCGCAACGCCGAGCTTGAGGCCGAGATCGCCCGCCGCCAGGCCGCCGAAGGGGCTCTGGCGGTCAGCGCGGCCGTGACCCGGGTCCGCAACCAGGCGCTGCAGATGGAGGACCGTGCCGGTTGGCAGGAGGTGGCCCTGTGCCTGGGCCGCGAACTGGGTGCGCACATCGCCTTCGATACCTGTTGCATCCACACCTTGGACCCAGACGGCTTGACCGTCTCCGGCGTGTGTATCGACGCCACTGGCTCATGGCACGCGCTGGACCCCCGAGCCGTCGTGCCGGACCTAGCCGCTGCGATGGCCGCCGGCCTGGTCGTACATGCAGCTGACTCATCGGCGCCGGGTACCTTCGCGGTGCGGGGCGAACCCATGCCGATGGTCCGACCGGTCCCGTCGGGTGAACCCGCGGCGTCGGTGCGCCCGGAGCGAGGCACCCCGGCTGTCCCGGGCCGCCCCGCCGAACCGGCGCCCACTGCACTGCGCGGACCGGCCACGCCGGGCCGGCCCGACGCCGCGGCCGCCGGGGCGACCTCGCGGCATTCTGCAACGCCCGCGCTGGCCGTCGGGTTCGTCGGCGGCACCCTTGCGGTGTACCGTGATCTCGCGGGCACGGTCAGCGATCAGGACGCCGGCGTGATCACGGCTTTCGCCACGTCTGCCGCCGACGCGTACCGGCGCTTGCTGGAGATTGTGGCCAAGCAGCGGCTGCAGTCCGAGGTGGAGGAGCAGCGCCTGCGCGCGCTGCAGATCGATCGGCTCCAGGCCCTCGGCGAGATGGCGTCGGGCATTGCTCACGAACTGAACCAACCGCTGAACGGGATCCGGGCCTTCGCCGAGGGCGCCCTGCTGGCGCCGCGGGTGGGGTGGACACCCTCGCCGGGCGAGACCGTTCAGACGTTCCGCGACATCATCGGGCAGGTGGATCGCATGTCCGCCATCGTCGACCACATGCGCGTGTTCGCCCGCGGCGACAGCTCCCTCGACGCGGTCGGCTATGACCTCAACGAGCCGATTGCCGGGGCCCTCAAGTTGATGGGCGCCCAGCTGCGCCTGCATGGGATCACGGTAGACACGGACATCGCCGCCGATCTGCCGCGCTGCAGCGGCTGGCCCAATGCCATCGAGCAGGTGATCCTGAACTTGGTCAGTAACGCCCGCGATGCCCTCAACCAACGCGCTGCGCGTCGCCAGGCCGGCGACCTCGGCATCGGCGCCGATTGGGCGCCACGACTGACGATCGGCGCCCGCGCCGGGGACGACGGGGTGCGCCTGACGGTCACCGACAATGGCGGCGGCATCCCGCCGGCGGTCGAGAAGCGGATTTTCGACCCTTTCTTCACCACCAAAGCGGTCGGCCAGGGCACCGGCATCGGCCTGGCCATCGTGCGCTCCATCGTCGACCGCAACCGCGGTACCGTGCAGGTCGACAACCTGCCGGGCGAGGGCGTGACTTTTGTGATCAGCCTGCCCCTGGCCGGAGACGAAGACTAGGACCTGACCGCGGCTGAGCCCCCGTCGTATGGGCCGTTACGCTGGCCGCAGGCCCAAGGCCCGCAACCGCTGAGTCGATGACTGCCTACACGCCCTATCGGCACTTCCCCGCAACCCGATTGGCCGTTGCCCGCGTGCCCAAAGCCGGCTGCAGGTCGCTCACCCAATGGGCCAGGAGCCCGCGGCGACCCTGGACGTGGAGGCTGAACTGGATCGGCTCCGCGCTGAGCGCCGGGCGGGTTACCACCGCATTGTCGATCGCTTCCTTGACTGGGCGCCGGATCCTGACCCCGCGTGAGCTTCGTCAGGCCAGGCTCGGCTGTGGCCTTGCCGCGACCAGCGCCGGCGGCTATACTGGCGAATCGCCCGTACCCAGGCCCGACGGACGCCAACTCCGCTTGGTGCCGCTGGCCAGCGGATCGACCGAGCCCTGGTCCCTGGCCGCGGTGCCCCTGGGGCCTTGTGCCTGGCCCCGGACCCCGAACCCGGGCCCCAGCGGGAATCCGGGCGCGGGAGCCCGGTCCTGAAGTGCGGCCTTAGGGCGCGGTTGACGGGTTCGGTGGCGTGCGCTGGGCCGCCTTCGCCGCACCCCGTTCGCCGCGCCCGGACCCACTCAACCAGAGGCGTGACCTGATGCCAGGCGTGCTTTCGTTCCAGACCCGGGCCTTGTTGGCGCTGTCGTGCGGGGCTGTCCTCGTTGTCACCGGCCTCCAACCGGCTGCGGCCGCCCCGCAGGCCACCCGCCAACCGACCTCGCAAGCGACCCCGGCGGCCGGGCCACCCCAGCTGGCCCTCCACTACGACTTCGGCATGGATGAGGGCGAACGCACGAGCGATGCCTCGGGCAATGGCCACGATGGCCAGCTCGTTGGCGCCACTCTCACCGAAGGGCGGCTCAAGAACGCGGTGCAGCTGGCAGGTGCGGGCAGCGTGCGCATGGCGACGGTACCGGCCTCGATGGACCCGCGCATGCGGGCGCTGACCGTGGGCGCGTTCTGCCGCCCTTCGGCCCTGGACGGCGTGCTGTTGGCCATGGGCGACAGCACCAACGGGTATTGCCTCTATCTGGAGGCGGGAGTGCCGCACTTCGCCGTCCGCGCTGCCGGGGACCTGACCGTGGCAGTGGGGCGTGACCCTGTCGTCGTTGACCAGTGGGTGCACCTGGCTGGCGCAATCGACCCCAAAGGGACCGTCTACCTGCTGGTCAATGGCTGGACGATGGCCGCCGTCACCGGCAGCCTGGTCACTGGCACACCGACTGAACCGTTTGCCGTCGGCATGGATGTGGGTTCGCCGGTGGGACGGTACGGGCAGAACACTGGGTGGGCGGGCCTGGTCCAGGATGTGCGCCTGTACTGGGGCTACCTGGATCGCCAGGGGAGTCTCAGTGCCTGGCAGACATGGGCCGACCTGCCGGGCTGTCTCTGCAAGCAGGGCAGCAGGTACTGAGCCTTCCGGACGCCGGGCAAGCCGGCCGGCCCGCCTTGGCGGTAGTTGCCGCGCTCGCCGGCGCAGGCGAGTCCGCGACAGGTCCCTGATGCTGCTCGCTGGCGGTCCGGGAAACCGGATGGACGCGGGTGCGGCTGTGCGGGAGACCGGAACCATGCGTGCCCCCTGAGGCTCCGCCGCCCTGCCTGCGGGGCGCGAAACGTATTGGCGGACAGGGAATTGTGCCAGTTCTGGCGCGGCAGTGAAACGCTGGCACGGTAATCGCTATCCGTCGGTCATGTGGAAGCGTGGCTAGATACCTCAGATCCGTAGCGCCGCGGCGGCTGCCGGGGAGAGACCCCGGTCGCACGCCGATGGCAACGCGCGTTCACCGGGAGATCGAGACATGGCGATGGAGACGGCGGCTTCAGGCGCCCCGGGCATGCCATCCGCGGAGCAGGGATTGGCGCCCACCGCGGCAAAACCGGTGGTCGACAACATCGACCTGCTCGACGACCTGCAATTGACCCTGACCATTGAGTTGGGCCGCGCGCAGTCGACGGTGGCGGCCGCCGTCGAACTGGGGGAGCAGTCGCTGATCGAACTGGACAAGACGGCCGGTGACCCAGTGGACGTACTGCTCAACGGCAAGCTGTTCGCCCACGGCGAGGTGGTGACCGTGGGGGCGCACTTCGGCGTCCGGATTACCCGCATTCTCGGCCGGGCCTGAGAGGAGGTGGCCGGTGAGTGATCCGCTGAATGTGAGCCGCGTGCCTGTCGTGATCAGCTGTGAGCTGGCGCGCCACGCCCTGAGCCTGGAGCAAGCCCGGCGGCTGAAGCCACAGGATGTCATTGTCGCCGACAAGCTGGCCGGTGACTGCCTGGATGTCCGCGTCAATGGCCGACCCTTCGCCCAAGGGGAGATCGTCGTGGTCAGCGATCGCCTGGCGGTCCGTCTCACGCGCCTGGTCCCGTTGGATCGCGAGGTGGCGCCATGAGCACCCCCAACGTGGACCATCCGTTGCCCGCGTTGGCCGTCACCTGGCCGACCACCGCCGAAGTGGACAGCACCCGCATCGAGTTGCCCAGGCCGTGTCAGTGGACCGCCGTCGCGTCCGCGCCGGCCGTCGGCCCGGATCTGCCGGGGGTGCGGCAGGGGGTCTCACCCGAACCTGCGGTGGCGGGTCCGGGTGCATCGGCTCCGCCGGTGACTGCGGCCCCCCCCAAATGCCAACGACCGGCCTCGGTGTTGCCGGGAAGTGTTCAGGAACTGGCCTGGGACCACTCCCTGGACGCGGCTCGGCTGCTCCGCACGATGCTGCTCGAGGATGTCTGCTGCGGCGGCGACGCACCGGCCGCGCCGCGCATCGCCGTCGTGTGCGCCGCGCTGGGGGCCGCCACCGCCGGCCAAGTCCTCAAGCACCTGAGTCAGGGCGAGATCGACGAAATTGCCCTGTCCGTCGCGGCCATGGGTAGTGTGCCGGCAGCCGTGGCGGCGGGGGCCCTCGACGCGTTCCGACGCCGCCTGCTGGCGCGCGAGTGGGCCATCTGCGGCGGTGCCGACCTGGCGCGTGAAATGGTCCTACGGGCCTGCGGGCAGACCGCCGCCGGCGAGGCTTCCGAACCGCTTCGCGACCCCGGCGGGCTGGACCTTCTGCGCCTCCGCAGAATGGCTCCGGATCAGCTGGCGCCATTCGTATCGCGAGAACACCCGCAGGCCATGGCCGCGATCTTGTCGCGACTTGACCCCCAGCAGTCGTCGGGGGTTCTGGCCTGCCTGTCCGACCGGCTCCAGGCCGACGTGGCGTACCGCATGGCGACCATCGAGGACGTCACGCCGGAGGCGCTCGGCCAACTCACCCGGAACCTGGCCTCGTCGCTTCGCGGGGTCCTGGCCGCCAGCCAGGACATTGACGGCCCCAAAGTGGTGGCGCTGATGCTCAACTGCACCAGCACCAGCACCGAGAAGCAGGTCCTCGACGAGATGGACGCGCATGACCCCGATGTCGCCGAGGCGGTGCGTAACTCGATGTTCGTGTTCGAGGATCTCGAGCAGCTGACCGACCGCGAGATCCAGACCCTGTTGCGCGGCATTGACCAGAAGGACCTGGTCATCGCCCTCAAGGGAGCTGAACCCGAACTCCGGAACAAGTTCCTCAGCAATGTCTCGGAAACGGTCCGCACCTTCCTGATCGAAGAGATGGGTTTCCTCGGGCCCATGCGGTTGAGCGAGGTGCAACAGGTCCAACTGCGCATTGTGCAGCACGTGCGGCAGCTCGAAGAAATGGGGCAGCTGACGATCGTGCGCGATGAGCGCTACAACCGTTACGTCTGACGGGACTCAGCCCACATGGCCAACATCCTGACGCAGGACGAAATCAACGCTCTGCTCGCGGCCAAGGCCGCGGCCCCCGCCGCCGAACCCGCTGCCCCTCAGGTCTTGACCCAGCAGGAGACCGAGGCGTTGCCGTCGGCCGGTGCCGGCGACCAGGCCGCCAGCCAGACCGAGGGCGCGCCCGAGCCCATCGCTGGCTACGACTTCAAACACCCGGCGCGCGTCAACAAGGACCAGTTGCGGGTGCTGGAACGGCTGCACGACCATTTCGCGCGTCGGCTGAGCTCAACGTTCTCCGGGCTCATGCGTTCAGTCGTCGACATTGACACGGCCTTCGTGGACCAGACCACCTACGCCGAGTACATCATGTCGCTGTCCAACCCGTCCTGCTCGTACTCATTTACGCTGGAGCCGACCGGCCAGCAGGCCGTCGTTGACATTGCCATGCCCGTGGCCTTCTCCCTGGTCGACCGCGCCTTCGGCGGCAAGGGGGCCGCTGCCGGGATTGAGGCGCGCCAGCTGACTCTGACCGAGAGCGGGGTGATTACCGGTGCCGTCCACCGTGCACTGGACGATCTCCAGGCCATCTGGCAGCCGCTTCTGCCGGTCCGGATCACCGACGCCACGCTGCACACCAGCCCGGAGTTCATCCGCATCGCG
>CAITNQ010000070.1 GCA_903893785.1 uncultured Gemmatimonadota bacterium
AGGGTCGCGGTAGGGACCGCCCTTACGGGCGGCCCCCCGCACAGATCCCAGCGTGCGGCGCTACCGCACTGGGCTCTTGCCTCGGGTGCTTGGCGAGGAAGCGCTCGTTGGGGTAGGGGTGCAGGATTCTGGGTCGAGGGATCCAGCGGTCAACGAGCGGACCGAAACGCGTCCAGGCCATGCGGGAGCGCTGGCTACGCCGCAGGAGCGCGTGCCGCCAGGAGCGCACCGCTTGAGTCCGGAAGGCCTCGAGGGCCGCGATGTTGCCCGGCACGGCGTGGTAGTTGAAGTACCCTTGTACCACGCTCCGGAGCCAGGCCCCCTGCTGGGGGATCGGCCAATGGCGCTGTGTCATCAGCGCTTGCTTCACCGCCTGCAGCTTGACCCGCAGCCTCCGTGTCGCCGACTTCCGCCACAGGACAAACCCTGAGTTGAGCCGCTTCCGCCCACAGATGTGGGTGAAGCCGAGGAACTCGAAGGTCTCCGGCTTGCGTCCCTCACGCCGTCGTCGGTGCTCGGCGGCGAACCGTCCAAACTCGATCAGACGGGTCTTGTCGGGATGCAAAGCCAGGCCGAACTGCTGCAGCCGCTGCTGGAACTCCTGCAGGAACTGCTCGGCCTCCTGGCGGTGCTGGAATCCCAGCACAACGTCGTCGGCATACCGCACGACGACCATGTCCCCGGTCGCCTGTCGCCGACGCCACTGCTCAACCCACAGGTCGAAGACGTAGTGTAGGTACACGTTGGCCAGCAGCGGTGAAGCCACTGCACCTTGAGGCGTCCCTACCGTCGTCGCCGACCAGTGGCCGTCCTCGGACACCCCAGCCCGCAGCCACTTGCGGAGCAGGCGGAGCATCCTCGGATCGGCAATCCGGTACTCGACGAACTGCTGCAGCCACCCGTGGTCGATGGTGTCGTAGAACCCCCGGATGTCTGCATCGAGCACCCAGTTCACCTTCTTCCCCATCACCGCCATCCACAAGGCGTCCAGTGCATCATGCTGGCTGCGCCCCGGTCGGAAGCCGTAGGAGAAGCCCAGGAAGTCTTGCTCGTAGACCGCGTTCAGCACCGTCACCACCGCCTGTTGGACGATCTTGTCCTCCAGGGCGGCGACGCCCAACGGGCGCTGCCGACCGTCTGCCTTGGGAATGTAGACCCGCCGCGACGGCTGCGCCCGGTAGGTGCCCCGATGGACCCGCAGGTGCAGGTCCGTCAGACGACCCTCGAGCCCGACCTCATACTGCGCCCACGTCACCCCGTCGACCCCGGGTGCCGCTTGCCGTTTGAGGGCCAAGAAGCTGTCCCGCAGTAGCGCCACGGTCACGTGGTGCAGTAGACAGGTGAACCGTGCACGTCGATCCCGACGTGCCCCTTCTCGCACGCGTTGCAGGCCGATCGACGCGTCACCCCGGCGCTGAGTCCGGGACGCGGCCGCCAACAGCGCGTTTCCCTTGGCCGGTCGCCTTCCCTCCACAGACTCCGCCGCCTCGCCGTCCCGCCTTGCCGACCGGGTTGGTCCGACCTTGTTCGCCTGCTTCTTCGGTATTATACGACCGTCCGACTTCCCGCCGGCGTGCTTGTCAGCTTTACGGCCTTCGGCCTTTGCCGACCGGTCCGCCCCACCATCTGGAGCGGACGCCGGTGGGATCTCCCGGGTCCCGTGCAAGGAGTTTCCACGCATGCGCAGGGTCTTCGACTGCGCGGGGCCCGACGGCAGCTTGCCGATAACGCTACCGCCGGTGTGGCCTTCCGCCTCGGTTAACGACGTCGGCGCCCCGGACTGCCTGATTTCGCAGCTCAATGGCTGGCCTGCGTGTGCCCCTGTCAACGCTTCGCCCGTGCCGTTGCCGCCACGTGCGCATGACTCGGGGTCAGGGTGACTGGCTGAGTCTTCCCTGTGTGGCTCTTGCATCCACTACTCCTCGCCGGTTTGTCCCGGCGCACTAACCGTCCGGCCAACCCACATTCGGCAAGGATTTCCGGTTGAGGCGGCCGGGAGAGCGGTCGGAAGGGTAGCGGGCGAAGGAGACAGCGTGCGACCGCTGGCGATGGAGGGCTTGCCGACGCGGATGCGATCAGCGCGCGACGATCAAGCCTCGGGGGTCACGCTCCAGCGGACGCCACTGGTCGGGCAGCAACTGGCGCAGTTGGCTCACCGGGTGGGCCATGACGCGACGGAGCAAATCGTCGAAGTAGGCCC
>CAITNQ010000071.1 GCA_903893785.1 uncultured Gemmatimonadota bacterium
CTGCAGGAGCCATGGGCTACAGGGCGGTACCGCCCCTGCACGTGGCAGCGGCCGCACTCCACCTGCCGGTGGGCGCCCAGTAGCTGGAAACCAGCTCGGTCGTGGTCGTACCTGGCCGGCCGCCACCCGGTCACTTCATGGCAGGCGGCGCAGTCATCGGCGAACTGACCCTGATGGCGATCGGCATGACAGTCGCGGCACTGGGCAAAGCTCAACCCGCGGTACTTACCCTGTACGTGGCAGGCAGCGCAGGCCACGTTGGCATGGCCGCCACGGAGCGGAAAGCGCGTGCGGGCGTGGTCCACCCCCGCCGGCTTCCAACCCGCGGGCGTGTGGCACGCGGTGCAGCTGCCGGAAAACTGGCCGCGGTGAGGGTCCTGATGGCAGGCCGTGCAGTCGGCGGACAGGCCCAGGTACGAGGTACCGCGATGGCACTGGTCGCACCGCAGGCGGCGATGGCCGCCCTCCAGAGCGTACCCGGTGGAATCGTGGTCAAAACGGTCGCGGTCCCAACGGATCAACGGAAAATCGACGCCCCGGTGGTCGGGATGGCAGTCAATGCAGCGCCGGTCCGTCAGGCGAGCGTGGTACCCGGACCCTGCCTTGAGCCGGGCAGCCAGGGCCTGGTGGCACTCCAGGCACTTCCGTTCGTCCAACCGCTGCCCAAGTTCGTGGCATTTGGTGCACTGACTCAGGCCCTCCAGCTGCGCATGGGGCTTGGCCAGGTGATCGGGCGACAGCAGCTGGGCCGCGGCTGCCACTGGCACCATGAGGGCGACAAGAAACCAGCTGGCACGCCTCATCACGCCTCCCCGAACTTGCGTTCGATGGCCACGCCCAACTCGTTGAGCAGGGCCACTGGCAGCGACCCGCCGACGCAGACGAACACCTGTTCGTTGGGCACCGCGTCCGTGGCTGTCCCCGTGATCAGGTCCACGCGCTCGGGGTGGATGTGGCCCACCTGACAACCAAGGCGCACGGTCAGCTGACCGTCGGCGGCCAGCTGCTGGACCAGGGCTTGGTTCTCCTGCCGGGCGCGGCCGAAGGAGTCACCGCGGTGCACCAGGGTGACGCGGTTGCGGCGCTGCGGGCGGGCCAGGGCGCAGGCCACCTCCAGGGCGGTGTTGCCGCCGCCGACGACCATGATTCGCTGGTCTTCGTAGTGTTCGGGCTCAATCAGATGGTACGCCACCTTGGCCAGATCCTCCCCGGGCACCCCCAGGCGGTTGGGCGTGCCGCGCCGGCCGATGGCCAGCAGCAGGTGGCGGGTGCGGAACTCGCCGGCCGTGGTCTGCACCACCAGCGAGGCGCCGTCGCGCCGGGCGCTCTGCAGACGTTCGCCGGTGCAGACCTCCAGTCCGGTGCGCTCCATGACCTCATCCCACAGGGCCAGCAGTTGCTCCTTGCTGGCCTGGCGCCACGGAACCCGGCCATATAGCGGGATCTCCATGGGCTCCGTCATCACCAGCTTCTGGCGCGGGTAGTGGCGCACGGCCCCACCCGGCGCCTCCTGCTCGAACGTGCGGCATCGCAGACCATGTTGGCGGGCGGTCAGCGACGCCGCCAGGCCCGCGGGCCCGGCCCCCGCAACCAGCAGGTCGTACTCACCCTCGTCCGCCCGCGGTCGCCGGGCGATGTGTTCCACCGCCTGGCGTCCCTGCCGGACCGCGTTGCGGATCAGTCCCATGCCGCCCAGTTCGCCGGCGATGAAAACTCCGGGTACATTCGTCTCGAAAGTGCCCTGCACATGCGGGATGTCGACCCCGCGACGAGCGGTGCCGAACACCAGCGAGATGGCGCTGACCGGGCAGGCGGCGGCGCACTGTCCGTGGCCCACGCACCGTGAGGCATTGAGCAGCACTGGGCGACCGTGGATCAGACCCAGGATATCCCCTTCGGGGCAGGCAGCCACGCAGGCCCCGCTGCCCAGGCACACGCCTGGGTCAACCACCGGATGCAGCGTCGGCGGTTCGTCCAGGCCCGCGGCCTGGTTGTGTGCCAGACGCTCGCGGTTAATCTGTTCCTGGCGCCGGGCGCGGAGGTAGTAGGGCACGACGAAGACGGCCAGCAGGGCCGCCGCGATGGCGATGACAATCACATTGTCCACGTCAGATCCCGGAGTAACCGAACAGCACTGCCACCCCCACGTGCACCGCGACCACCAAGAACATGATCCACACGAAAGGCCGGTGCAGCACATGCCAGTGGTGGAAAAGACGCTCCATGGCCGCGGCCCCGCCCAGACGACGGGTCAGCAGCGCCCGCCGCATGGCGCTCCGGGCCAGCCTCCGGGCCGCCGTCGGCGTCAGGCCCGCCTGATGCCCCAGGGCCCGGGCCAGGCGCCAACGCATCCAGGGGCGCAGCAGGTCGGCCCGCAGAACGTCGGTCAGCAGCCCGCGCGCTGGAGTCAGATGGGCCGGCGGGGCCCACCGAGCCACGGCCGCGGCCGCCGCGGGCTGCTCCTGCAACACCCTGGCCAGCTCCTGCTCCAGGGCGCCACACTCCTCTTCGGCCGCCCGGACATCGGCCAGGGACAGGGGCCCGGGCAACTGGGCGAAGAGGTAACGGCCGAAGATGCCGCTGAGCATGGTGACTACCATGCTCCAGTAGGCGATGGCCACCAGGCCGCCGACGTTGAAGGCCGTATGGTAGGTGACCAGCACCGGGCCGAGCAGGCCGAACAGGATGTGGACCTGAAGCCAGTGGCGGAGGGAGCCCGCCTGCTGTAGCCAGCGCAGCCGCTTGCGCAGCGTGTAGAGCAGAATGGCGGCCATCATCAGGCTACCCGCGATGCCCAACCGGTGGCCAACCGAGCCGCTGGCGTCGAGGACATGGTGCAGCGGGGCGTCAGGGCGGATCGTCGACGGCAGCCGATAGTAGGCCTGGCCCTGGCGCCATAGCCAGGCGGCGACTGCGAGGACGACCAGAGTGGTCAGTAGCGGCACCAACCAGGCCCACTGCGGGCGAGCCCGAGTCGGTGTCCGGGGGCCGGTCAGCGCGTCAGCCACAGCGCCTCCGTGAGCATCGGGCCGGACCTGCGGCCATGGAGCAGGGCGTAGGCATGGTAGTGGAAGCCGGGGTGGGAGGCAGCGTGAACCGTGCGTCGGGTGGGTCTGCGGCCTGACGCCGGACCGCGGATGCGGGACCCTGGCCTCGGGCCTGGGGTGGCGGATCCCGGCCACCGGACCGGCAGATGCCGGACCTCGGTGGTAGTCCATACTGGTACAGCGTGCGTCGATTGGCGTCAAGATGAGCCCTGGGGCCGACGCCCGTCGGCGGTGTTTACGCCAAAGGCGCGCCGATGCCTATCTTGGGACGATCCCCGCCGCCTTTGTCGAGAGGAGCGCTTGCGATGGAATACCGCGCGTTAGGCCGTTCGGGCCTGAAAGTGTCGCGTCTGTGCCTGGGCACGATGATGTTCGGCGACGCCACGCCGGAAGAGGAATCGCTGACCATCATCGAGACCGCGCTGGATCACGGCATCAACTTCCTCGACACGGCCGACAAATACGGCGGTGGCGCCTCTGAGCGGGTCGTTGCCAAGGCCCTGGCGGGTCGGCGTCACGACCTGGTGTTGGCAACCAAGTTCGGTCTGCCGACCGAAGGACGCGGCCCCAACACCGCCGGTGGCAGCCGCAAGCACGTGCGCCAGGCCGCAGAGGCCAGCCTGCGGCGTCTGGGAACAGACTACATTGATCTCTACTACCTGCACACCTGGGACGCTACGACACCCTTGGACGAGACCCTGGCGGCGCTGGACGACCTAGTGCGCGCCGGCAAGGTCCTCTATGTCGGCGTGTCCAATTTCCGCGCCTGGCAGATCGGCAGCGCACTGGGGCTGCAGGAACGCCATGGGTGGGATCGCCTGGTAGCGGCCCAGCCGCTCTATAACCTGGCCAATCGCGACGTGGAGATTGAGGTGCTGCCCGGCTGCGCTGCGGCGGGCGTCGGCGTCTGCAGCTACAGCCCGCTGGCGCGCGGCGTGCTCACCGGCAAATACCAGGCCGGGGCCACCCCGCCGGCCGGTTCCCGCGCCGCGCGCGGCAATCCGCGGCTCATGGAGACGGAGTACCGCGAGGCCAACTTCGCCCTGGCCACGGAGGTGGCTTCGCTGGCAGCACAGGCAGGTTGCACACCGTCGCAGCTGGCGCTGGCCTGGGTGCTGGCCAACCGCCTGATCACCGCGCCCATCTTGGGACCGCGCACGCTGGCGCAGCTGCAGGACAACCTGACCGCCCTGCAGGTGCCGATCACTCGCGACCTGGAGGCCGCGATCGACGCCTTGGTACCGCCCGGCGAACACGCGGGTCGGGGCTATCAAGATCCCATGCACCCGGTCACCGGGCGGGTGACAACCGGTTGACGCAGCCACGCGGATCCGGCCCAGGGCGTCCGGCGCCGCGGGTCGGGATCCTCCGGACCAAGGGGTAACTCACCGCCTGACGGCTGAAGGCCGGGTCCGCAGCCGGGTCTGGCGCGCCGCCAGGCGTCGCTCAGTCGTCGTCGCGGAACACCGGTTGCAGCCACAGAGCACCGGTGGGGCCCTCGGCCTGAAAACGCAGGTACGCGTGCCGCCCGCGCCGGCCGACGAAACAGCTTCCGGTGGACTCGCTGAGCACCTGGCCGCCAGGACCGACGAAGCGCCCCGTAGCCTCGGCGGCCAGTTCCACCCGGCAGGTGTCGGCGGTCACCGTCGCGGCGCGCAACAGCAGGCCGGTGCTCGCATAGCTGCGCCCCGCCCGAGCCGCGGCTACCACGGCCGCCGCCGTGGGCGCCGCGGCCCAGACCATGTTCCAGGCGTTGCCCAGGTCTTCAGGGTCGTGGAAGTCGTCATTGGCAAAACCCCACATCCGGTACCCGGCGGTCAGGGCTTCATCCCACAAACCAGTGCCCAGAGGCTGACGGCCGTGGGTCCGCGCCGTGGGTGTGCCGTAGTGGCCATTGAACACTTCGACGCCGTCGGGGCGCGTACCGAGGGCGTCGAGTTTGGCCAGCGTCCAGTAAGGTCGTCCCGAGGCGTAGGGCTGCGGATGGCACACCAGGGTCAGTACGTCCAACCGGGCCAGCGCCAGCGCCTCTTCCAGCGGCCACCGGTGCAGCGGCGGCACGGCAGGGCCGGCGAAGACCAGGTTCTCCCGCGCACTGTGCTCGAAGCCCTCCACGAATACCAGGTCAGGATATGCGGCCGCAAAGCCAGTCAGGTCGGTAACGCGGTCGTGGTCCGTCAGCGTGACGAAACCCGCGCCAAGGGCCGCATAGCTGCGGGTGCTTTCGGCCAGCGGTACCGTGGCGCAGGCGCTGGCCTCGGCACAGTGGCCGTGGAAACTGCCGCGCAGCCAACGGCCTGGCCCGTGGCCCAGCGATGCCCAGACGTTCACCGGGTGGCTCCCCCCAGGCGCGGTTCGGGCACGGCCCGACCGATGGCGTGCAGCTGGAAGCCCAGTCGGCGAGCTGCCGCCAAATCAATGACATTGCGGCCGTCGAACAGCACGGCAGGTTTGAGCATGCCGGCGTACACCCGCTCCAGGTCCAGGCTGCGGAACTCGTCCCATTCGGTGAGCACGGCCACGGCGTGGGCCTGCGCCGCCGCCGCGTACGGGTCTTTGCACACCTCGATATGACCGCCCAGATCGAGCCAGGGAGCCAGGTCCGCCTCGATCCGACCGGCGCTGACCCGGGGGTCGTAGATCGCCAACTGGGCCCGTTCCACCAACAGATCCCGGCAGACAGCGATCGCCGGGGTCTCGCGGGTATCGTTGGTGTCTTTCTTGAAGGCGAACCCGAGGACCGCGATGCGTTTGTTGGCAGCAGTGCCGAACAGGGCTTCGACCAGGCGGCGCGCAAATCGTTGCTTCTGGTAGTCGTTGAGTGCCACCACCTGCTGCCAGTAGGCCGCCACCTCAGGCAGACCGAAGTGCTGGCACAGGTACACCAGGTTCAGGATGTCTTTCTGGAAACACGACCCGCCGAAGCCCACCGAGGCCTGCAGGAAACGCGACCCGATGCGGGCGTCCCGGCCCACGGCGTGAGCGATCTCCTGGACATCGGCGCCGGTGGCTTCACACAACGCCGAGATGGCGTTGATGGACGAGATGCGCTGGGCCAGGAATGCATTGGCGGCCAGTTTGGAGAGCTCCGAAGACCACAGGTTGGTGGTCAGGATGCGGTCCCGCGGCACCCACCCGGCATACACGGAAGCCAGCACTTCGGCGGCGGCTTCGCCGCTGGCCGTGCGCTCGCTGCCGATGAGCACCCGGTCGGGTTGGCGCAGATCGGCCACCGCCGACCCTTCGGCAAGGAACTCCGGATTGGACAGCACCTCGAAGCTGGCCCGGCCGGCGTGAGCCGCCAAGATGGCCTGCACGGCGGCGGCCGTGCGCACCGGCACCGTGGATTTCTCGACGACAATCTTGCGGCCTTCAGCGACGGCGCCGATGCGGCGGGCGCAGGATTCCAGGTACTGCAGATCGGCGGCCCGTCCGGCACCTACCCCGAAACTCTTCGTCGGCGTGTTGACCGCGAGGAAGATGATCTCGGCGGCGCGGATGGCCGCGTCCACCTGGGTGGTGAAAAACAGGTTGCGGCCCCGGCACCCGGCCACCAGCTCCTCGAGTCCGGGTTCGAAAATGGGCAGCGGGCCGCGGTTCCACGCGTCGATGCGCCCCTGGTCGACGTCGACCACGGTGACGCGATGCTGCGGACACTGGCTGGCGATCATGGCCATGGTTGGGCCGCCGACATAGCCAGCGCCGATACAGCAGATGTTCACGGCGCGATTTAACCCAGGTGCGGACATAGATACCCTCGATCGAATGGAAGGTGTAGTGGTGCCGACGAAGGGTCGGCCAGCCGGCCTGGTGCGCCCTCCTGGCGCAGCCCGATTGGTGGCTGCGAACGGTTCACCGGCCGGCTGCCAGCAGCTGCCAGAGGCGCTCCAGCTGAGGGCCCTGGGTGCCCAGGGCCGTGGCATGTACGACGTACCCGTGCAGACTGCCTTGGCGCACCGCCGCCGCTTCGTCCAGGTACTGTGACCAGAGCCCAGCGCCGGCCGAAGAAGCCGTCTTGTGCCACAGCAGCAGGGGCAGGTTGGTTTCGGCCGCCAGGTGGCCCGCCGTGGCCACGGCGTCCTGGGGAGCGGCCAGCAGCAGCAGCGCGTCAGCCAGGCCTTCGGCGACCCATTGGCGCCAGGGGAACTGGATGCTGCACGCCGGGGCCGCCGACGGCGGCGGCTGCCCATTGCTCACGTGGCCCAGCAGTTGACCGCCGCCAGCCCCACCCCAACCCCAGTGGCCATCGGCGGGCGAGAAGGGAATCAGGCGCTGGCCCCGGCGGGCCGTCTCGCCGTGCAGTTGGCGCAGAAAACCGGTGAACAGGTCGCCGTGCACGGCCGCCAGACCCGGCGGCGGCCCCAGGAACAGGCGCGGATCGCGACCGTGTCGCGCCTGGTACGCGGCCACCAACGGGGCATTGAA
Organism: uncultured Gemmatimonadota bacterium; assembly: GCA_903893785.1. Classification (GTDB taxonomy): domain Bacteria; phylum Latescibacterota; class UBA2968; order UBA8231; family UBA8231; genus CAITNQ01. The sequence continues at coordinate 7,473 of CAITNQ010000071.1, forward strand.
GCCATAGTAGCCAGGCTGGTCCAGGCCGTGGGCCTGCAGATGCGAGAATGGCGACAGCGCCAGGTCGTCAACGCCCCGGTCGAGAACGTCGACGAGGTGAGCCAGAACCAGGCGCTGCACGCGTTCGTCGGCATAACAGGGAACGCCGTGGAACGGCTCGCCACGTCGCGACAGGACCCACAGATCCGGGTGGAAGACGCTGGCCTCGAACGGGCTGTCGACAAAGTCCCAGGGGCAGAACCCGTAGACGAAGCGCAGGCCATGGGCATGACAGCGGTCGATGGCTACGGTCAGGTTGTCGAACCGGCGCACCTGCTCGCCCAGGAAACCCCACACCTCGGTGTAGGCCTCGTTGTGCTCGCGGCACGGTGGCCCGGCCAGGGGGAACACCGGGCTGGGGTGGGTCCACAGGCCGCCGTTGTTGGCCTGCCACAGAACAGCGGTGGCACCGCGATCAGCGCACTGGCGCATCCACGCGTCGATGTCATCGACGGCGAACTGGCGCGGCGCCGACCCAGCCGGAGCGGGGTCCATGTGCCAGGCGCCCACGGTGTGCAGCAGGCTGCCATACACGCGGATGGTCATCCACCGCTCAGGCCCGTTCACCGGGTTCATACACCTCCACGTGCGGGCCGCACGCCCGCCGGCCATCGCCTGCCGATTGTGGTCCCGCGACCATCCCGTCGTGGTCTTGCCCCGGTGGGCATGCTGGCGGCGCCAGACTGGACGGCGCGCCTCAGACCCTGGCCGCGAGCGGATGGGGTCCGTGCAGTCCTGCCGCCGACCCTCAACCCATCCGTCCGAGCGCCACGCCAATCTCGGCGTCCAGCCGTGGTCCCGCCCGGGTGGGCACGTCGGCGGCGCCAGGCCGGGCGGCGCGCCTCAGACCCTGGCCGCATGGCCGTACTGCGCTCCCACTGCCAGCCGTGTCGTTACCCCAGCCCTTGCCGCGGCGCCGGTTCTGCTGCATCTGTTGGCAAGCCAGGCGTTCGGGTGGTGCCGCCCCACTCGCATCGCCGCAGGCCCCCCGGCGCGACCCATTGCGAGGGCACAAACCGCCATCGGTACCGCCCCGCAGCCACCCGCCAGCCAGGAGTCGCACGCCATGTCCGAGCCCGCAGTCCCGCCGCTGCCGCGCGCCACCTCCCCCGACCGCCCGGCACCGGGCGGCAGCAACAACCCCCGCCGCTCCAACAACCCCCGGATCGCCCTGCACGACACGGTCGGGGCCGTGTTCCTGGGGTTGGTGTGCCTGGTGCTGGCCGCGGCCCTGTGGCACTGCGCGGTCTGCCGGCGGCACCACGGCCGCCCCTGGCACCAACCCCGCGGCTGATGCCCGCCCATCCGGACCGCGCCGGTCAGGATGGCTTCTGGTTTGCTTCGACGAAGCGACGCATCTCCTCGCGATCGCGGTCCCGCTTCTCCCGCAGATCAGGGCGCGGGAAGTCGGCCAGGTAGGTAGTCAGGCCGCCATCGACGGTGATGTCCTGACCCGTGACGAAACGTGACTCGTCGGTCGCCAGGTACACGGCCAGGTAGGCGATGTCCACGGGCTCGCCAACCACCTCAAGCGGTTGGTAGTAACGGTGCACGACCCGGTTCTCGTCGCCCCAGCGCCGCCGGTATTCCTCTTCCGCCTCCGGGGTCAGGCCGGCCGGCGGCCCGTACCCTTGATCCCCCCCCAAATAGATGGCCCCCGGACTGATGACATTGACGCGGATGAAGTCCGGCGCTAACTCGGCGGCCAGGGCGCGTGTGGCGCCGATGATGCCGCCTTTGGTGGCCGCGTACACCGTGTTGCCGGGGCTGCCCTCGACGCCGTGCACGGAGGAAATGTTAATGATCGACCCCTTGCCGGCCCGACGCATCAACGGCACCGCCAGGTGGCAACCCAGGTGCATGCCCCGCAGGTTGGTGTTGATCACCCGGTCGTAGTCCTCGTCGCGGACCTTGTCCACCGGCGTTCCCAGCCCCACGCCCGCGTTGTTGACCAACACGTCCAGATGCCCGAAGCGTTCGGCCGCAGCGGCGAACAGCGCCTCCATCTGGCCGCGCACCGCCACATCCGTGGCCTGGGCCAGGACCGGCGTGCCGGCGGCCGACAGTTCGCTCTCCAACCGCGCAAGCTTGTCCTGCGAACGGGCCGCCAGCACCAGACGGGCGCCCTCCCGAGCGAACATCCGCGCGATGCCGCGGCCAATGCCCTGCCCGGCCCCGGTGACCAGGGCCACTTTGTCTTTGAGCCTCATCCGTTCCCCCTCAGCTGCCGGTTGCCGCGGCGGTGGCGGCCGCCGCCCCGTCTGCTGCTAACGTACTGCGCCCGTTCGGCCGGGCAACGCCGGCCGCGACCGGCCGGTTCGGGGTTGACCCTGTTACGCAAAAGGTCGACATTAACTTGTACTCTAAGCGTACTCTGTCTCGTCAGGTCTTGGCCCCAACAGGATGGCGTCCAATACTCCAAAGTCGTTCCCCGCACGTAGCACACGCCTCGCCTGGCCCAGATCCAGTTACTCGATCTGGCGCCGGCGGCCGCAGTTGACCGGCGACGGCTGCGGCTCCGTTTTCCGGCACATCGGCGGGCTCAACGCCCGCTCAGGGCATCCCGAGTGCACCGCAGCGGTGCACTCTTTTTTTGTCTCCGGCGCCGGGCTGCCCATTACTCCGACGAGGTAGGGATCGAACCTATGAAAGACGGTCTGCTGGACTTGCTCAAGCTCCAGGACATTGACAAGAAACTCCAGGACCTGGAGGACCGCAGGGACCGCTACCCCGAGGAGATAACCACGCGGCAACGAGACATCGACCAAGCCCGCACGGCGGTTGAGGACCAGGAGCGCAGCATCGACGACAACGGCCGCGAGCAGCGTAAGCACGAGCGGGAACTGACCGCGGCCAAGGCCAGTCTCAAGGAACACGAGGCGCGGTTCTCGTCGGTGTCGACCAATCGCGAGTACGACGCCCTGCAGCAGGAGATCGAAGCCGACAAAGCCCGCATGGCCGACCTCGAGGGCCATATCCTGACCGCCATGGAGCGGGGCCAGGCCCTGGCTCAGGAGCTGGTGGCCAAGCGCCAGGCTTATGAAGACACAGGTGCGGCCCAGCAGCCCCGGATCGACGCCTTGGAGGCCGATCTGGCGACGCTGCAGCAGCAGGTAGATGGCGTGGTGGCCGATCGCGAGCGGGTCCTGTCTTCCGTGGACCCGGCGCTGCTGCGCATGTATGAACGCAGCCGGAAACGGCGCGGAACGCGCGTGGCGCCGATTCGCAAGGGAGCGTGCGGGGTGTGCTTCCGGCAGCTGCCAGCGCAGCAGCGCAGCAACGTGCGCTACACCGCTCAGGTCTACTTGTGCGAGAGTTGCGGCGCCATTCTGATCTGGGATGAGCAATCGAGTTGAGGCGGGGGACCGCCGGAGTGGGTCGGGCGAGCGCGCCGCCGCAGGGCGGTGAGGAAAGTCCGAGCTCCACAGGACAGGACGCTGGGTAACACCCAGGAGGGGCGACCCTACAGACAGTGCCACAGAAAACATACCGCCGGTGCCTGCGGGTACCGGTAAGGGTGAAAAGGTGAGGTAAGAGCTCACCGCGTTCGCGGCGACGCGAATGGCAGGGAAAACCTCGTCCGGAGCAAGGCCAAATAGGGGGAGAGAGGTGGTCCGCCTCGTCAGCATCCCCGGGTAGGCCGCACCGAGGCAGTCGGGTAACCGCTGCCCCAGATGAATGCTCGCACAGCCCCGCGCTGCCCCTTCGGGGTCGGCTCCACGGGGCGGACAGAACTCGGCTTACAGACCCACTCCGGTCACCCCTCGCCCGCCCCCTGTCCATCGGAGGCCCGCCATGCGCCGCTGGTGCCCACCTTTGACCCGCGCCCTGTTGTTCGCCCTCCCGCTATCGCTGGCCATCGGCTTCGCCCTGCCCCCCGTGGTGGCGGCTCAGGCAGTGGAGGAATCGGTCAACGTCGCCGGCCCGGGCGGCCAGCCGGTCGAGGGCCAGATCGACTGGTCCGATCACACGCTGCGGGTATACGGCGAGGGTGTGGCGCCTGCCGGGGTTGATAGCCCGGCCCTGCAACGGCTGCTGGGTCAGAGGGCAGCCAAAGCCGTGGCGTACCGCAACCTGCTGGAACTGGTGGGCCAAGTCCGCGTTGACGCCGAGACTCAGGTGAGTCTGGCGATGGTGACCTCGGACACCATCCGCACCCGAGTCACCGGTCTGGTCCAAGGGGCCACGATCGTGCCGGGCAGTCAGGAAGAGCGCGACGGCGTGTACCGTGTCGCCCTGCGCTTGAAGCTGACCGACGACTTCCTGCGAGCCCTGCTGCCGGTCCTGGGCGGCCCCGCCGGGGTCGCTGCCGGCGCTGGCGCGTCAACGGTGGCCACCCGTACGGCACCCGCCAATGCGGGCGATGCCGCGGCCGCGCGCGACGGCGCCTCAACCGCGGCCACAGGCCCTACCTCGCGCTTCGACGTGGTCCGTTACACGGGCCTGCTGGTGGACGCCCGCGGTCTGGACCTGCGGCCGGGCCTGGCGCCGCGCATCCTGGACGCGGAGGGCCGGGTGGTGTTCACCGGCGCCGGCGCCGACGCCGGGTACGCGGCCAGCATGGGCATCGCCGGCTATCTGTGCGACTGGGACCAAGCACTGGTCAGCGATCGCTTCGGCGCCCAAACCCGCAATCCGTTGATCGTCAAGGCGGTGGCCGCCGCCGGCAACAACCGCACCGACGCCGTGGTCAGCGACGAGGATCGCGTGCGCATTGCCATGGCCGACGCCGTGACCGGGTTCCTGCGGCAGTGCCGTGTGGTCTTTGTTGTCGGCCCGGCGGCCGATGCCACGGCCCCCGTGGGCCAGACTCGCCCCTGACGGCAGGTCGGGGTGCGCGCACGGGCCCCACGCGTTCACCGCGAACCTGACCGGCCCCAGTGCGGCATGGTAACCTGCGGCCCGAGCCCACGGGTGGCTCGCCGCCCACCCGCGAGGCCCGTGATGACATTCCGCGACAAGCTGGACCAGGCCATCGACCGCCACCAGTCGCTGCTGTGCGTGGGCCTGGACCCTGATCCGGCCAAGATCCCAGCGTCGTTGGCCAAAGAGGCGAACCCGGTACTGACCTTCAACCGCGAGATCATCGCGGCCACGGCCGATCAAGCCTGCGCCTTCAAACCGAACTTCGCCTTTTTCGGCTCCCTGGGGCCAGCCGGTTGGCCGACACTGGAGCAGACGTTGGCGGCCATCCCCGCCCATGTGCCGGTCATTCTGGACGCCAAGGTGGGCGACATCGGCAACACGGCTGAACACTACGCGCGCATGTTCCTGGACCGCCTGGGCGCCGATGCGCTGACGGTGAACCCCTACATGGGACGCGACGCCGTCCTGCCCTTCCTGGCACGGCAGGACCGGGGCGTCTTCCTGCTCTGCCTGACGTCCAACCCGGGCGCGGCCGACTTCGAGACCGAGGTCCTGGCGGGCGGCGGCGAACGGCTGTACGAACGGGTGGCGCGCCAGGCAGCGGCTTGGAACACCCACGGCAACTGCGGCCTGGTCGTGGGCGCCACACGGCCTGAGGCTATGGCCGAACTGCGGCAGTTGGCTGGCGACATGCCGTTCCTGATCCCGGGCGTGGGAGCCCAGGGCGGCGACCTGCGCGCCGCCGTCGAAGGCGGCCGAGACCGCGCCGGCCGTGGTGCCATCGTCAATGTGTCCCGCGGGGTGATGTACGCCGGTCAGGGCGCCGACTTTGCCGATGCGGCCCGCCGCGCCGCCGAGGCCATGCGCCAGGAGATCAACCAGTACCGCGGGTGAGTCCGGCGAGCTGCGGTGCGTACTGGACCGAGGCCGCCGCAGCCTTCTGCCGTTGCCCATCCGCAGGCGCGGCCGGCCGGGTGCGTGGCCCGTTGGGGGCACCTCCAGTCGGGTGCGCAGCCCCTTGGGGGCCCACTCTCCGGGCGCGTTGCCCGGCTGCGGCAACGGTGGTAAGCCGACTGGGCGCCGTCGGCGCCCTGGCCGGCGCCTCGCGGCCGGCGCGGCTACCCGCGCGTGCCCCTTACCGGGAGGCCGTCGCGCCCCTACCCGTTGGCCATGGGCAGGCCACACGGATCCGGACACGTTGCCGCACGGCAGGGCACCGCCTTCTGGGTGCGTTGCCCGTCGGCGGGCATCGGCCTATCTTCCTTAGGTATTGTCCGCCTTCCAGCGGCTGCTACCGCCGTCGTGGCGGGCGGCGAGCAGCGCCACCGCTCGCAACCGCGCCGCCACAGCGACGGAGGACGGCGGCTACCATCTTGCCGGGGTGTAGCGCAGTCCGGTTAGCGCACCTGCTTTGGGAGCAGGTGGTCGTCGGTTCGAATCCGACCACCCCGACCACTACTGACAAGGGGCTTACGACCCGCCGGTCGTAGCCCCTTTCTTTTTTTGCCTCACCCGTGTGCCGAGTGCTCCCCGCGACGCTCCGCGAGACGCACGACCGCCCCACAGGAGGTAGCAGGTCCGCC